>DASQLI010000118.1:0-59076 GCA_035630075.1 Microlunatus sp.
CGCCTGGAACTGCCAGGTCCACATCGAGGAGGCGCCGATGTAGCGTGCCTTGCCGGCCTTGACGACGTCGTGCAGCGCCTCCATCGTCTCTTCCATCGGCACCTCCGCGTCGTAGCGGTGGATCTGGTAGAGGTCGACGTAATCCATGTTGAGCCGGCGCAGACTGTTGTCGATCTCGGCCAAGATCGCCTTGCGGGACTGGCCGTGCCCATAGGGGCCGGGACGCATCTCGCCGTGCACTTTGGTTGCGACCACGATGTCGTCGCGGTCGACGAGCTCGCCGAGGATCTTGCCGGTGATCTCCTCGGAGCGTCCCTTCGAATACACGTTGGCGGTGTCGAAGGTGGTGATGCCGGCGTCGAGGGCCTGTTTGATGATCACTCGGCTCTGGTCCTGGCCGATCGCCCAGGAGTGGCGGCCGGAACCGCCACCGAAACTCATACATCCGAGGGTGATCTGCGAGACCTTCAAGCCGCTGTCGCCTAGTCGTACTACTTCCACCGTCATTACTCGCTCTCCTCAATCGGTCACCTCATCGAGCCCGTCCCCGCACCAGGCACTGGCACTGAGCATCCCCCGGGCCCCAGCCGCTCCTCGAGCGGGATCTGCCGTCATCCTTAGCCGGATCGGCGTGCACCGAAACGTCGCTCCAGGTGCTGGTACGGCGCCGCGTATCCGACTAGCAGGAACGTCACGGCCTGTCACCCAGTGAGGCCCGCAATCGGTTCGCGCAGCCCGTCGTCGAATGAACCCGTCGCCAGCGAATCTCCACCGCTCCTCGGGAAGGTGGTGCCGCCCGTCGTCACCAGCGGACCGGCTTGCGGCACGGCTACTCAGACATCAGAGTCACCTAGGAGAGGCCGACTGGTCGGATGCGCGGAGATGGCAGTGTTCTGCAGATGGTGTGACCGGTTCGCCCTCGATCATCGGGACGGGGTCTTGACGGCAGAATGTCGGTATGCAGGCACCACATCCCGCAGTTCGACACGGCACCGAGCAGGCCAGCGTGGCGCCGCTGGAATTGTTCTTCGACTTGGTCTTCGTCTTCGCGTTGACCCAGGTGACGGCCTTCATGGCCGACGACCTGACGTGGATCGGCGTGCTTCACGGCACGCTGATCGTGCTACTGCTTTGGTGGTCGTGGATCGGCTACGCGTGGATCGCCAACGTGGCGAGTCCAGACCAGGCCACCATGAAGGCGCTGATGCTCGTCGCGATGGCGGCGATGTTCCTGATCGCCCTATGCATCCCCGAAGCTTTCGACGACGGGACGGGCGGCCTGCTCGCCCCGCTCGTCCTCGCCGTCTGCTACCTGGTTTTCCGACTGATGCACCTCGGCATGTTCTTCTTCTTGGCCGGGGACGACGACATGCTCAAGCGGCAGCTGCTCCGCTTCACCCCGAGCGTCTTCGGAGCAACGATCTTGTTGGTGGTCGCGTCACAGTTCACCGGCTGGATGCAGACCACCCTCTGGGTGGCAGCGCTCGCCGTCGACTACCTCGGCACGGCACTGGCCGGATCGAACTGGCGACTCCCAGCCCCCGGCCACTTCGCCGAGCGACACGGCTTGATCCTGATCGTCGCGCTCGGCGAGTCGATCGTGGCGATCGGGGTCGGCGTAGCCGAACGACCGATCTCTTGGGCGATCGTCGTGGCCTCGGTCTTCGGCCTGCTGGTGGCCTCGGTCATGTGGTGGGCCTACTTCGATGTCAGCGCCCTGCAGGGGGAGCACGCCCTCAGCGTCGAGCCGATCGAGACCCGCCCACGGCTCGGCCGGAACGCGTACACCTTCGCCCATCTGCCGTTGATCATCGGCGTGGTGTTCGTCGCCCTCGGCCTCAAGAAGGTGCTCGAGTACGTCAGCGACACCGAGCACCACACCCTGAGCGACCCGCTCAAAGGGGTGCCGCTGGCCGCGCTGTTCGGGGGTGTGATCATCTATCTGCTGGGCCACGTGCTCTTCAAGTGGATCACCGTGCACGCGCTGTCGGTGGTCCGGTTGGGTACGTCTGCGGTGCTGCTGGTCGCCGGGTTCGCCGTCGGACCGGTGCCGGCGCTGGGGCAGTTGATCATTCTGGCCGTGATCCTGGTCGTTGCGCTGGTCGTTGAGGCGGTGGTCTACGCGGACGCGAGGCGCGAGATCCGGAGGGAGCTGGCCCACCACTGACCCGGTGCTTCAGGACGTGAGGTTCGTACAAGGCGATCCGCACATGCAGCGTCTCTCTCAGGAACGGACTGCACTCAACAGCGAGGTGGACATGTCGGCCCACGACCGTTGTGCGGAGAGCAGATCTGTGGGTCCGGTTCAGTGATCCCGCCAACACCGCCTCACGCTGCGCTCGAAGATCGGGAAGTCGAGTCTTCGGGCGGATCGGTGTGTGGAAGAGCCGGCCCGGCAGCATCAGTTGCACTGATCCGCTCTGAGATCGTTCCGCTCGGGACCGGGGCTCAGAGGTTGGTCTGGGCTTCGAGGAAGTCGGGGTAGCGACCCCCTTCGATCTTGATGGTTGAGGACGCCTCGGTGAGCTGCTGGACCTCGGTCTCGGTCAGGTGGTGGCGCGGGGCTGGATCCGGAGGCTGCTGAGGGCGGCGAGCAGCAACAGGGTGGCCGCGATGGCGAGGCTGACCCGCAGCCCCTGGACGACGTGGTCGGGGTGGGCGATGAGGGCCCCGAAGACGGCGATGGCGACGGCTCCGCCGACTTGGCGGAAGGTGTTGAAGACCGCGCTGGCCGTGCCGGCCTGCCGGGCGGGCACGCCCTCCAGGACGACGCCGGTGACCGACGGCATCGCCAAGGCGCCGCCGGCGCCGATGGGAATGACACAGAGCGCGATCAGCCAGGCATGGCCGAGTGGGGCGGTGACCAGCAAGGCGACGAGCCCGACCGCCATCGACGACAGCCCGGCAACCACGGGCAGGCGGGCGCCGTACCGGTTCGTGATCGGCCCGGAGGCCAGGTTGGCGGCAATCGCGAAGAACGCCGACGGCAAGAACACCAGACCGGCCTGTAACGGGGGCAGCCCGAGCTCCTGCTGCAGGAACAGGCTGACCACGAACACGTTGCCGTAGTTGCCGACCATGAACGCGAAACCGACAGGCAACGCCAACCGGAACCCGCGGGCCTGGAAGAGGTCCAGCGGCATCATCGGGTGCGCGACTCGGGACTGCACGATCACGAACCCGACCAAGGCAACGACGGCAACGGTCAGTGCGGTGACGACGGGTGGGGAGCCGAAGCCGGCATGGCCGCCGTCGATCAGCCCGTAGACGAGGGCGGACAAGCCGATGACGGCGAGGATCTGGCCGGCCCAGTCGAACGGGGTCGGCCGGGTCGGGGACGGGGCGACCACCGTGAGGAACGCGAGCATGCCGGCGCAGACCGGCAGGTTGATGGTGAACACCCACCGCCAGTCGAACGTGGTCAACAAGCCGCCCAGCGGCTGGCCGACGAGCCCGGCGACCGCACCGCCGACGGCCCACACCCCGAGCGCTTTGGCCCGCCGGGCGGGGTCGGGGAAGGTCTCCCGAACCAGCGACATGGAGGCGGGCAGCATGATCGCCGCACCGGCCCCTTGGGCGCAGCGGGCAGCGATCAGCAGCCCGGTCGTGGGGGCGAAGGCGCAGGCGGCCGAGGTGACCCCGAAGATGGCGATGCCGAGCGCCATCGCCTTCTTGGCGCCGATCCGGTCGGCCAGGTTGCCGGCGAACAGCAACAGCGCAGCGAACACCAGGGTGTAGCCGTCGATGATCCACTGCTGCCCGACGGTGCCGCCGCCGAGCTCGGCGCGGATCTGCGCGAGGGCGACGTTGACGATGGAGATGTCCAGCGTGATCAAGAAGAACCCCATCGAGGCGATGGTGATCACAATCCCCGCATGCGGTCCATTGGGCAGCGGACTGGCCGCGGACCGTCTGCTGACCGGTGCGTCGCGCGGATCCGGGTCGACTGCTGGGGGGCGTTCAGGAAGCATGAGGCTCCCTCTGGTCAAGGGCCGACCCGGTCGAGAGTCGCCCGGTATCGACCAACGCAGCGGCGGGTGAGTGCGGCAAGGGACGATCTCTCAGGGAAGCGCGGGGGCCGCGGATCGACCTCCAGCTTCATCGAAGCGCATCCGTGCCGGTGTTCGGAGTCCCTGCTGAAACAGGTACCAGCAGAGACCCCCACGGGACGGCAACCGCTCGTAGGGTCGCTGACATGGCCCGCCAGAACCGCGACGACGTCCGTGAGTTCCTCACCTCACGACGCGCGAAGGTCCGCCCCGACCAGGTGCAGCTCGCGCCCGGGCCGAACCGCCGCGTTCCCGGGCTGCGCCGCACCGAGGTCGCCCTCCTCGCCGGGGTCAGCGTCGAGTACTACACCCGTTTGGAACGCGGCGACCTGACCGGCGTCTCCGACCACGTCCTGCGGGCCATCGCGGATGCCTTGCTGATGGACGAGGCCGAGCGTGACCACCTGCATCATCTCGCCCGCGCGGCCGACCCGGGTCCGCGGCGGCGATCCCGCCGCAGCAACCGGCGGCCGGTGGTGCGGCGGAGCCTGCAGTACACCCTCGACGCGATCGTCGGTGGACCCGCGCTGGTCCGGAACGGACGGATGGACATCATCGCCGCCAACCTCCTCGGTCGGGCCCTGTACGTCGACGCCTACGCCACTCAGCCGCATCCGGTCAACATCTCCCGCTACGCCTTCCTCGCCCGGAACCATGCCGAGCACTTCTACCCGGACTGGGACCTCACGGCCGACCAGATCGTCGGAATTCTGCGCGCCGAAGCCGGCCGCGATCCTCACAACCCCGACCTCCAGGACCTCATCGGGCAGCTGTCCACGCTGAGTGAGGAGTTCCGCGTCCGGTGGGCCGCTCACGATGTCCGGCGGCACGACACCGGGGAGAAGCACTTCCACCACCGCATCGCCGGCGACCTTCACCTGCTGTTCGAAAGCACAGACTTGCCCGCCGACCCGGGCTGGAAACTGCAGATCTACACCGCGGAACCCGGGTCCAGCAGCGCTGACGCCCTTCGCCTTCTCGCCAGCTGGGCAGCAACCGGAGAGCAGGAGTCACTCCCGACCGCATCCGCCCCGCAGGCGGGAGCATGAGCGTCAGTTTGGACTTCCGCGGGCAGGTGGCAATGGTGACCGGCGCGAGCTCGGGGATGGGGCTGACTGCCCCTGCCCGCGCGCTCGCCACCGTCGCGACCTAGGGCTCGACCGACATCGGGTCGGTACGTCCTCGTCGTCGACGCCTCCGTCTACCGCATCAGACCGGGAACGCCGCTCGGGTCGGTCACGCACATCCGCGCAACGTCAGCGATGGTGAGGTGGTGACGCCGTGCGTGCGATCGAATCCGTTGAAACGCGGCGTCGGCGGTGATTCCGCGAGCTTGGGCGAGTGCGCCCTTGGCCTGCTCGATGATGATCCGACTGGTCAGCGCTTTCTGCAGCTGCTCAGCCAGCAGCGCGCCCCGCTGGATAGCACGTTCCTGCAGGAGACTGATCGTCGCGACATCAGCCAACGCGCGAACCACGGCCAGGTCGGTGACACTCAGCTGCCGCTCGGTCACCGTGAACACGTTGAGTGCGCCGATGGTGTTGTCCCGCAGCCGCATCGGCATTGCCTGCACCGTGCCGAAGCCGGCGGCCGTGGCAAGCGGGGCGAACCTGGGCCAGCGAACCATCTCCTTGGTCAGGTCTGCACTAGCGACCGGCGTCCCGGTCTGGAACGCCTCCAGGCAAGGGCCCTCGCGGTTTTGGATCTGGAAGATCTCGAGCATCTCCGCCGCCTCCTGCGAGGCGGCAACGAACTGGAGATCTCCTCCCGCGTCCGCCAGCATCAGCCCGACAGCCGCTGCACCGACGAGGTCGGCAGTGTGCTGGGTGACGGAGTGGAGGAAGTCGATGAGATCGAACTCGTCGACCAGCGTGTCGGCCACCTCGGCGATGACCGCAGCGAAAGCTTCTGTCGAAGGGCTCATCGTGATCCTCTCGCGTGAGTGCAGTGTCGAATCGGTCGGCGCGCCCGTCATGAGTCATCTCCGTCCAGCTGGAGCGTCCCAGACAGGATCCGGTCAGCGACATCACCAAGCCTAAGTTGACTGACCAGCGCGTAGGCACGCAGTCGGCTCATCGCCTCCACCAAACCGATCGTCAACTGGACGCTCACCATGCCCTGCGCCTGGTAGATCCGATAGTCGAAGGCGTCCTCCAGATCGGGAGCCGACTGTCCCGGCGGGGCTGACTGCTGCCCGTCGAGCAAGGCGTTCAGGGCGAAGTCAGCGAAGATCAATCCGTCGGCGAGCTCCCCCGAGGTCAACGGTCCCGGATCCGGACGATAGACGTCGAGCGCCCCCAGACGCGCCGCCCCGATCTGGATCGGGAACGCGAACACCGCCCGGACACCAGCGGCTTGAGCCGAGGGTGCGTAACCGGTCCAATCTCCCCACACGCGATCCTCCAGGTCCTCAACGAGAATCGGGTGCCCGAGCAGGAGTGCGTCGATGCAGGGACCTTCTCCGCAGAGCACCTGCAGCTCCTCCAGTCCCTCCGTGAAGGGACCGGAGGCCGCCACCCCGCGCCAGCCCGCCTCCGTCATCATGATCACACCTGCTCCAGTCGCCCCCAGTTCCCGACCGGCCACCACACAAATAGCGGACAACAACGAAGAAGCCGGACCACCGCCGCCATCCTTCTGGGCTGCGACCAGCGCCCGCAGCCGCGCCCGTCGCTCGGCCATGTCGGCCCAGATCACGGTGAACACGCCTCCCAGCCCATGAGCACAACCCTGTCACCACGCATCGCCCGTGGCCGGGCTTGGCGCAGCGAATACCGGCCGAGCATCCGCACCTCGACCTGACCTTGCCTCGAGTGTCCACCGGGGGGTGGAGATGCGGGACAGAGGGTTGGTCGCTCCGGTGACTGGCGACGATGCGCACCACGGAGTAGATTGAGCTCCTCTGATGGCGCCCCGGACCTCGGCGTCGAACCTCACGTTCGAATCCCCGGGAGGCTGCCTCGACCTGACGACCTCCACGAGGCCACCATGTCCCCCTGTGTCGCACCGCTGTGCCGCACGGCTGGACGGCCAGTGCAAGACCCACCCAGACTCCGGGAAAGCCTGACCAGACGTGATCACCGGCGGGCACCTGCTGCTCAGGACTCCTCTTCCGGAGAGCCGGGGGCATCGAGTTCAACAGCGTGCTCGATGCCCCCGTTCCTCCTCGTCACCTCACGGGTTCTGCCCAGCACTGCGAGCTCCGTCGTCGATATTGAATGGTCACTCGATCCGGTGACAGTCCACGGTGTGAAGTGAGGAGCGTGTCGTTGCCCGAACCACCGCTATCTTCGGCGCGGTCGGGGGTGGACGGCCGAGCGCCAGTGCGCCTCCCTCATGATCGCGATCGCCTGCTCGATCGGCGTCCCGTCCCCAGTCGCACGGCCTGCTTGGCCGCCTGCACGGCAGTCGAAGTGTTGCCGGCGATCTTGCCTGCGATCCGACGCGCCGCCGCGATGAGGTCGGCTTGGGAATGGATCTCGTCGACCATGCCCAGCCGCTGCGCCTCACCGGCGGCGATCGCTTCTGATATTGCTGCGCGACATGCTATTGCTATACATCGTAAATACGACTTGAATGTTTGCGATAGGCCGGTGGCTCGTCCCAGACCTTGACAGCGCAGGGCCGGCTCCTCGTCTTCAACGAAGGAGACGGTTGTGCGCTCAGTCCGTTTGCTCGCCGCTGTGGCGGTGGTTTCCCTGCTGGTGGTGGCGGGCTGCTCCGGTCCGTCGGACCAGCCGGATGACCCGAATTTGCTGACCGTCTGGACCACAGAGGACCAGGCCGACCGGGTCGCGGATCAGAAGAAGATCATGGACGGTTGGGCGGCGAAGAACGGTGCGACCGTGGAGCTGGTGGCGGTCGGTGAGGATCAGCTCGTCACCGTGCTGACCTCAGCTGCGGCGGCAGGGGATCTGCCCGATCTGATCGGGGCGTTGTCATTGAACGGGATGAGCCAGTTACTCACCGACGGGCTGTTGAACACCGAGGCGGCCAGCAAGATCGTGACTGACCTGGGGCCGGAAACCTTCTCGTCTCGGGCGTTGGAGCTGACCAGTGAGAATGGGCGTCAGCTGTCGGTTCCGAGCGACGGCTTCGCCCAGCTGTTGTTCTACCGCAAGGACCTCTTCGCCGCCGCGGGTCTGCCGGTGCCGAAGACCTACGCCGACATCGAGAAGGCGGCCACGGCCCTGCACAAGGGCAGGCAGGTCGGCATCGTGGCGGGCACGGCACCGGCCGACTCCTTCACCCAGCAGACGTTTGAGCAGATCGCTCTGGCCAACAACTGTCAGCTGGTCAACGAGTCTGCCGACATCACGTTGACCAGCCCGGAGTGTCAGGAGGCCTTCGGCTACTTCGCGAACCTGATCAAGACCGCCTCCGCGCCCGGCAACCAGGATGCCGACACCACCCGGGCCAACTATTTCGCCGGCGAGGCTGCGATGGTGATCTGGTCCTCGTTCATGCTCGATGAGCTGGCTGGTCTGCGCGACGACGCACTGCCCACCTGCGCGGAGTGTCGCGACGATCCCAAGTGGCTGGCGAAGAACACCGGCATCCTCACCACCATGGCGGGACCGTCGGGCCAGACACCGGCGGCCTACGGCGAGATCGTGTCCTGGAACGTGATTCGGGATGCCTCACCGCGGGCGCAGGAGCTGGTGGAGTACATGATGAGCGACGGCTACGTCGACTGGCTGGCGATCGCCCCGGAGGGCAAGGTTCCGGTACGCTCCGGCACCGCGGGCGACCCGAACCTGTACGCCGAGGCGTGGGCGAAGCTAGCGGCTGGTGTGGACCGCAAGGAGCCGCTGGCGGCGACCTACCCGCCGGAGGTGTTGGCGGCCATCGCGGCCAGTCCCGACTCCTTCCGCCGTTGGGGGTTCGACGTGGGACAGGGTCAGCTGGCTGCCGTGGTAGCCGGACAGTTCATCGTCCCGCAGAGTCTGGCGCTCATGATCAACTCCGATATCAGCACGGTGGACGCCACTGAGGAGGCTCAGGTGGCGGCCGAGACGGTGAAGAGCGACCTCGGCGTCTAGTCCAGTCTGCGCCCAGAGAAGGAGGCGGCCATGGCCGTAACCGTGGAACCTCGACGGGCGGCCGCCCCGATGGGAAAGCGACGCACGCTTCGCCAGCGGGAGGCCCGCCTCGGCGTGTGGCTGATGTCGCCCACTCTGGTCATCGTGGTGGTCATCGTGATCATTCCGTTGCTGTGGTCGGTCTTGATCTCGTTCCAGCGGCTGCGACTGATCGATGTGGGCACCGCTCCCTTGTTCCAGCCGCTGACGCTCGCCAACTACGAGCGTGTTCTGGGGTCAGGCGCCTTCTGGGCCAGCCTGGTGGTGACCTTCGTCTACACGGTTGGTTCGGTCGTGCTCGCCATCAGTCTCGGGGTGCTGGTGGCGATCGCGCTGCGTCGACCGTTCCGGGGGCGGACATTCGTCCGGGCCGCCATGCTGCTGCCCTATGTAGCCCCGGTGGTCGCCGTCACCTTCATCTGGAGGACGATGCTCAACCCCCAGTTCGGCATCGTCAACGTATTCGGACAGCGCTTCCTCGGCTGGGAGAGGCCGATACCGTTCCTGTCCCAAGCCCGCGGTGAAGTGAGCCTGTTCGGTTTGGAGATTCCGGTTCCAACGGCGTTGCTGACCGTCATCGTGTTCGAGGGATGGCGCTATTTCCCGTTTGCCTTCTTGTTCTTGATGGCGCGGCTGGAAGCCATGTCCTACGAGCCTGAGGAAGCAGCGCTGGTCGACGGTGCGACCCCATGGCAGAACTTCTGGCACATCGTCTTCCCCCAGCTGGTGCCGATCATCGCGCTGCTGGCCATGCTGCGCACCATCTGGACGTTCAACGAGTTCGACGACATCTTCCTGCTGACCGGTGGTGCCGCCGGCACCGGTGTGGCCAGCGTGAAGATCTACACGTTCTTGACCGTGCAACGCAACGTCGGCACCGCCGCCGCCCAGTCGGTGCTGATGGCGCTGGTGCTGGTGGTCCTGCTCGCGGTCTACCTGCTCATACTGCGGCGGAGGGGGGAGAAGGCATGAGCACCTCGACCGCCAGCCGGCCGAGTACACCAGTCGTGGCGCCGGAGCCGCGGCGGAAGCCGCCCCTCACCTGGGACCGGGCACAGCGACGCGGGTTCGGCATCCTGCGGTGGGTCGTGATCGTCGGATTCCTGCTGGCCACACTGGTGCCGTTCTACTACATGGCGCTACTGAGCGTGAAGCCCATCGACGCGTTGTTGCAGGACCCGGGCTCGCTGTGGGTCAGCCCGTCGGAGTTCACTCTGCAGACCTACGTCGACGTGCTGACCTCCACCGCGAACGGCGGTCAAGGCTTCGGCACCTTTCTGGCCAACAGCGGCATGGTTGCGTTGGCGTCGGTTGCTCTGGCGTTGCTGATCGGTATTCCCGGCGCCTACGCGATCGCTCGGCTGCCGTTCTTCGGACGGCGACAAGTCAGCGGGATCTTCCTGGCGGCCTACCTGTTCCCGGCGATACTGATGGCGATCCCACTCTTCGTCGGCTTCACCCGGATAGGGCTGCGCGGCTCACTGGTCGGTCTGGTGATCGTCTACACCGCGCAGACGGTGCCGGTGGCGATCTACATGCTCCGCAACTACTTCGAGACAGTGCCCGAGTCGGTGGAAGAGGCAGCCATGGTCGACGGGCTGACCCGGCTCGGGGTGCTCCGCAAGATCAGCCTGCCGCTCGCGATGCCGTCGATCATGTCGACCGGACTGTTCGTGTTCATGATCGCCTGGAACGAGTTCCTGTTCGCCCTGCTGTTCCTGGTCGACCGGCGGGAACGCTGGACCGTGTCCCTCGGCCTGTCCCAGCTGTCGGGCAGCGTCGAGGTTCCCACCACAGTGCTGATGGCCGGATCGGTCGTGCTGACGCTGCCGATCATCATCATCTTCTTCGCCACCGAACGACTCCTCACCGGCGGGCTGACGGCGGGAGCTGAGAAGTAGATGGCCTACCTGGTCCAGCTCAGCCAGCCGCACCAGGTCGAGATACGCGACTACCCGACCCCTCAACCCGGCCCAGACGAAGTGGCCGTGCGGACCTTGTACTCCGGGATCTCCGCCGGCACCGAGCTCGCCACCTACCGCGGCAGCAATCCCTACCTGCAGAAACAGTGGGACCCCACCCTGGGACTGTTCCTGCCCGGTCAGGCCACCTTCACCTATCCGGTGGACGTGTGGGGCTATTCCGAGGTCGGCGTGGTCGACTCCGTCGGCTCGGGAACCGAAGGTGTTGCCGTCGACGACGTGGTGTGGGGCATCTGGGGCCATCGGTCGCATGCCGTGCTGCCGGCCGCCCGGCTGGCCGGTCACCAACTGCCCGGAGGGCTCGACCCGATCGTGGGCACCTTCGACCGCGTCGGGGCTGTGGCGCTCAACGCCGTGCTGGCCTCAGGAGCCTGCGTCGGGGAGAATGTGGCGGTCTTCGGCCTGGGAGTGATCGGGCTGCTCGCCACGCAGTTGCTGATGGCGCAGGGCACTGACGTGCTGGCCGTCGACACCATGCCACACAGACTGGCGCTGGCCGAACAGCTCGGTGCCCGGGTATACCCCGCGCAGGAAGGGGATCTCGCGCTGCTGATGAGAGAGCAGACCGGCGGGCGCGGACCGGACCGCGTGATCGAGCTGACCGGCGCCTACCCGGCGCTGCACCAGGCGATCCGGGTGGCCGGGGTGGGCGGCACCGTGGTGGCCGCCGGGTTCTACCAAGGACCGGCCACCGCCTTGGTCCTCGGCGAGGAGTTCCACCACAATCGGGTGAGCATCGTCGCCTC
Source organism: Microlunatus sp. (assembly GCA_035630075.1). Classification (GTDB taxonomy): domain Bacteria; phylum Actinomycetota; class Actinomycetes; order Propionibacteriales; family Propionibacteriaceae; genus Microlunatus. The sequence continues at coordinate 11,859 of DASQLI010000118.1, forward strand.
TCAGATCGGGGCAGTACCCCCGGCGCTCAGCGCCCGCTGGACCAGGGAACGACTGCACCAGACCGTGATGGCCTTGTGTGCCGCCGGACGCATCGATCCGCTGCCCCTGGTCAGCCACGTGATCCCGGCCCGTGATGCCGCCGAGGCATACCGCTTGATCGACAAACCGCCTGATGACCTGCTTCAGGTGGTGCTCGACTTCGCAGAGGAGGCGACGTGAGGCACCAGATCCGGCTGGCGGTGCAGGAGCAGTATCTGCGGGGCGACACGATGCTCGCCAAGTGGGAGCACGCTCAGCGGCTCGGGTTCGACGCGATCGAGCTGCGTGGCGCCGGCCACGGTGCCTTCGAGGCTCGGCTGCCTGATCTGAAGGCCGCCGCCGCCGCCGGGGTGCCGATGCCCACCGTGTGCGTGGAGATGCTGCACTTCGTCGGTGATTTCGATGCCGAGAAGCGAGCTGACGCGTATACGCAGATGGCCTCCCAGCTGAGTGTGATGGCCGCGATCGGCGGCCGGTTGGCCATGACTCCCGCCTCCTACGGCATGTTCAGCTCCCGGCTGCCGCCGTTCGTCTCGCCCCGATCCGCAGCCGAGGATCACGCGATACTGGTGGACGCCTTCGGGCGGCTGGCCGACCACGCCGCACGGGAGGGGGTGGTGATCGCGCTGGAACCGCTGAATCGCTACGAGAACCACATGATCAACACGTTGGGTCAGGCTCAGGCCTTGTGCGAGGAGATCGGCTCGCAGCACCTGGGCATCGCCGCCGACACGTACCACATGAACATCGAGGAGACCGACCCACTGAAGGCCTTTGTCGACGCCGGACCGTGGCTCAAGCACGTCCAGCTGAGCGACAGCAATCGACTCGAACCTGGCGCCGGTCACCTGGACTGGTCCGCCCTGCTCGACGCGATCTGGACCGCGTCCTACACCGATGAGCATGCCTTCGAGTGCCGCCTGTCGGGGCCGGCGGACGAGGTGCTGCCCGTAGCCGTCGCACGGCTGCGCCAACTGGCATGGACATGAGTCCGGAGTTGACGTCGGGCGACGGTGATCAGCTGCTCCGTAAGGCGATGACGGTGTTGCTCACCAACTGGCGGGGCAACTCGACAGTGCCCTCCCGAGGGCTGTATCCGCATCAATGGAGTTGGGACTCCGCGTTCATCGCCCTGGGACTGCAGCATTGCTTCCCGCGGCGGGCCGCGATCGAGCTCCTCAGCCTGTGCGGGGGCCAGTGGCTCGACGGGCGGATCCCGCACATCGTCTTCAACCCAGCGGTCTCCGATGAAGCCTACTTCCCGGGTCCGTCATTCTGGCGGTCCGCGGCACAGGACGGGAGTCCCCCGGTGGCCACGTCCGGGATCGTCCAGCCACCCGTACACGCCCATGCGGCCGCTGCTCTCACCCGACGCCTGGGCGTCCGGGCACAGTCCTTCGCCGAGCGGATCTACCCCCGGCTGGTGGCGCAGAGTGGCTACCTCCGGCAACGCCGGACGGTCCTCGACCGGGGCAACCTCGCCGCCGTGGTGCACCCCTGGGAGACCGGGTTGGACAACTCACCCGCGTGGGACGCCCCGTTGCACGCCGTACCCGCCGATCTCGGGTTGTTCAACACCTACACCCGCCAAGACCTTGCCCACGCCGGCGCCGGCGAGCGTCCCACCGACGAAGACTATGCGCGCTACATCCGACTGGCTCTGGCCTACCGGGACCATCACTACGATGACGACTGGGTCCGAGCCGAAGGCGAGTTCCTGGTCCTCGACCCAGCATTCAACGCGCTCTGGGCCTGGTCGGAGCTAGCGCTGGCCGACCTAGCCGGACACGTAGGCACCGATCCGACACCGCATCGAACCGAAGCCCGGCGCATCACCGACGCCATGGTCGAGGAGCTATGGAGCGAACAACACAGCATCTTCCATGCCCGAGATGCCCGGACCGGGCAGGCGCTCGACGAGCGAACCGTCGCGGGGCTGCTGCCTCTGATCCTGCCCGATCTGCCGGATTCCGTTGTCTCGGGGCTGATATCAACCTTGACCGGTGAAGCGTTCCGGGCACAGGACGAGACAATCCACGGCGTACCCAGCTTCGACCTGACTGACCCCCGTTACGACGCCCAACGCTACTGGCGGGGACCGACCTGGCTGAACACCACCTGGCTGCTCATCAACGGACTGCAGGCCCACGGCCACCACGAATTGGCCAGGAAACTCACCGACGACATCGGACGACTCACCGAGCGGGCAGGGCTCCGAGAATACTTCAACCCCACCACCGGTTCCGGACACGGGACCGACGACTTCAGTTGGTCCGCAGCTCTTCTCATCGACTCGATCGCCAGCCTTGCCAGTCACCGCCGCGAATAGTCGCGAGTCTGTGCTGCGTAAGGAATCGCTGGCTTCGCGAGCAGAATCTCAAAAGATCACAGCAGCAACCGATCGAGCCCATTGTTCCACCCGAACCTCGGCGACTTCCGGGCGGCGCGCGTCGATGGGGGATGGTCCCGTGGTCCTCCGACCGATGTGAGCCGCGGTGACCAAGCGCGGTCAGCGATCCGAGTCGAGTGGGGATGCGGAACCGCGCACGACCAGCCGGGTGGCCAGCTCGATGTGACTCGTGCCGATCCGGTCGTTCGTGATGACCTGCGCGAGCGATCGGACGGCGAGCTGCCCCATCTCCATGAGTGGCTGGGCGACGGTGGTCAGCGGCGGCGTTGCGCGGGCGGCGAGGAAGGTGTCGTCGAAACCCACGACGCTCAGGTCCTGCGGCACCCGGACACCGCGACGGCGGGCCTCCTCCATGACGCCGAGTGCGATCTCGTCGCTCGCCGCGAATACCGCCGTAGGTGGTTCAGCCAGGTCCAACAGGTCCTGGCCGGCCTTCAACCCCGCCAGGTAGTCGAAGGGCACGTGCGTCACCAGGGAGTCCTCGAGCGGGAGACCCTCCCGTCGCAGCGCCGAGGCGTAACCCGACAGCCGGGCCTCGCTGCACTCGACCGTGGCCGGACCGCCCGCATGGCCGATCCGACGGTGCCCGAGCGACAGCAGGTGCTCGGTGGCGGTGACCGCACCTGTGAAGTTCGTTGCGCCGATGGAGATGCAGTGCGTACCGGCAACGTGCAGAGGATCGACCACGACGACCGGGAAGTCGGCCTCACACAGCTTCCTGAACTCCGGACCACTCGCATCCATGGTGAGGAAGATGGCGCCGACACGGCGGGAGGCCAACAGCGCGGCCGCGTCGATTCCGGTCGATTCGCCACTCGATCCTCCTGAGTACACGATCTCGAAGCCCTCGAGCTGGGCGCTGGACGTGATTCCGTCGAGCACCGCCATGACGTAGGCGTTCTGCGGGCCGCCCAGCACGACCTCGATCTGTCGGCTCGGCCGTTGCACTTGGGGTGCGCCGACCCGGCGGTAGGACGAGGCGCGCAGGTGCTTCTCCACGCGGCGACGGGTCTCGATCGACACGTCACCGCGGTTGTTCAACACCTTGGAGACAGTGGCGATGGACACTCCGGCTGCATCGGCTACCTGAGCAAGGGTCGTACGACGGGGTTTCATCGTCGCCTCCGACCTGAATCTTTTCGTCACACTGTAGAGCTGCGGGCACCGATCCGGAGGATCGGTGCCTTCTCGGTTCCTCCGCCTGGCGTGGACCCGACGGCCCGTGCAGGGGATTGACGAGATCATCCCTCAGTCCTACGCTGCTTCGCCAGTCGCAACTTTTCGTGACCCGTAACTCTTCGAGAGCCGCCGTCACGACGACAGACGGCTGAGGGCGAACTGACGAACCAGCCGGCTCATGAAACCACCGGCATGAGAACCACCTAATCGAGGGGAAGTCATGACAGCAACGCTCAGCCGCGAGGACATGGACCGTACGCCGACCCGCGGAGACAAGTTCAGCTTCGGACTGTGGACCGTGGGGTGGCAGGCCCGGGACCTGTTCGGCGAGGCAACCCGGCCCGTCCTGGCCACCGTGGAGGCCGTCAACCAGCTGGCTGGGATGGGGGCGTACGGGATCACGTTCCACGACGACGACCTGATCCCGCCGGGCAGCAGCGCGCAGGAGCGGGACCGGATCATCGCGGAGTTCCGCCAGGCCCTCGACGAGACCGGGATGGTGGTGCCGATGGTGACCACCAACCTGTTCCATGATCCGGTGTTCAAGGACGGCGGGTTCACCAGCAACGACCGGAGCGTGCGGCGTTACGCCATGCGCAAGGTGATGCGCAACATCGACCTGGCAGCTGAGCTCGGCGCCCAGATCTATGTGTTCTGGGGTGGCCGGGAGGGGTCGGAGGTGGACTTCGCCAAGGATGTCCGCGCGGCCCTCGACAGGTACCGCGAGGCGATGGACACGCTGGCCGACTACGTGATCGAGCGGCAGTACCCGATGCGGTTCGCGATCGAGCCGAAGCCCAACGAGCCGCGCGGGGACATCCTGCTGCCCTCGATCGGACATGCCCTGGCCTTCATCGCCGAGCTGGAGCATGCCGATATGGTCGGGATCAACCCCGAGACGGGTCACGAGCAGATGGCCACGCTCAACTACACCCACGGCATCGCGCAGGCCCTCTGGGCGGGCAAGCTGTTCCACATCGACCTGAACGGGCAGAAGGGCCCTCGCTACGACCAGGACTTCGTCTTCGGCTATGGCGACCTGCTGCAGGCGTTCTCGACCGTGGACCTGCTGGAGAACGGCGGCCCGGACGGAGGACCGGTCTACGACGGGCCACGCCACTTCGACTTCAAGCCCCTTCGCACCGAGGACATCGACGGCGTCTGGGAGTCGGCGCGGGCCAACATGGAGCTGTACCTGGCGCTGCGGGAGAAGGCGCGGGCGTTCCGGGCGGATCCGGAGGTGCAGGAAGCGCTCCAGGCCGCCAGGGTTCCGGAGCTGGCCCAGCCCAGCCTCGCCGAGGGTGAGACCGTCACCGAGCTGCTCCAGGACCGCAGCGCGTTCGAGGACTTCGACATCGACCGGGCCCGAACCCAGGGTTACGGCTTCGCCCGGTTGCAGCGGCTCGCCATCGAACACCTTCTCGGTACGCGCTGAACCTGTCGAGGTAGCCGAGCCGGTGTGTCGGCCTCAACGTACGCGGAGACTGACGGGCTCGCGAAGTCCCGGGCGCCGACCGAGTTCACCGTCGACCCTCAGCTGACTGACCCTGTCACCACACGCGGGTGCGTGAGACGCCTGACGTGAGGGCGCTGATAGGTCCAGCCGGGTAGGAGCCCGATGGTGTCTTGACCGCCCCGACCAGGTCGATGGCCAGGACGGCCGGTGTGCCGTCGGGCTCCTCGAACTCGGCGTCGACGAAGCGGACCCGTTCCAGATCGGCTCCGCCGACGGTCGCGACACGGATGTCGTCGTAGGCCCCAGGCAGGCGGCACTCCAGGTAGACCTCGACGCCCTCGTCGACGACCGTGGCGGTGACGTCGCCGTCGGGAAGGACCGTCGCCCCGGTCTCGTTCGCGTACGGCTCGGCGCCGGAGGCGTAGACGTTGTCGCGGATGTAGACCGGCTGCCGGACGTTGGCGAAGCGTTCGTGGTCGCCCTTGGTCGGGTCGGACACCTGGGCCAGGTAGTCCGCCATCGAGGCCGGGTGACCGTCGTACCCGATGGTGCCGTATCCGACCTCTCGGCGCCCCGGCCGCTTCGACTCCGGTCCGTAGGCCAGGGCCGGGTCGCTGCCGAGGAAGACGTTGCCGATGTAACGGTCGTCGCCACCGGTGATGGCCGCGTAGCCGGCCACCTGCGTGCTGTGCGGGACGTGGTACGGCGTCGGTCGCTCCACGATCGGATCCATCGAGATCGTGCCGCAGAGGAGGTTGTTGACGAAGGCGCCGCCCTGGCTGTGCACCTCCAGCGACACCCGGGACGCCAAGATGTTGTGGTCGACCAGGTGGGGCCCGTGGCTGACCTCGATGAACAGGTCGCGGCTGTTGCCGTAGAAGAGGTTCCGGGAGACCCGCGTGCCCTGGGTCTGCCAGTCCAGCCAGGTGCCAAGCGAGCAGTCGTGGATCCGGTTGTGACGGATGACCACGTCGAGTGCGGCATGCAGCTTGATCCCGGCGATCTCGTACCCGTAGAACTCGCGCTTGAGGGCGATGTTGTAGATGTGGTTGTCCTCGATGGTGGAGAACACACAGCCGAGGTGCCCGACGACGCCGTTCTGGCCGCAGTCGTAGATCGTGTTGCGGCGCACGATGTGCGAACCGATGTGCTCGCGGTCCCAGCCGATCTGGATCGCGGAGAACACCGACTCGAGCTGGTACTGGTAGCCAGGTTTGTCCCGGCGCAGTGTGGCGAAGTTGTGGCCGGTGGAGCTCTCCTTGCCCAGGGAGACCGCCGAGCACTTCGCGTCGTGGATGACGTTGTCCTCGATGATCCAGCCTTTGGCCCAGTTCGGGCCGATCAAGCCGGGCTGGTCGGCCGTCGGGGGGGCCCAGGGTGTGGCGGCCTGAGCGAGCTCGAAACCGCGGACGGTGATGTAGTTCAGGTGATGCTCGGTCGGGTAGAAGACCGAGCGGCGGACGTTGATCTCGACGAGTTCGGAGTTCGGGTCCACGCCAGGGAAGTTGGCCCAGATCGTGGTCTGCTCCGCACCGACCTGGGCGTGCCAGACCAGCTGGGTCTGCGCGGCGTCGCGGATCCGGTCGACGGTTCCGGTCCAGTGGTCGATCATCTCGGTCCGCAAGGGCGGGTCCGAGACCTCGTCGACCGTCGAGACCTCGTAGAAGCTGGTGCCGTTGAGGTACACCTCGCCGAGGTGCTTCTTCGGGACGGACTGGTCGGCGTAGACGATCCAGTCGCCATCGACCTCCTCGGCGAACGGGTTGAATGAGCCGAACAGTGCGTTCGGCACCGCCACCGTCCAGACGTCGCCGCTGGCCCGGTCCCACCCGGTGACTTGTTCGGAACCCTTGATCACCACCCGCTCCCCTGTGGCTGCGGTGTACGTGATGCGACGCAGATCGCTCAGCCCGCCCCGGCGGGGCTGCACCCACTCGCGATACTCCCCGCCGTGGACGATGACGGTATCGCCCGGTTGTGCGAGGGCCGCTGCCCGGCTGATCGTGCGCAGCGGCTGGTCGGCGGAGCCACCGGCGTGATCGGAGCCGGTGGTCGCGACGTGGAGTTCAGCGGACATCTGTGAGCCTCTCGTCTTGGGTCGAAGCGGTCGTGGTGGAGCTGGTCCTGCCGTTCGCCTCTGGCGGGGGTCTTTCCCTTTGTTCTGCGATCGAACCCGGTGGCGGACCCGTCGAGGAACGAACCACGAGCTCGGTGGCCAGCTCGACCTGGCGACCGTGCGGCTCCCGCCCGTCGATCATCGCCACCAGCATCTCCGCCGCGGTCCGACCCATATCGACCAGGGGCTGCCGGACCGTCGTCAGCGGGGGTGAGAACCAGCGGGAGATCGAGAGGTCGTCGAAGCCGACGACACTGAGGTCATCGGGGATGCGCCGGCCGGTGACTCGCGCCGCCTCGGCCACCCCGAACGCCTGCTCGTCGCTGCCGGCGAAGATGGCGGTCGGCGGTGCGGACAGCTCGAACAGCTCGCGGGCGGCCTGAAAGCCACCGATGTGGTGGAAGTTGCCGTGGCGGATGAGGGTCGAATCGACCTCCACGCCGGCGGAGGCCAGGGCCGCGGAGTATCCGGAGATGCGGGCCCGGCTGCACAGCATGGCCACCGGTCCACCGATCACGCCGATCCGTCGGTGACCCAGCTCGAGCAGATGGCGCACGGCGGCGAGCCCGCCGGCCCAGTTCGTGGCGCCCACCGTCGCGACCTTGGGATCGGGCAGCTCGGCGGCGGGGTCGATCAAGACGTAGGGCAGGTGAGCCCGGGCGAGGCGTCGCTGGTCCGACCGGGTCAGCTCCGACGTGACGACGATGGCCCCGGCCCGTCCGGCCTTGACCAGTCCGCTGGACCACCGACGCGAGGCAGACGGATCGGGCATGGACGACACCACGACATCGACGGGACCCGACGTGACCCCCCGCAGGATCTCAACGGAGTAGGGGCTGTCCAGGGCCGTGAAGATCAGCTCGATCGTCTGGCGTCCGTCGGTGGACCGGCGCACCGGGGGGCGTCCCGGGGGCACGTACTCGTACTGATCAAGGACCCGCTGCACACGGGACCGGGTCGCGGCCGCGACATCGACCCGGTCGTTGAGCACCTTGGACACCGTGGCCGGCGACACCCCGGCGGCGACCGCGACCGTTTCCAGGGTGGGGCGGCCGTCTCTGGTCACTGTTCCGCTCCTTCGCGGGGTCGCAGCCTACGTGGACCTGGACCGGACCACATCACCGTCGCGTCGTACTCGATCGAAAGGTTTCGAAGACGGGAGGACGTTGCCTCACCCCGGCTGAACCAAGGCAAGCGACTCATAACGTGTCTGTCAAGTATTTGGTCGAACTCATTGACGCGGCGACGGTACTGGTTTTAGTGTGCTCTCAGGAGACCAGTTTCGGACTTCTCCGAAAGATTATCGAGCCCGAACGGTCGATTCGTCCGCTCGAGCACAGGCTGTCATGCGCCGATCGACGAGGTAGCCGGCAAGGGCTGCTGTCGCCGAAGTCGTGATGATTTCCACGTCAGAGCAGCACTGCGCACGACCCACCACAACGTTTGAGCAAAGGGGCCCACCGATGGTTGGTAAGTCAGGTTTGTCGCGTCGTTCGTTCCTGGGGCTGAGCGCGGCGGCGATCGCCGCGCCGTCCCTGCTGGCCGGCTGCTCGAACGACGGCGGCGGCGGTGCTGGTGGCGGTGGCGGTGGCGGAGGTGGCAGCACCGAGCCACAGAAGTTCTGGAACATGCCGTGGGGATCAACAGCGTTCAATCCCTTGGACCAGAAGATCACCGAGGCCTACAAGCCCGCCGAGGGTATGCCGCCCATGACCTACCAGGTCATCCAGTGGGCCAACTTCACCCAGACCTTCGCGTCGGCAGTTGCTTCCCGGACCAACCCGGCGGTCAGCTCGGGCGGCGGGACACAGGTCTTCCAGTTCGAGGACCAAGGCGGCATCTCGTACGTCGACGAGATGTACGCCACCTGGAAGGAGAACGGGCTGTACGAGGACTTCCTGCCGGGACTGATCGACACCTTGAAGGTGGAGAAGGGTTACGCGGCGGTCCCGTACAACCTCGACATGCGAATCATCTGGGTCAATCAGGCACTGATGGATGAGGCCGGGGCCAAGGTGCCCACTGATTGGCAGTCCTACCTGGACGCGTGCGCCGCCCTGAAGAAGAAGAACATCTACGGGTACGGGACGGGCGCCGGGGCCGGCGCCTTCACCGGACAGCACGCGCTGGTCTGCTGGATGATCAACAACGGGGGTGGGCTCTTCGATGCGGAGCAGCAACCGAACTGTGTCACGCCGGAGAACGTCGAAGCCATCGACTTCGTCCTCGAGATGGTGTCGAAGGGCTACGTCGACCCCGCCAGTGCTACCTATACCTCCGACAACGTGGATAGCCAGTGGAAAGCCAAGAAGTTTGCCATGGGTATCAACGGCGGTGGTCTGGCGGACAATGTCGGTGGGGCGGTGGCGAAGGACCTGGTGGTCATCAGCCCGCTCTCGTCACCCTCGGGAAAGAAGGGCGCCCTCTACTTCCCGAACAACATCATGATCTATGAGAACAATACGAACATCAAGGGCACCGAGGCTTTCCTCACCTACTACTACCAGAACATGGCACCGCTGTGGACCGAGAACACCGGCATCGGATTGCCGCCGCTCAAGTCGATCAGCGCGACCCCGGAGTTCCAGAAGAACAAGAACAACGTCAAGATCATCGAAGAGTGGCAGCCCATCTCCAAGACGTGGGCCGCCCCGGGCGGAGAGGCCAACTTCCTCAACGTGACGACGGTCGACGCGACCCCGGCGATGAACGTCTTCACCCAGTCGATTCTCGGCGGATCAACCGACGCCACGTCGGCCTTGACGAAGCTTCAGGATGCGATCAAGGCCAACATGAAGTCCTGACGTGCTGCCCGAGCACGATCAGGACGAGTCCAACGCCTCAGCGACGCACCATGACGGCCGCGACCGAGGCGCGCCCGCAGTCAAGGATGTGAGGCAAGTGTCAACTCCAACCGCCGGACAGAGCCTGACCCGAGCGCGAAAGGGCGTCGCGGTCGGCGGCTCAGGGCCGCCACCGGGAAAGCGCAAGGCTCGGCGACCCGGTCCGAGTCCGTTGATCCTGCTCGCGTTCGCGGCGCCATCCTTGATCCTGCTGTTGCTCATCAACCTCTATCCGTTGATCTATGCGGGATGGCAGAGCCTGCGAGACGGCAGTCTCATCTCGGCCGGCGACTTCGTCGGCTTGGAAAACTACAAAGATGTACTGACCGATCCAGTCTTCTGGCAAGCAACCCGTTTCACGGTGATCTTCACGGTGGTCGGCGTTTTCGGCAGCTGGGCGGTGGGCCTCGCACTCGCCCTTCTGCTGAAGACCCGTATCCCCTTCAACACTGGATTCAAGGTACTGCTGCTGCTTCCATGGGTGGTCCCGGTCGTCGTCTCCGCGACCTCGTGGAACTGGCTGGTCGCGACCCCGCAGAGCCCGATGCCCATCCTGGCCGAGGCGCTGGGACTCGGTAATGTCCTCTTCCTGGCCAATCCCCTGCTGGCGCAGATCACGGTCTGCGTTTTCAAGGTCTGGATCAGCTTCCCGTTCATGATGACGATGATGGCCGCCGCCCTTGCGTCAGTGGACAGCAACGTCTACGAAGCGGCCAAGGTTGACGGCGCGAGCAAGTGGAAGACGCTCAAGGACATCACCTTGCCGATGATCTCCCGATCGACATACATCAGCTGGATCCTGATGACCATCTTCTGTGTGAACGACTTCTCCACGATCTTCCTGCTGACTGGCGGCGGACCGGTGAATGCCACGCAGTCGCTGGTCGTGCTGGCCTATGTCACAGTCTTCCAGAACTTCCAGACCGGCCCTGGGGTCGCGATCGCCTTCCTCATGACCTTCGTCCTGGTCGTGATCTCCGTCGTCTTGTACCGGCGTATCAGGAAAGTGCAGATCCTATGAGCACAGCAGCTGTCTCAGAAAGCGCAGACGCGACAGCATCACGCGCCGCGCCCACCACCGGCAAGAAGGAACCGGAAACGCGCGGGAGCTGGTTGCGGTTCCTCGCCATGTTGGTGATCACCGCCGTCGTACTCGTTCCGATTGTCGCGGTTGTCCTACTCTCCCTCCGGCCTGCGCTGGGTAGCACGAGCACGGCGCCCTTCACGCTCGAGAACTTCCTCAATGTGTTCAGCCAGACTGAAGTCCTGACCTGGCTGAAGAACAGCATGCTGGTCACAGTCGTCACCGTCGTGGTGTCCGTGGCCGTTGCGGCGCCGGCCGGGTATGTGTTGTCACGAGGGCGGAGCCAGTTGGTATCCGGATTCTCGTTGGTGTTGTTCGTGGTGCAGTCGCTGCCCATCGTCACCGCGGTGATCCCGCTGTTCATCCTGTTCGCGCAGTTCGGCCTCGTCGACACCCTGACGGGCATCATGATCATCTACGTCGGCTCCACCATGTCGGTGGCCATCTGGATGATGGCGGCCTACTACGACTCCATCCCGATCAGTCTCGAGGAGGCAGCGTGGATGGACGGGTGCACGGTCTTCGGCAGTTTCCTCCGCATCGTGTTGCGGAACTCGCTGCCCGGCATCTTGTCCACGGCCATCTTCTCCTTCTTGCTGGCCTGGAACGATTACCTGGTCGCCCTCGTCTTCCTGCGATCCAGTGAGAAGTTCGTGCTTCCGGTGGGCGTGCAGAGCTTCTTCCAGCAGAACTCGACGAACTGGGGCCTCGTTATGGCCGTGGCGGTGGTCATGATGTTGCCGCCGGTGATCTTGTTCGCGACGTTGAACAGGTACTTCAGTGTGGGCGGGATCGGCGGGTCGCTGGCCGGCCAGTGAGCCGAGGACCGGTGCTCGGGGCCGCCTGCGGCCATGACCGGGTCGGTCACCGGCCTCCAGCGGGTAGCGATGGGTGACCCGCGTCGAGGGCCCTAGGCGTCCGCGCCCGAGGAGCTCCCCTGGCCCGGGGAGACACGTCAGGGCTGCCCAGGGAGCCCGGGATCAGCTGGTCCTCCAACACGACCCGGTCCAGGTCCACCGCCACCGATTCCCCCAGTCAGCCCGATCACCACCGGGCGCCCGCGGGGGCTCAGCCGGTCCAGGGCCGCGTCAACGCCGCCCCGGTTGCGCTGGCCTCCAGCACGACGTCGAATTCCTCCTTCACGCCAGAGGGCCCACGCCCAGCGCCGCCAGCCGCTCCATCCGACCGGTGTCGGGTTCCAGGGGGGCGACGGCGTCCAAGAGGTCGAGGAAGACCGCAGCGGCCAGCCAGCCGAGGGTGCCGCCACCCCCGCGGCACCCCGTGCGCGCTGCAGGCAGGGACCGTAGCTGCTGGGCGAGGGCGCCGTCGCGGTTCATCACGCCGGTCTCCTGCCGCCGCGGGAACTGGTGGTAGGCGCCCGAGGCGCACACCGGGCAGTCGCCGGAGCCGATGCTGCAATACTCCCCCACCACGATTCGCCCCGCCCAAGACCGCGATGGGGGTGTTCGGTGGTGCGGCGTCGGCAGGTGAGGTAGCGGCGTGTGTCTCCTGGTCTGAGCAGCGCCTGGCGATGCTGCGGCATAGTGAGGTGCGTGGACATCGCGGTGCTGGACGACTACGCCGACGCCGCCCCGGAGCTTGCCGACTGGTCCCGGTTGCAGGCGCAGGGGCGGGTCGACTTCTTCACCGATCTCTTGGTCGATTCCGACAGCCTGGCAGAGCGGCTAGCGCCGTACGAGGCTGTCGTGCTGATGCGGGAGCGGACAGCCTTCCCCGCCACGGTGATCGACCGGCTGGACCGGCTGCGGCTGATCATCACCACCGGCGCCCGCAACCCGGCGCTCGATGTGGCAGCCGCCCACGCCCGGGGCATCCTGGTCTGCCGCACCGGTGGCATCTCGAGCTCCACCGTCGAACTCACCTGGGCCCTGATCTTGGCCCACAGCCGCCATCTCGTCTCCGAGAGCACTACGCTCGCCGCCGGCGGCTGGCAGTCGACCATCGGCCGCGACCTGGCCGGCGCCACCCTCGGTGTGCTCGGACTCGGCCGGATCGGCAGCAAGGTGGCAACCGTCGGGCGAGCATTCGACATGGACGTGATCGCCTGGAGCCGCACCTTGGATGATGAGCGCGCTGCCGAGGTCGGCGCCGAATCCGTCACCTATCCCGACATGCTCTCCCGCGCCGACATCTTGACCATCCATGTGCCGTTGAACCCGACGACCCGCGGGCTGATCGGGCGTGAAGCCTTGGCGGCCATGAAGCCGACAGCACTTCTGGTCAACACGTCGCGGGCGCCGATCGTCGACGGCACTGCCCTTCGCGAAGCCCTCGCCGCCGGGGAGCTCGGCGGCGCCGCAGTCGATGTGTTCGATGTCGAGCCGCCACCCGACGACGAACCCCTCCGGACCGCCGAGGGGGTGCTGGCCACACCGCACCTCGGCTATGTCACCCGTAACGGGATGAGCCGCTTCTATCGCGACGCCGTCGAAGACGTCGAGGCCTACCTGGCCGGTACACCGATCCGCGTCGTGGAGACGTGATGCAGCGGTACGCCCGCCACACCTATCAGCCGTCCATCGTCCACATCGCAAGGCGTGGGGGAAGAGCATCGCGGCGTCGACGTTCGTCGCCGCCCCGTGCCGGCTGTCCAACAGATCGCATGCCTTCGAGAGGGCCGTACGGGGCCTGTGCAAGACGTCAGACACGCTGTTGAGCAGACGTGCCGTCGAGTAAAGCGCCCGGGTCAGGGCGCTGTCGCAGTTGAAGAAACCGCGAGCTTGTCTTCGCCGTACCCGACAGACTCAGCTCTGCTGAACGTGCCGTTGGGCACGTTGCGGAGGTCGACGGTGGCCAAGTATGCGCGGACCCTTTTGCGGTCACGTACGGGCCACGTCACTGGCTGGCCTGTTCAGGATGGATGGGGGGCGCACCCGACCTGGTAGACGTCTCCGAGATGGCAGAACGCGTCTCCTGTCAGTGCATATCCAGGGGGGTCACCATCCGCAAGGGCTTACCTGGTGTGCCGCCTGCGGGCTACGGTAGACAGAGTTGAACTCGAAATCAGGTACGGGGAATGGGGACGGGCGATGCCCACTGACGTCGAACTGGCTGAGCTCGAAGAGCGGCGCGCGGAGTTGCGGGCGAAATATCTCAAGCCTGCGCAAGGACGACCCACGACACCCGGGCGCGGGATTCACCACGCCGCGTTCATCTGCTCCGACCTGGAGCGCACGATCCAGTTCTACCAGGATCTGCTGGGGTTCCCACTGGTGGAGCTGGTCGAGAACCGTGACTATGCAGGGTCGTCGCACTTCTTCTTCGATCTGGGCAACAAGACACTGCTGGGGTTCTTCGACTTCCCGGGGCTGGGCCTTGAGCCCGGGGTCGAGTCGATCGGCAGCGTGCAGCACATCGCCATCTCGTGCCCGCGCGACCGGTGGGAGGAGGTCCGAGCGCGTCTCGACGAGGCCGGCGTGCCGTACGCCGGACCGGACCGCGGCATCGAGGAGTCGATGTACTTCAAGGACCCCGACGGCATCCAGATCGAGTTGCTGAGCGATCCGCTGATGTATTTCGATGGCCGCCAGCTCGACGAGTAGCCACACGCCCGCGAGCCAGCCTGCCTCACCACACGAAGGCGTGGGGATGGGAGTCGGTGGAAAGATGACCTTCGAGGGCAAGATGGCATCTTGCGGTGGTGTGCGATCAGTCCGAGCTGCGCGCCCTCGCCCCGAAAGCCCTGAACGACGAGACTGTCTGCCTTGAGGTTGCGCCTTGCCAGGTGAGTGTGCGGGCTGTTTCAGCCGGTTCTCGACGATGCATCACTGGACAGAGGTTCGGCGGGAGCACCAGGCCGACCGGCCGGTCAATTCCGCCGCACCACGCGACGCACCAGGGCTCCAGGGACGCCAGAGGGCAGAACCAGCCGTAGACGTCCGGCGGCACCCGTACATTGTCGAACTCCGAGGACTTGGATCAGGTCGAGCATCAGCCTGGTCAGAGCCACCTCCAACGCAGGTGCCGGCAGAGTGAAACCCTGCTCCCCTCGCACCATGCGGCGCTTCCGCCAACATGGAACCAAGGCAAGAGGTGAAGTCCTCCTAGTCACAGCCTGATGATCTTGCTGGTGGCAGGTGTTGGGTTCGAACCAACGTAGGCGATGCCGGCAGATTTACAGTCTGCTCCCTTTGGCCACTCGGGCAACCTGCCATGTCACCCTCGACCCCCTGCGGGGCGTCGGCAACGATCGCACACAATAGCAACTCTGCGTCCGGCCGCCCAATCCGTCCGACGGGACCGGCGCTACCGTACGCAGACAGCCAGAACCGACACAGGAGGAGGGGACGCTCGATGGCCTCGGAGAGCTCGTTCGACATCGTCAGCAAGGTGGATCGGCAGGAGGTCGACAACGCCCTCAACCAAGCCGCCAAGGAGGTCCGCCAGCGCTTCGACTTCAAGAACACCGACGCGAGCATCCGCTGGTCCGGCGAGACCATCGAGATGGAAGCCAACTCCGAGGAGCGCGTCAAGGCGGTGTTGGACGTCTTCGAGACCAAGCTGGTCCGCCGCGGCATCAGCCTCAAGTCACTGGACGCCAGCGAACCCAGGTCGTCGGGGAAGCTGTACAAGATCACCGCCAGCACCACCGAGGGCATCAGCCAGGAGAACGCCAAGAAGGTCTCCAAGCTGATCCGCGACCAGGGCCCCAAGGGGGTCAAGGCGCAGGTCCAGGGCGACGAGCTGCGGGTGAGCTCGAAGAGCCGAGACGACCTGCAACGCGTCCAAGCTCTGATCAAGGAGCAGGACTACGACTTCGCGGTCCAGTTCTCGAACTACCGATGAGGTGAACGTCGCCGGACCGGTGCGGGTCGGGCTTCCTGAACCGGCCACCTCGACGCGGCCCGCTCGATCGGGTGCGGGGCCTGGGGCAGGAGTATCCCGACACGACGTCGGACGTACGAGACATCCCTGAGATCTCCCGGGTCTGCCGCGCCCTGCCCTGTCGCGTCATCCCTGCTCTGACATCGTGGCCCGATGGCGAGCGTCAGCACCGCACCGACCCCGACCGCTCTCAGCACCAGCAGCCGAGCCCTCGCGCCTGATCTGGCTCGGGGGGTGATGCTGCTGCTGATCGTTCTGGCGAACACCCCGTGGTACCTCTACGGGACCAGCACCGGCACCTCCACCATCCATGCCACGGACGGCTCGACACTGGACCGGATCGTCCAGTTCGTGATCATCACCGCGGTCGACAGCCGGATCTATCCGATGTTCGCCTTCCTGTTCGGGTACGGAATCGTGCAGATGTACACGCGTTCGGTCGACCGAGGCGCCGAGCCCAGGGCCGTCCGTCGGGTGCTGCGCCGCCGGCACCTGTGGATGATCGTCATCGGCTTCCTGCACGCCGCACTGCTGTGGTACGGCGACATCGTCGGCGCGTACGGACTCGTCGGTCTCATCTTCACCGCCGCCTTCCTCAAGCGGAAGAACAAGACCCTGATCGTCTGGGCCAGTGTGCTCACCGGGCTGCTGATCCTGGCCGCGGTCTTCGCCGTCATCGGCAGCATCTTCGCCGCCCAGGCGCCGGCGCCGGCCGAGACGGTCAGCTTCCTGGCCGGAGTCAAGGACGTCAACGCCATCGAGAGCTGGCCGGCCAGCGTCCTGCCTCGCCTGAGCACCTGGGCGATCCTGCTGGTCTTCCAGGGTCTGCTCACCCTGGTCGTCCCGATCGCCGTGCTGCTCGCCTTCTGGGCCGCCCGCCGGAAGGTGCTGGAGCGCCCCGAGGACCACCGTCGGTTGCTGACCACCACGGCCGTCGTCGCCCTGGCCGTCGGCTGGGGCGCTGGCGCTCTGCACGCCCTGCAGCACCAGGGCGCGCTGCCCGTACCCGACCACGTCAGCTGGGTGTTCTCGGCCACTCAACCAGTGACCGGTCTGTTCGGCGGACTGGGATACATCGCCCTGTTCGGACTGATCGCCGCCGCGCTGGCGCGCCGCGGAGACACCGCCGGACCGATCACCACCTCGATCACCGCGGTCGGCAAGCGTTCCCTGTCCGCTTACCTCGCTCAGTCGCTCATCTGCGCGCCGGTGCTGGCGGCCTGGGGACTGGGACTCGGAGGGATACTCGGCAGCGCCGCGGTCGCGTTGTTCGCCGTCGGGGTCTGGCTGCTGACCGTTCTCGGCTGCGCGGTGCTGGAGCGACAGGGTCGGCGTGGGCCGGCCGAGTGGCTGCTGCGCAGGCTGTCGTACGGGCGTCCGGCGCGGTCCTGACGCCGGCCACCGGGGTGCACGCCATTGCGGACCCGCCAGCTTGTCGGACCGCCGCTACCCCCTGGCTGCCCCCGGTCTAGCATGACGCTCATCACCACCGACCGCTTCCGGCGGGCACAGACGAGAGGTTTCGGCATGGGATTCCTGGACGACATCAAGAACAAGGCCGCTGACCTGGCCGAAACGGTCAAGGACAAGCTGGACACCGACAAGGACGGCGACGTGGACACCGCGGACGCGTCGCACGCGTTCGACTCCCTCAAGGACAAGGCGACCGGCGGCGGCGACGCCCCGGCCGACGAGGTCGCCGCGGCGGCGGGTGCCGGTGGTGCGGCAGGTGCCACTGGAGCTGCAGGCGCCGGCGAGGCGACCGGCGATCCGACCATCCCGTCGGTGGAGTCGGTCAGCGATCCCGAGGCCGGCCCGCTGGGTGAACCGGCAGGGGGCGGCGCCCTGGGCGATCAAGGCGTCACCGCCGACCCGCTCGGTGAAACGGCCTTCGACACCACCCCGGTGGACGAGACCGCCGCCGACGCGTCCGGTGACCTCGGGGTCGGTGCCCCGGATCTCATCGGCGACGAGGACGCTGCTTTGCCCGACCCCGAGCCTGCCGATGCTGCCGATCTCGGCGGAGTCGCAGATGTCGACGCAACCACCGAGTCCGCCGGTGTAGCCAAGGACGAGGCGCTGGCCGACCTCCAGGCGAAGGCCGAGGACCTCAGGTCCGACAACCCCTGACCGTCGGCCGGTTACAGTCCGACCAAGATCGCCGCCCCTGTCGCCCATGCGACGGGGGCGGTGTCGTCTCCTGCCCGAACCGACCTGTCGCAGACGCGGTCCTTCGACAGGCTCAGGACGCGGTCCTACGACAGGCTCAAGACGCGTCCTCCGACAGGCCCAGGATCGGACCTCACGTTCTGCCCTTCTGTGACGTCCTCTGAGGTGATGACAGCGAAACCACCGTTCGACGAGCTGGTCCGCGACCACGGAGCACAGGTCTGGCGGGTCTGCCGCGCCGTGCTCGGCTCGGTCGACGCCGATGACGCCTGGTCCGAGACGTTCCTCGCCGGGTTGCGGGCCTATCCCGATCTCCCGGCTGGGGCCGACCACGGCGCCTGGTTGGCCACGATCGCCTACCGCAAGGCGATCGACGCCGCCCGAGCCCGGAGCCGGCAGGCGACACCGACCCCCGATCGCGACGATCGGATGTCGACACTCGGTCAGCCGGGAACCGGTCCCGACGACGAGCTCGCCCAGGCGGTGCGGTCGTTGCCCGACAAGCAGCGGCTCGCGGTCACGCTCCACTACCTCGCCGATCTCCCGTACGCACAGGTGGCCGCCCAGCTCGGTGGCACCCCGGAAGCTGCCCGCCGGGCAGCGTCGGACGGCCTACGTACGCTGCGGAAGCGGTTGGCGAATCCGACCCCAGGAGGACAACCATGATGACCACCGACAACCCGTTGAGCACGATCCGCGCCATCGACCCAGCAGCGCTCGAGCGACTGCAGACGGATCTCTCCGACCAGGCCGCGGCGGCGGATCTGCTCGACCTCGGCTACCGGACGGTGGACTCACCGCTGGGCAGCCTGCTGCTGGTGGCCTCCGAGCGCGGCCTGACCCGGGTGGCGTTCTCGAACCAGGACCACGAGCGGGTGCTCGCCGACCTGGCGGCCACCGTCAGCCCTCGGATCCTGCGGGCGCCGCGACGACTGGACCCGGCCGCCCGCGAGCTGGAGGAGTACTTCGCCGGCTCCCGCCGCACCTTCGACCTGCCGCTGGACCTGACCACCAGAGACGGGTTCCGACAGGCCGTGCAGCGGCTGCTGCCGAACATCGGGTACGGCGAGACCGTCTCCTACACCGAGCTCGCCACCCGAGCCGGACGACCCACCGCGATCCGGGCCGCGGCCAGTGCCTGCGCGACTAACCCCCTTCCCGTCGTCGTGCCCTGCCATCGCGTGGTTCGCAACGACGGCGGCCTGGGCGGTTACCTGGGCGGGCTGTCCGCGAAACGGGCGCTGCTCGATCTCGAGGCGCGGGCGGTGGCATGACCCTGTTCGACGTCGAACGGCCTCCCGAGCCGTACGAGGTCGTGCCCGGGGCCATTCACGTCCCCGACTGGCTCACCCTCGAGCAGCAGCGACACCTGGTCACCGAGTTCCACGGTTGGATCGGCGGGCCGGTGCCGATCCGGGCAGCCACCGTCCGTGGCCACCCCATGTCGGTGCAGACGGTCTGCCTCGGCTGGCACTGGCAGCCCTACCGGTACAGCCGGGCGGCGACCGACGTCAACGGCGCGCGGGTGCTCCCGCTCCCCGACTGGCTCGCCGATCTCGGCCGCGACGCCCTGGCCGCCGTCGACTGGCCCGACCCGCGCGACTACCACCCCGACACCGCGCTGGTGAACTACTACGACGCCGACGCCCGGATGGGTCTGCACCAGGACAAGGACGAGCTCACGATGGATCCGGTGGTGTCGATCTCCATCGGCGATGCCTGCGTCTTCCGGTTCGGCAACATCGAGAGCCGCAGTCGGCCCTGGACCGACGTCGACCTCAGGTCCGGTGACCTGTTCGTGTTCGGGGGCCCCGCCCGGCTGGCCTACCACGGCGTCACCAAGATCATCCCCGACAGCGCGCCGGTCGACTGCGGGCTGCCGGCCGGCAGGATCAACATCACGCTGCGGACGACCGGCCTGACCGACTGATCCGGCTGGGATACTGACGCCGATACGGGTTCGTTCCCGAGCTGTCCACCGAGAGAGATCTCTTGTACGTCCTGCACGCCTGCTGGCTCGCCACGGCGCCGATCGAGACGGCGCGCTGGGCGCTGTGGGGTGAGGACTCCACCGGGTCGCCGACGGCTCCGCGACGCCGCGGCCGCCGACTACGAGTGCAGGACCATCCGTACGCCATCAGCATCGACCAGCTGGCCGACGTCTTCGGTCTCTCCACGACAGCCGGGACCACCGACACGCTCGCGCTTCAGCTGCCCGGCACAGCCGAGGGACCCCAGCCGTCGCCAGAGCTGGTCCGCGAGACGATCACCACGTCCTCCGGCGACATAGCGGCCGGAGCCTGGCGCGTACCCGTTCTGATCATCGACAGCGACGCCGCGTTCGCCTGGTTGCGATCCCAGGACCGTCGGGATCGTATCGACCACACCGCCGGACCCTCGGTCCAGCACCTGAACGACGTGCTGGATTTCGCGGCCGACCTGGTGGGCCGCGGGCGGCTGCTACCCACCCTGGACACGGAGCCGGCCCTGGCCCGGTGGCAGCCTGTCCTCGTCGGCGCTGACGCCTCGTGGGCCCGAGTTCTGGCCTCCGCTGCCCCACCGTCGCTCATCGCGGCAACCAACCGGGACGAGCCAGCGCAACCCCGCGATTGGGCCGACCTGCTCGACAACGTCACCGACGCCGCGGCCCGCGCCGCATTGGGCTCGGCCCGGCTGACGGTTGGTCGGGGCGGCTCTCCGGCCCTCCGGGCGTGGCTGAGCGCCCTCACCGGCCCGGACCGCCATGTCAAAGGCCTCGACAGAGCCGACGCGGCCGCCCTCGCCGAGGCGATAACGACCTGGCAGGCCGATGCTTTCGCTGGACCGGTGCGCGCCTGCCTGCGACTGACCGAACCCCGCGAGGACAGCGAGACCTGGACCGTGCAGCTCGGGCTCCAGGACGGTGCCGACCCGAGCTCGGTGGTCGATGCGGCAACCGTCTGGGCGTCGCAGGGCACCCTGCCGGGACTGGGTCGTCATCTCGAGGCACCGCAGGAGACGTTCCTCACCGAGCTGGGCAAGGCCGCCCGGCTGTATCCGGACCTCGATGACGCGCTCCGCACCGCCCGTCCCCAGGAGCTCACTCTCGACACCGCTGCTGCGCATCGCTTCCTGCTGCACGATGCGCCGGCGTTGGTCACGTCCGGCTTCGGCGTCCAGCTGCCAGGCTGGTGGACCAGCCCGTCCGCGCGGCTCGGCCTCAAGATCAAAGCGTCCACTCCTGTCCAACCCGGACTGGTCGCCGGCAGCAGCAGCGGCGTCGGCGCCGAGGCGATCGCCGGCTTCCGTTACGACCTCGCGCTCGGGTCGCAGGACCTGACCGACGACGAGCTGGCTGAGCTGGCTGCCACCAAGGCGCCGCTGGTGCGCCTTCGCGGGCAGTGGATCGAGGTCGACTCCCGGCGGCTGGCCGCCGGTCTGAAGCTGGCCGGCCGTAGCCAGCAGACCACGGTCGGCGACCTGCTCCGGCTCGCTCTCGGCGTGGCGGACGGCCCCGACGAGCTGCCCATCACCGAGGTCACCGCGGACGGGTGGTTGGGCGTGTTGCTCGACGACGCCGCGGACCGTCGCCTCGAGCCGGTCGAACCACCGGCGGGATTCACGGGCCGGCTGCGGCCGTACCAGTCTCGCGGGCTGTCCTGGTTGACCTTTCTGGACCGCACCGGTCTGGGTGGTGTGCTGGCCGACGACATGGGCCTGGGCAAGACCGTCCAGCTGCTGGCGCTGCTCGCCGCCGAGTTGGACCGGCCGGCCGACGAGCGCGACGATCGACCCACTCTGCTGATCTGTCCGATGTCGCTGGTCGGCAACTGGCAGCGGGAGGCGGCTCGGTTCACCCCGGAGCTGCGCGTGCACGTCCACCACGGCGCCGAACGGGTCCGCGGTCGCGCCTTCGCCGGTGCGGTCGCCGACGCTGATCTGGTGATCACGACCTACGCTCTCGCCGCCCGGGACGCGGCCGCCCTGCGAGCGATCGACTGGCGTCGGATGGTGGTGGACGAGGCCCAGGCGATCAAGAACGCGGCCACCAAGCAGGCGACCGCGATCCGGTCGATCCCGGCGGGCGGGAGGATCGCGGTGACGGGCACGCCGGTCGAGAACCGACTGGCCGACCTGTGGTCGATCCTGGAATTCGCCAACCCCGGGATGCTCGGATCGGCTGCTGGCTTCAAGAAGCGGTTCGCCGAACCGATCGAGAAACACGGCGACGACGAGGCCGCGGAGCGACTCCGACGATTCACCGGACCGTTCATCCTCCGCCGGTTGAAGACCGACTCCTCGATCATCGCCGACCTGCCGGAGAAGCTCGAGATGGATCTGGTCTGCAACCTGACCACCGAACAGGGCGCCCTCTACCAGGCGGTCGTGGACGACATGCTCGACAAGATCGACAACTCCACCGGGATCGAGCGACGCGGGCTGGTCCTGGCCACCATGACCAAGCTCAAGCAGGTGTGCAACCACCCGGCACACTTCCTGCGGGACGGCAGCCGGCTGCCCGGTCGGTCCGGCAAGCTCGAGCGGCTCGACGAGATCCTCGAGGAAGTGCTCGCGGCCGGGGAGAAGGCGTTGTTGTTCACCCAGTACGCCGAGTTCGGCAACCTGCTGCGCGCTCACCTGACCGGCCGGTTCGGACGCGAGGTGCTGTTCCTGCACGGTGGTGTGAGCAAGGCCGGCAGGGACGAGATGGTGGCTCGTTTCCAGTCCGACGACCGCTGGTCGCCGCCGATCTTCGTGCTCTCGCTGAAGGCCGGCGGCACTGGGCTCACGTTGACCGCCGCGAACCACGTCGTGCACGTCGACCGTTGGTGGAACCCGGCGGTGGAGGATCAGGCCACGGACCGGGCGTAC
Organism: Microlunatus sp.; assembly: GCA_035630075.1. Lineage (GTDB taxonomy): Bacteria > Actinomycetota > Actinomycetes > Propionibacteriales > Propionibacteriaceae > Microlunatus. The sequence continues at coordinate 34,852 of DASQLI010000118.1, forward strand.
CGGATCGGACAGCGGCGTGCCGTCCAAGTTCGCAAGCTCGTCTGCGCCGGCACCATGGAGGAGAAGGTCGCAACCATGATCACCGAGAAGCGCGAGCTGGCCGCCAAGATCGTCGGCACCGGCGAGCAGTGGCTGACCGAGCTGTCCACCACACAGCTGGCCGACCTCGTCCGGCTCGAGACCGGGGCGGTGGTGGAGTAGTGGCCCGCCGTGGGTTCGATCGTGGGTGGTATCCGCCGTCGACACCGCGCGCCGTCGAGGGTGGCCTCAAGGCCAAGACCGCGCGCGGGGCGATCGGCTCGACCTGGTGGTCGCGCCGTTTCCTGGACGTGCTCGAGTCCTTCGCGATGGGCGGCCGACTCACCCGCGGCAGGGCGTACGCGCGCAAAGGTCAGGTGATCTCGCTGGAGATCGACGCGGGTGAGGTCCGTTCCTCGGTGCAAGGCTCGCGCGCGCAGCCGTACGTGGTCAAGATCATCCTGCCGCCGTTCAGCGAGCTGGTCTGGGCGAGAGCCGAGATCGCCTTGTCGGAGCAGGCCCTGCCGGCGGCGAAGCTGCTCGCCGGAGAGGTGCCGCCGGAGCTGGAGGAGATCTTCGCCACCGCCGGCGCTCCGCTGTTCCCGACCGCCGTCGAGGATCTCGGTCAACACTGCAGCTGCCCTGACTGGGAGGTGCCGTGCAAGCACCTGGCGGCCACCTTCTACCTGATGGCCGAGGCGTTCGACGCCGACCCGTTCTTGATCTTGCGCTGGCGCGGACGTGATCGCGAGCAGCTGCTGGCCCGACTGCGGCAGCTGCGCGGTGATCACGGCACCGGTGTGACGGCGGAGTCCGAGCCACCACGGCCAGGCGCGGCGGGCGTCCTCGCCGACCTCACCTGGTCCGAACCCGACCCGGACCGCTTCTGGCAGCCGCCGACACCGCTACCGCCGCGTCCGACCACCCTCGACGTAGAGCCAGGGATCATGCTCCGGCAGCTGCCGGATCCTCCGACGATCTTGGGTGGCGCACCCCTCACGGCGTCGCTGACCGAGGCCTACCGCCGATTCGGTGAGAGTGCCCAGGCCGATCGCGAGCGGTGAGGGTCAGCGGTAGGCCGGAGGCTCCTCCTGGCCGGGCTGCGGTCGCCACTCGGGCTGCTGGTCATATCCCGTCTGACCGTAAGCCTGCTGGTCATATCCCTGTTGACCGTATAGCGGCTGACCATGACCCTGCTGGTCATATCCATGCTGACCGTAGACCTGCGGCTGCCCGTATCCCGGCTGGAGATATCCCTGCGTCGGGTAGCCGGCATCCGGATACGGCGGACCGTACTGGACGGCTGCCGGCGATGTCTTGCTCGCACACAAGATCATGACGACGAGCCCGCCCAGGTACGGGATCAGCTGCAGCAGATACATCCAGCCGCTGAACCCGGCGTCGTGCAGACGCCGTACGGCGATGGAGATGTTGGGCACGATGGTGCCGAGGATCCAGGCAATCAGCAGGACCAGTGGAGGAACACCGCCCCAACCGAAGTCGTTGCCGTTGCCGCTCGTGGCCAGCCCGAGGAGCGGTATCAGGCCATACAGGACCACCAGGGCGATAACGTTGCCGAGCACCCACCACCAGAACTCGCTGCGACTGGCCCGGCCGGAGAACGTCGCGTACTTGACGAACCCGCGCCTGACCGCCGGGAGGAACCCGATCCCGTAGTGCGGCCAGTTCAGTGGAGGGAGGGCTGGACCGCCCATCGGCGACGCCACGGCCGGCTCAGCTGGTCTGCGGCGGCTGCTGATCGCCGGCTGAATTGCCCGGCTGCTGCCCATAGCCCTGCTGCTGCTCGGAGCCAGGCTGCTGCCCATAGCCCTGCTGCTGCTCGAAACCCGGCTGCCCATAGGGCTGCTGGCCGTAGCCCTGTTGCTGGCCGAAGTTGTCCGGGTAGGGAGGGCCGTACTGCGGCGCCTTCGGCGAGGTCTCCAGCGCGCACAGCACCAGTGTGACGATGCCCAGGCCCACGATGTTGAACAGGTAGAACCAGCCGCTGTAGCCCGCATCGTGCAGGCGGCGCACGCTGACGGCGATGGTCGGCACGATCGTGCCGAGTGCCCACACGAGCAGCAGGATGCCGAACGGCCAACCGGCCGGGCCGATCACCTGACCAGGCTTGCTGGCGGAGGCGATGCCGAGCACGAGCGTCAACAGGTAGAGGACGGTGCCGATGACCGCGTTGGCCAGCACCCACCACCAGAACTCGCTGCGGCTCGCCCGGCCGGAGAACGTCGCGTACTTCTGGAACGCACGCTTGACGGCCGGCAGGAAGCCGATGCCGTAGTGCGGCCAGTCCAACGGCGGAACGAAAGTGTTGCTCATGATGGTCTGATTCTCCCGGTTTCCGCCGACGATCTCCGCAGACTCGTTGCTGTCTCGGTGAGCGGACCCATCACGCCCGGGCGAGCACCTCGCCCATCGCCTCCCGGTAGCGACCATCCAGCTCCGCTGCCGCGGCCTCTTCACCAGCCTGGGGCTCGTAGGTCCCCGACACCGGCGCGGACCACTGCGGCAGTGTTCCGGTCAGCACCCACGCCGCCTGCCGCGCAGCGCCCACTGCGACACTCTCGAACGGGTCGGTGGCCAGCACCGGCACCCCGAACACCGCAGCCGCGATCTGCCGTACGGCCGGCGACTGTGCTGCCCCGCCGGTGACCATCACCTGGTCGACCGACGAGGCCTGCTCGCGCAGCACCTGTACTCCGTACGCCAGGCTCCACAACACGCCCTCGATGGTGGCCCGGGCCAGGTTGGCCGCCGTCAGGTTCCTGAGGGTCGCGCCGCGCAGCTCGCCCTTGCTGTCGGGAAGCGGCGGCGTCCGTTCGCCTTCCAGGTAGGGCAGGAAGACCAGCCCCTCGCTGCCGGGAGGCGCGGAGACCGCCAGCTCGCTGAACTCGGCCAGCGAGACGTTGAGCGCCTTGGCCATGGCCACCAGGTTGCGGGCACCGTTGAGCGTGCAGACCAGTGGCAGGAAGCTCCCCGTCGCATCGGCGAAGCCGGCCACCACGCCGGTCGGGTCATGGGTCTGCACGTCGCTGCGCAGACAGGCCACCCCTGAAGTGCCGAGCGAGACCAGGGCGGTGCGATCGGGCACCACCATGCCGAGGACGGACGCAGCGTTGTCGCCGGTCCCGGGCCCGATCTTCACACCTGTTGGTGACTCTCCCACCACCTCGTCGGGCGCGGCCACACGCGGCAGCTCCAGCGTCCGGCCGAAGGCCAGCTCGACCAGGTCATCGCGGTAGGAGCCGGACCGGCCGTCGAAGTACGCCGTGCCCGAGGCGTCCCCACGGTCGGTGACCGGGTCGAACGATCGGCCACCGATCTCCCAGGTCAGGTAGTCGTGAGGCAGGATCACCCGCTGCACCCGGGCCGCGTTCTCCGGCTCGTGCCGCGCCAGCCACCTGATCTTGGACACGGTGAAGGAGGCCACCGGCACCGAGCCGACGGCGTCGGCCCAGGCCTGCGGACCGCCGAGCTCGGCGATCAGGTCGAGGGCGTCCTGGGCGGAGCGGTTGTCGTTCCACAGCAAGGCGTCGCGGACCAGCTCATCATGATCATCGAGGGTGACCATCCCGTGCTGTTGGCCACCCACCGAGACGGCCTCGACACCGTCGAGCAGCGCCGGATCAGCAGTGGCCTCCTGGTAGGCGGACAGCCAGGCGGCGGCCGACACCTCCGTGCCGTCGGGGTGGGCGGCCCGACCGGAGCGGACCACCTCCCCGGAGTCGGCGTCACAGACGACGACCTTCACCGACTGGGTGGAGGTATCGACCCCGGCGACCAACCGTCGGGAAGCAGCGCTCACCCGCGGGCGCCCATCAGGTGCTCGAGCATCAGCTGCTGGATCCTCACGAACCCGAAGCCCTTGCCGTTGTAGTAGGACGCAGCGTCGAAGTCCTCATAGGCGCCAGTGTCCGCCAGCAGGTCGGTGTAGGTCTCGCCGGGGTTGAGCGTCGGCTCGGACAGGTCGGCGACCTTGGCCGCCGCCAGCGCATCCTGGACCTCCGGGTCGGCGCGGAACGCCTTCGCGCGCTCCTTGAGGATCAGGTACATCCGCATGTTGGCCTTGGCCGACTCCCACACGCCGTCGTAGTCCTCGGTCCGGCTCGGCTTGTAGTCGAAGTGTCGCGGACCGGTGTAGGCCTGGCCGCCGTTCGGCCCGCCGTTCTCCAGCAGGTCGACCAGCGAGAAGGCGTTCTGCAGGTCGCCGTGCCCGAACACCAGGTCCTGGTCGAACTTGATGCTCCGCTGACCGTTCAGGTCGATGTGGAACAGCTTGCCCGCGTCCAGTGCCTGGGCGATGCCGTGAGTGAAGTTCAGCCCGGCCATCTGCTCATGCCCGACCTCGGGGTTGACGCCGAACATGTCCGGCTTGTCGAGGGTGTGGATCCAGGCGATGGCATGGCCGACGGTCGGCAGCAGGATGTCACCGCGCGGCTCGTTCGGCTTGGGCTCGATCGCGAACCGGAGGTTGTAGCCCTGGTCGGTCACGTACTGGGCCAGCATGTTGGCGCCCTCGCGATAGCGGGCCAACGCGGCCTGGACGTCCTTGGCCGCGTCGAACTCGCTGCCCTCGCGACCACCCCACATGACAAAGGTCTCAGCGCCCAGCTCAGCGGCGAGATCGATGTTGCGGAGCAGCTTGCGCAGCGCGAACCGGCGGACGGTGCGGTCGTTGGAGGTGACGCCGCCGTCCTTGAAGACGGGATGGCTGAACAGGTTGGTGGTGATCATCGGCACGGTGACGCCGGTGTCGGCCAGGACCTTCTTCAACCGGTCGATCTGGTTGCTGCGCTCGGCATCGGTCGCCTCGAACGGATACAGGTCGTTGTCGTGGAAGGTCAGGCCGTACGCGCCGATCTCGGCCAGCTTCTGGACCGCCTCGACCACGTCGAGCGGCTCCCGGCTCGCGCTGCCGAACTGGTCCTGGCCGACCCAGCCGATGGTCCACAGACCGAAGGAGAACTTGTCAGCAGGAGTGGGCGTGAAGCTCATGGAGATGCCTCCGTTGGCAGTGAACAGAAATGTTGACATCAACAACATATTGGGTGCTCATCGCACCAGTCAAGGACGGGATCTGCGCTAGGGTACGGATGTCCAGGTGTTGAACGCGACAACAAACTGCGGGGTACGCCGATGAGTTCACCCCCCTCGGGGGCCGCGACGGCCGCCTCGGCGCGGGGACACAACCTCGGCCGGCTGCTCACCTTGGTGCACCGGGAAGGCCCGCAGCCCCGATCCGCCCTGACCCGTCGGACCGGTCTCAACCGCTCGACCGTCGGCGGCCTGGTCGGCGAGCTGGTGGCGGCCGGCCTGGTCACCGAGACCGATCCGGTCGCCTCCACCGGCGTCGGTCGACCGAGTCCCTTGGTCGCGGCCGACCCCTCGGTGGCGGTGCTGACGGTCAACCCCGACATCGACGCCGTGACGCTCGGACTGGTGGGCCTGGGCGGCGCGGTGCACAAGCGGATCCGCTATCCCACCCTCGGCTCGCTCACGGCGACGGAAGCGGTCAACTTGGTCGCGGCGCTGGTGGCCGGCATGCGCTCTGAGCTGGACAGCCGGTTCAGCGTTCTCGGCGTCGGCGTCGCCGTGCCCGGCCTGATCGAGCGGGACACCGGCACGGTGATCCTCGCCCCTCACCTGCAGTGGCGCGAGGAGCCGCTCGCAGCCCGGATCACCGCCACCACCGGCTACCACTGCGTGGTGGCCAACGACGCCCGAACCGCGATGATCGCCGAGGGCTGGTTCGGGGCCGGCCGGGGTCGGCAGGACTTCGTCTACCTCAACGGGAGCGCCAGCGGGATCGGTGGTGGCATGGTCACCGCCGGACGGCCGGTCCTCGGTCGGCATGGCTTTGCCGGCGAGTTCGGTCACCGCGTCGTCCACCCGGGAGGGCGAGGCTGTCACTGCGGTCGTACGGGATGCCTGGAGACCGAGGTGCGCCGTGACCTGCTGCTGGCCGCGGTGGGTCTGGACGACGCGACCGCCGAACAGCTGCCGAGCAGGCTCGATGCCGATCGCTCGCCGGCGGTCCGGTCCGAGATCGCCCGTCAGACCGACTGGCTGGCTCAAGGGCTGTCGGACCTGGTCACCGCCCTGGATCCGGAGGCGGTGGTGCTCGGCGGGTTCCTGGCGACGCTGGCTCAGGCCTCCCACGGGCGACTGCAGGAGCTGGTCCGTCGCACCGGCTTCGCTGCGCTCAGCGAGGACGTCGAGGTGGTCCCGGCCACGCTGGGCACGGAACTGTTGACCGTCGGCGCAGCCGAGCTGATCTTCGCCGGACTGCTGGACGATCCTCAGTCGTACGCCGTCCTGGCCTCCTGAACCACTCCGCGAGGGTTCGAGCACACGCGGAGTCGCACCCGAACCACTCCGCGAGGGTTCGAGCACACGCGGAGTGGATTGGTGCGCGGGATGAAGGTTCCCGGCCCCCCGAGGCATCCTGTGAGCGTCCTAGGGTGAAGCGGGTGACCATCTCCAGCACACCGTCCGTCCGTTCCGTCATCCCCAAGCCAGTCAGCACCGAGCCCCGGCCCGACAGCTTCACGCTGCCCGAGGATCTGACGATCGCCACGGACCAGCCGGGCTGGGCCGCCGTGGTCCGACGGCTGCTCTCCCCCGGCACCGGTCTCGAGCTCCCCGCCGCCGCTGACGGCGCGCTGCGCCTGGTGCGCGACGCCACCCTGGCCGACGAGGCGTACGTCGTCGACATCACTTCCGCCGGCATCGAGCTGTCCGCCGCCACCGCCCGAGGGCTCAACTGGGCGACCCAGACTCTCCGCCAGCTGCTCCCGCCCTCCGCCCTGCGACCGGCGCCGACCGGTGAGCCGCTCAGCGTGGACTGCGTCCGGATCGTCGACGAGCCTCGGTTCGGCTGGCGTGGCGTGCACCTGGACGTCTGCCGGCACTTCATGCCGCTGGCCGACCTGTTCCGGTTCGTCGACCTGGCTGCGCTGCACAAGTACAACGTGTTCCACCTGCACCTGACCGACGACCAGGGCTGGCGGTTCGCCTCGCACCGCTATCCGAAGCTGCAGGAGCGGGCCAGCTGGCGGAGCCAGACCCAGCGGCATCTGCAGGACTTCGCCGACGGGACGCCGCACGGCGGTTACTACACCCAGGACCAGCTGCGCTCGCTGGTGCGCTACGCGGCGGATCGCGGCATCACGGTGATGCCCGAGATCGAGTTCCCCGGCCACGTCCTGGCGCTGCTGGCCGCCTACCCCGAGCTGGGCAACCATCCCGAGACCGGCTACCAGCCGGCCACCACCTTCGGCGTCTTCCCCGAGGTCCTCAACCTGTCCGACGAAGCCATGACGGTCGTCTTCGACCTGTACGAGGAGCTGCTGAGCGTCTTCGACAGCCCGTACGTGCACGTCGGCGGTGACGAGTGCCCACGGGACGAGTGGATCGCCAGTCCTGCGGCCCGTGCTCTGGCCGAGAAGCGTGGGCTGGCCGGGCCGGAGTATCTGCAGCGGTGGTTCACCGAGCAGCTCCGGGACTGGCTCGCCGCCCGTGGTCGCCGCCTGGTCGGCTGGGACGAGATCAACGACGAAGGTCCGCTCGAGGGCGCGATCGCCATGGCGTGGCGGGACGCCGCGTACGGGGTCAAGGCCGCCGACGCCGGTCTCAGTGTGATCATGTCTCCAGCCAGTCACACCTACTTCGACTACTACCCGAGCGCCGATCCGACCGAGGCGTACGCCATCGGCGGTCTCGTCACGCTGGAGAAGGCGTACGCCTTCGAGCCGCTGGCGAACATCCCGGAAGCCGTGCATGACTTGGTTCTCGGCACCCAGTGCCAGGTCTGGCGGGAGTACATGCCCGATACCCGGCGGGTGGACTACATGCTCTTCCCGCGGGCCTGCGCCCATGCCGAGGTGGCCTGGTCCTCACCCGACGGCCGCAGCTACCGGGAGTTCCTCGACCGGCTGCGCACCCACCTGGATCGACTGACCGCGCTCGGCGTGGAGTACCGCCCGCTGGAGGGACCGCTTCCCTGGCAGCAAGGCGGAACCGGATCGCTGCGTCGACCGGCAGAACACGGCGGTTCAAGTGCCTGAAACCAAGTCGCCGGTGGGTGGCTGCTGAGAAAATTTCATAACCGACTGGTGTCAATTCGTGTCAGGGGCTTCGCAGTTTGCCTACTCATGAGTAAAGTCTCGACACGTTCGGGCACCCAGTTGACACGAAGTAACGGCTGCGTCAGGGATCTTCAGCTGCTCCTTCAGACCAGATGTGACTCGTTTCACCGGGGCTGCCTAACTGACATCGACGTCGCCCGTACCGGAGGACCCCATGGATCTCAGTCACATCTCCCGTCGCCAGTTCCTCTACGGATCGGCCGTCGTGGCCGGTTCGGTCGCACTGGCCGCCTGCTCGCCGAGCGGAGGTGACAACGGCGGCGCCGGGGGTGGCACCGAGACCGGTGGCTCGAGCGCCGTCGGCTCGGCCACCGAGCCGATCGCCAAGCCGGCCAAGTTCAACCAGGCTCCCAACATCGACAGCAGCCTGCCTCCGGTCGAGGAGCGACTGCCCGAGAACCCGTACGTGATCCCGCACAACTGGGTCACCGAGGGCAAATACGGCGGCAAGATCAACATGAACGTCTTCTCCACCACCGGTGCGGCGACCGCCAACTCCAACCGGCAGTACTTCTACGGGCACTCCCCGCTGCGCTACGTCAACGACGGCAAGGACGTCCTCCCAGGTCTGGTCGAGACGTGGGAGACCAACGACGACGCGTCGGAGTGGACCTTCAACTTCCGCAAGGGCCTCAAGTGGTCCGACGGCGAGCCGTGGACCACCGCGGACATCATGTTCTGGTGGGAAGACATCGTCGCCGGTCAGCACCTGGCCCAGACCGCGCCCGACGAGGCGCGTTCAGGCAAGGGCACGCTGGCCAAGTTCACGGCGGTCGACGAGACGACTCTGACCATGACCTTCGACGCGCCGGCCCCGCTGACCGCCGACCGGATGGCCATGTGGGTGAACGGCAACATCGGCAAGAACGGTCCCATCTGGGTGATGCCGAGCCACTACGTCAAGCAGTTCCACCCGAAGTACGGCAAGGACGTCCCGAAGAACTGGGACGCTGTCGGCGGCGTGATGGAGAAGATGGCCGACTGGATCCGTAACCCGGAGTGCCCGACGATGACCGGCTGGAAGTGCAAGTCCTTCGACAACACCACGGGTCTGGTGCTGGAGCGCAACCCCTACTACTACGCTGTGATGCCCAACGGCGACCAGCTTCCCTACGTCGACGAGATCCAGTACACCGTCGTGTCGGACGCCGAGGCCGGCAAGCTGCAGGTCCAGCAGGGCGCGGTCGACTACTGCCACGGCAGCCACAACCAGATCACCCTCAACGACGTCCAGGGTCTGCGAGACAGTGCCCAGCGGGCCGGCACCGAGGTGGTCTTGTGGGACAGTGGCTCGGGCACCGGGTCGATCTTCTTCTTCAACTACGACTACGTCGACGAGGACCTGCGCAAGCTGATCCGCGAACCGAAGTTCCGGCAGGCCATCTCACATGCCTTCAACCGAGGAGCCGTGCAGAAGTCGGTCTACTTCAACACCGGTGAACCGACCACCGGCACGCTCAGCCCCAAGGCCATCGAGTACACGGTGAACGACACGGGCAAGGCGGCCTACGCCGAGTGGCGGGACAGCTACGTCGCGTACGACCCGGAGAAGGCCAAGGCGCTGTTGGACGAGCTCGGGGTCAAGGACACCAACGGCGACGGGATGCGGGAGCTGCCCAACGGCAAGAAGCTGGCGCTGCGCATCGACATCCAGGCTGATGCGTCGAACGAGCACAAGACCAAGGACAACCAGCTGATCTCCGACCTCAAGGCCGTGGGCATCACGATGACGAGCAACCCCATCCCGCCGCAGGCGTACGACGACCAGTGGAAGTCCGGCAAGCTGATGGGACACAGCAACTGGGAGGTCGGCGACGGTCCCAACCACCTGGTCTACCCACAGTGGCTCGTCCCACTGGAGTACACCCGCTGGTCGCCCTTGCAGGGCCAGTGGTACCAGCAGCTGGGCACCGACACCAACTCCAAGCAGCTCGACAAGAGCCCGTGGGAGCGGAATCCGCCGCGGATGGAGCCCGAGGCGGACGGCCCCATCCAGAAGCTGTGGGACATCTACGACGCCAGCAAGATCGAGCCCGACGAGATGAAGCGGCACCAGCAGGTCTGGGACATGATCAAGATCCACGTCTCCGACGGACCGTTCATGATGGGATCGGTGGCCAACTACCCGCAGGTGATGGTCATCAAGACCGACCTGAAGAACGTTCCCCGCAAGGAGAACCTCGCACAGGGCGGGATGGTGAATCCCTGGATCCATCCCACCCCGGCGGTGTACGACTTCGAGTGCTACTTCTGGGACAACCCCGACGAGCACAGCTGAGCCGACGGTCCCTCGTTCGTTCGACCCCCCGCTGATCGAAGGGAACCCCAATGCTGCTGTTCATCCTCCGGCGTCTCGGATGGGGCGTCTTCACGCTGTTCTGTGTTTCGCTGCTGACCTTCTTCATCATCGAGCTGGCGCCGGGTTCGGCGGTGGACTCCGAGATCGAGCGCCTGCGAGCGATGGGCAGCACCGTCTCCACCGAGCAGGTCGAGGCGCTGGAGGAGCAGTACGGCGCCAACGACCCGTGGATCGTCAAGTACGGCAAGTGGATCGGCGGTCTACTGCGCGGCGACGCCGGTATGTCGTTCGCCTTCCGCGAGCCGGTGGCCGACGTGATCGGCAGCCGAATAGCCCTGTCGCTGGCTCTGGGTATCGGCGCGACCCTGTTGGCCTGGGCCGTCGCCATACCCATCGGGGTCTACTCGGCCACCCACCGCTACACCCTCGGCGACAACATCATCACCCTGATCCAGTTCATCGGGCTGGCGATTCCGGAGTTCCTGCTGGCTCTGGGGGTGATGGTGGCGGCCGTGCAGTTCGGCGGGCTGGACGTCGGCGGGTTGTTCTCCAACGAGTACCGCAACGCACCGTGGAGCATGGACAAGTTCGTCGACATGCTCGCCCACCTGTGGATGCCGGTGCTGGTGATCTCGGTCACCAGCACGGCCTGGCTCACTCGGGTGATGCGGGCGAACTTGTTCGACGTGCTGGGCCAGCAGTACGTGCAGACGGCTCGGGCCAAGGGCGTCGCCGAACGCAAGGTGATCTGGAAGCATGCCGTGCGCAACGCTCTTCACCCGCTGGTGATGGCCCTCGGCGCGACGATATCGGGACTGATGGGCGGAGAGCTGGTGGTCTCGATCATCTTCAACCTGCCAACCCTCGGCCAAGCCTTGTTCCAGACCCTGATCACCAAGGACACCTACGTCGCGGCTACGATCCTCGTGATCATGGCGGCGATCTTGATCATCGGGAACATCGTCTCCGATCTGTTACTCGCGTGGGTCGATCCACGAGCTCGGGTCATGGGCTAGGGAGGGTCATATGTCAACAGATCAGATCACCGGTGCCGGGTTGGACGAGGCCACCTCCGCCGAACCGGCAGGGGCGGTAGCCTTCGTCGACAGCAAGGTCGGGGAGATCTCTCAGACCCAGTTGATGATCCGCCGGTTCAAGCAGAGCAAGCTGGCCGTCATCGCGTTGTTCATCTTGATCTTCCTCTACCTGATCGCACTGTTCGCGCCGTTCTTGTCGCCGAACGACCCGGTCCAGGTGGACCAGGCGTACAAGTACGCCGCGCCGAGCTCGCTCACCTGGTCCGGTGGACCGGCCATGTGCACCGTGACGCAGGAGATCGACCCGGTCAACATCACCACGACCTACGTCAAGGACTGCAGCAACCCGATCCCGCTGCAGATCTTCGGCCAGGGCTTCGAGTACAAGTTCCTCGGACTCATCCCGACCAGCCGGCACCTGATCGTCGCCCCCGAAGGTGAGGCGAAGCTGATGCTCTTCGGAGGTGACGGCAACGGTCGCGACATCTTCTCCCGCACGCTCTACGGGAGCCGCGTCTCGTTGACCATCGGTGTCTTCGCCGTCGCCATCGCCACGATCCTGGGGTCGATCATGGGCACCTGGTCCGGCTATGCCGGAGGCAGGACCGACACCATCATCCAGCGCGTCATCGAGATCATCCAGTCCGTCCCGACGCTGCCGCTCTGGGCGACGATGGCGGCGGTGCTCCCCCAGGACATCACGGTGACCCAGCGATTCATCCTGATGAGCATCATCTTGTCCCTGTTGGCGTGGACCGGACTGGCGCGCCAGCTTCGCGGCAAGGTGATGGGCTACGCCTCGTCCGACTACGTCTCCGCCGCCAAGTCAGCGGGAGCCAAGACTCCTCGGATCATCACCACTCACCTGCTGCCCAACTCGGCCAGCCACATCGTGGCGGTGGCCATGCTGGCCATCCCCGCCACCATCATCGCCGAGACAACCCTGTCGTTCCTGGGGATCGGCATGACCGAGCCGGGAATCAGCTGGGGTGTGCTCCTGAAGGACGCCCAGCGCATCGACGTCATCCAGCAGTTCCCCTGGGTGATGCTGCCGGCCGTCTTCGTGATCGTGGCCATCACCTGCTTCCAGCTGGTGGGGGACGGCGTCCGAGACGCGGTGGACCCCTACAGCTGAGCCGGCGATGAGCCCACGACCCCCGACCGGCTCGGCCACAGACTTGAGGAGACCGACGACATGAGCATGAGACGTACTGGCAGTGGTGGTCACCGGCGCGGTGATGATCCCGGGCGCGGCGCAAGTGACGCGATCATCACCGTTCGCGATCTCAAGGTGGAGTACAAGACCGCGCTGGGCAAAGTCAACGCGCTGAACGGCGTGAGCTTCGACGTGGCCCGCGGCTCGGTGGTCGGGGTGGTCGGAGAGAGCGGCAGCGGCAAGAGCGTGACGGCGCGGGCGATCATGCAGATCCTCGAACGTGCGGGCCGGATCACCGAGGGCTCGATCCGCTTCCATCGCCCGACCGGGGATCACCACGAGTCGGCCGAGGACGCGCAGCTGATCGAGGCGGCGACCGGCGCCTCGGGCGAGGTCGACATCACCAGCCTCAGCGCCACCAGCGACACCATGCGGGCCATCCGGGGTTCGGAGATCGCCATGATCTTCCAGGAACCGATGACCTCGCTCAACCCGGTGTACACCGTCGGCTCGCAGATCCAAGAGGCGATCCTGCTCCATCAGACCCCGGACAAGAAGCAGTCCTGGGACCAGGCCGTGGACATGCTCAAGCAGGTCGGGATGCCGAATCCAGCACGGATCGCGAGCTCCTACCCCCATGAGCTGTCCGGCGGCATGCGGCAGCGCGCCATGATCGCCATGGCCCTGTCCTGCCATCCCTCGCTGCTGATCGCCGATGAGCCGACGACGGCGCTGGATGTGACCACCGAAGCACAGATCCTTGCCTTGATGCGCCGGCTCAAGGAAGAGATCGGCATGTCGATCCTGTTCATCACCCACAGCATGGGCGTCATCGCCCAGCTCTGCGACGAGGTCATCGTGATGTACCAGGGTCGGGTGGTGGAGCGCGCCTCGGTGGAGGACATCTTCTACAACCCCAAGCATCCCTACACCCGGTCGCTGCTGCGCTCGATCCCGCGGATCGGGGCGGCCGAGCACACACCACTGCAGGTCATCAAGGGCACTGTTCCCGATCCCTATGTGCAGGTGCCCGGTTGCAGCTTCCACCCGCGCTGCCCGGACTTCATCGGAGAGGTGTGTCAGACGGTGATTCCGCCGGAGAACCTGCTGCCCGGAGCGGAGCGACACGGCGTACGGTGCCATCTCTACGACGACGAGGGTGCTCTGGTGGACGCGACGACGGAGGTTGGGCGATGACCGAGACGACGCAGGGGGCGCGCCCGAAGCGGGCCAAGTCGGACGGCCAGCGCGACCCGGAGCCCCGCGAGGCGGCGGAGGGTCCGCTGCTGGAGGTGCGGGGGCTGCAGAAGCACTTCCCCATCAAGGGCGGGGCCCTGCGCCGCGTCCTCGGCTACGTCAAGGCCGTCGACGGCGTCTCCCTCACCGTCGACCAGGGGGAGACGGTCGCCATCGTCGGCGAATCCGGCTGCGGCAAGTCCACGACCGGGCGGACCATCATCCGACTGGAGGAGCCCACCGGCGGCGAGATCATCTTCCGGCACCCCGAGCTGGGCCCGGTGCACGTCGAGGACGCCGACACCAGGACGCTGGACAAGATCCGTCCCCGGATGCAGTTCATCTTCCAGGACCCGATGGCCTCGCTCGACTCACGGATGACCGTCGGCCGGGTGATCAGCGAGCCGATGGTGATCAACAAGACGCTGCAGGGTCAGGCGCTCAAGGACAAGGTGGCGGAGCTGCTCACCGTGGTCGGGCTGCGTCCCGAGCACGCCAGCCGGTACCCACACGCCTTCTCCGGCGGCCAGCGGCAGCGGATCGGCATCGCCCGCGCACTGGCCCTGGACCCAGACCTGATCATCTGCGACGAGCCGGTGTCCGCCCTGGATGTCTCGGTTCAGGCCCAGGTGATCAACCTGCTGGAGGACCTGCAGGAGCGGCTGGGGCTCACCTACCTGTTCATCAGCCACGACCTGTCCGTGGTGGAGCACATCTCCGACCGGGTCGTGGTGATGTACGTCGGCCGGGTGGTGGAGATCGCCGACACCAAGGAGCTGTTCACCCGTCCGCTGCACCCTTACACCGAGGCGCTGCTGGGCGCGGTGCCCCAGCCCGACCCGCGGAAGCGTCACGAGATCCAGCCGCTGAAGGGCGAGGTGCCCAGCCCCGCCAACCCGCCGTCGGGGTGCTACTTCCACACCCGCTGCCCGTACGCACAGCAGAAGTGCATCGACGAGACACCACCGCTTCGGGAGATCGCTGCCGATCAGGGCGGTTCACTGAAGGGCGCCAGGCGTCCGCGGATGGTGTCCTGCCACTTCGCCGAGGAGCTGGAGCTGACCGGCGCGGTGGTGGCCTCCAACGAGGCGTTCCTGGCCGTCCAGTCCGACGCGAGCGATGAGCCCGAGGCGCAGGAGCCTGGGTTCAGCGCGCCCGAGGAGCCCGAGCCGAGCGAGGCCGAGCGCGAGGCGACCGAAGCCGAGCGCGAGGCGGGCGTGAACGAGGCGCGTGTGACCGATACAGGTGAGGCGGCGGAGCCCACGACGTCCGAACGACGGGCCACCGAGCACGGGGGCACCGGCGCAGGGGCCACCGAGGCCGGCGCCGACGTCGCCGAAGCCCAGGACGAAGTCACCGAGGCCCAAGGCCGAGGCGCCGAGGCTCAAACCGAGACTGCTGATATACCGCGAAGGACTGAGGATCTGCAATGAGAGAGCGCCCCGAGCGCACTGGGCGACCCCGATTCACCGGCGTCACCACCTACACCGACCGGCTGGGCCGGTACGAGTTCCGGCATCCGTCGAGCTGGTTCCGAGCCGAGCTCGACGGAGACCGTGATGGCGTCATCGTGGGGCCGGATCGGGACGACGAGGCCACCCACTTCGCGGTTGCCGTCACCGACCTGGGGGTCGCCGTCACCGCCGACGACCTCGCCGTACTCAGGGAAGGGTTCGACCACGGCATCGCCGAGCTGGCCGATGTCTCCATCGAGAACTCGCGCGACGACCTGTACAACGACATCGTCAAGCTCGAGCGGACACTGACCTTCAGCGACGAAGGCGAGACGCACAAGCGACGGGTCTGGAGCATGTACGCCGACCACTGGCAGTTCACTGTGGTCTACCAGGGCGCCTCGGTCGAGGAGTTCGCCTACTGGCTGCCGATGGGCAACTACTGCTTCACCTCGTTCAACCTCCCGCTGTCGCTCTGGTTCGCCACCGATCCGGCGATGCGCCTCTCGGAACGGACCAGCTGACCACCCGTACGAGGTGTTCGGCTCAGTGCCGGGGCCACGCGGACGGACCGGTCGAACCGGCCGGGTAGTCGTCGATCGGCACCGCACCGTCGCGCCAGGCGCCGATCACCGGTTCCAGGATCCGCCAGCACTCCTCGGCCGCGTCTCCACGCACCGACAGGAAGGGGTCGGCGTCCAGGACCCCGGCGAGGACCTCACCGTACGCAGGGAGCCGGCCCGGGCTCAACTTCGTGTCGAGCGTGACCCGATCGAGCTCGAACGGATCGGACGGTCCGTTGACGTTCATCTCCCAGGCCATCCGGTCCGGGCCCATCATCAGCCGGAGTCGAGCCGGCGATGCCCGGCCTCTTAGCCCCGTCGGCAGGTGCGGCGGCGGATTGAACGTGATGACGATCTCCTTGCGCCGTTCCGCCAGCGCCTTGCCGGAGCGGAGCCGGAACGGCACACCCGACCACCGCCAGTTGTCCACCTCCAGCTCCACCTCAGCCAGGGTCTCCGTGTTCCGCGAGGCGTCGACGCCCGGCTCGTCGACGTAGTTCGGCACGTCACGACCGTCGATCGTCCCGGCGACGTAGCGCGCCCGCCGGCTGGCAGCGACCGGGTCGTCGCGCCAGGGCCGGGTGGCCCGCAGCACAGCCGTCTTGGCCGCCCGCAGATCCACTGCGTCCACCGACGCCGGAGGCTCCATCGCGATCAAGGCCATCACCTGCAGCAGGTGGCTCTGGATCATGTCGGCGAGCGCCCCGGCCCGGTCGTAGTAGCGAGCCCGGTTCTCCAAGGTCAGCTGCTCGTCGTACACCACCGTCACGCTGTCGATGTGCTGGTTGTTCCACAGCGGCTCGAACAGTCGGTTCGCGAATCGAACTCCGAGCAGGTTCAGCACCGTGGACCGGCCCAGGAAGTGGTCGACCCGCTGGATGTGGTCCTCGTCCACCAGCTGGGTGAGCAGCCGGTTGAGCGCGTGGGCGCTGGCGGCATCGGTGCCGAACGGCTTCTCCAGGGCCAGCACGGTGCCGGCGGGCAGGTCCACCTCCCGCAGCGCCTCGCAGGAGGCCACCGTCACCGCCGGCGGCAAGGCGAAGTAGATGGCCGGAGCCGGCGGACCCGCGGCGAGGAGGCCCTTCAGGTCCTCGGCCTTGGTCACGTCGGCCCGGACGTAGCGGGTGCCGTTCAGGATCGCGGCCGCGACCTCTTCGTCGATCTCGGCGGTGGTCAGGGAGGAGTGAACCCGGTGATGCCACTCGTCCTGACTCCACTCTTCTGTCCCGGCCCCGATCAGGACGATCTCGCGGCGTTCCGGCTCCTGCTCCAACAGCTGGCCCAGCGCCGGCAGCAGCAGCCGCCCGGACAGGTCGCCACTGGCGCCCAGCAACAGGAACGTCCCGACCTGAGCTGACATCTGAACTCCTCCTGTCGTCGGTGAACCTCGCTGAGCCCGGAGACCCTCCTCGGGCGCGAGGGGGCCAAACCCCGTCGGGTCCGTGCCAGCCACGGTGACCACACTGTGCCCCGATGCTCGCCTACTCGCCGTCACGCTAGACCCATATGTGGGCGATCCAACAGGACCACCTCACCGTAGGACTCCGGCCCGTCGGGAGCCTCCCAGATGCGGATCTGGCGCGGGCTAGGCTCGGGGCCGGGGTGGTGCTCGGCCTTCGAGCCCGACTGCGACCCACGTGGCGTGGCTCACTCCTGCGATCTCTGACCTGAGAAGGGAATAGTTCGCGGCAAGGACAGCCTTATCATGAACGAGGCGTCGACGCGCCCACGCGGACGATCCCGCACCCAGAGGTCCTGCGCACCGCAACCCGCGTGGGGCCGTCCCACGCCCACCGGCGGGGGGACAGTCCAGACGGAAGAAGGCTCCACGCAGTGCGACAGGTCCACACGCTCGACCGAGTGGTGATCCGCTTCGCCGGCGACTCCGGCGACGGGATGCAGCTGACCGGTGACCGGTTCACCGCCGACTCCGCGACCTTCGGCAACGACATCTCGACCCTGCCGAACTTCCCCGCCGAGATCAGGGCGCCCCAGGGCACCCTTCCCGGGGTCTCGAGCTTCCAGCTGCACTTCGCCAACTACGACATCATGACCCCCGGCGATCGCCCGGACGTTCTGGTCGCGATGAACCCGGCCGCGCTCAAGGCCAACATCGCCGACCTGCCCCGCGGCGGCCTGATCATCGCCGACAGCGCAGACTTCAGCAAGCGCAACCTGGCCAAGGTCGGCTACGACTCCAACCCGCTCGAGGACGACTCGCTGGCCGACTACCAGCTGCATGCGCTCGACCTGACCGGGATGACCGTCGAGGCGGTCAAGGAGTTCGGTCTGTCGCGCAAGGACGCCTCCCGGGCCAAGAACATGTTCGCCCTGGGTCTGTTGTCTTGGCTCTACGGCCGCCCCACCGAGGGCACGCTCAAGTTCCTGGCCACCAAGTTCGCCCGCAAGCCGGACATCCGGGACGCCAACATCACCGCCTTCAAGACCGGGTACGCCTTCGGTGAGACCACCGAGGTCTTCGCCGTG
The DNA here is from genome assembly GCA_035630075.1 of Microlunatus sp. GTDB lineage: Bacteria > Actinomycetota > Actinomycetes > Propionibacteriales > Propionibacteriaceae > Microlunatus. The sequence goes on from DASQLI010000118.1 coordinate 53,264, forward strand.
ACGTACGAGGTGCCGCCCGCCCCGATGCCGGCCGGCACCTACCGGCAGATCTCGGGAAACGTCGCGTTGGCGTACGGGCTGGTGACCGGAGCGCGCAAGGCCGGCCTGCCGATGTTCCTGGGCGCCTACCCGATCACCCCGGCCTCGGACGTGCTGCACGAGCTGAGCAAGCACAAGCGGTTCGGCGTCACCACCTTCCAGGCCGAGGACGAGATCGCCGGCGTCGGCGCCGCCCTGGGCGCGAGCTTCGCCGGTCAGCTGGGCGTGACCACCACATCGGGTCCGGGTGTGGCTCTGAAGGCCGAGACCATCGGCTTGGCGGTGATGACCGAGCTGCCGCTGGTGATCTGCGACATCCAGCGCGCCGGCCCCAGCACGGGCATGCCCACCAAGACCGAGCAGGCCGACCTGTTGCAGGTGATGTACGGCCGCAACGGTGAGGCGCCGGTCCCCGTGCTGGCCGCTCAGTCGCCGGCCGACTGCTTCGACATCGCCATCGAGGCGATCCGGATCGCCATCAAGTACCGAACCCCGGTGTTCGTGCTGTCCGACGGCTACATCGCCAACGGCGCCGAGCCGTGGCCGGTGCCGGACCTGTCCGCGATCCCGACGATCGACCCGGACTTCGCCAGCACGCCCAACGCCACCGACGCCGCCGGCAACGACGTCTTCCTACCGTTCAAGCGCGATCCGGAGACGCTGGCCCGACCCTGGGCCATTCCGGGCACGGCTGGCCTGCAGCACCGGATCGGCGGGATCGAGAAGGCCAAAGACACCGGCGCGGTGTCCTACGATCCGGCCAACCACGACGAGATGGTCCGCACCCGACAGGCCAAGGTCGATGGCATCGCCCGCGATCTGCCGGAGGTGGTCGTCGACGACCCGGACGAGCACGAGGGATTCGGCGCCAGCGTGCTGGTGCTGGGCTGGGGATCGACGTACGGTCCGATCACCGCCGCCGTCCGCCGGGTCCGCAAGACCGGCCGCCGGATCGCCCAGGCGCACCTGCGCCACCTGAACCCGTTCCCGGACAACCTCGGCGAGGTACTGCGCCGCTACGAGCGGGTGATCGTCCCCGAGATGAACCTGGGACAGCTCGCGACCATGCTGCGCGCCAAGTACCTGGTCGACGTACACAGCTATTCCCGGGTCCGCGGACTGCCGATCTCGCTCAGCGAGCTCGCCGCCGACCTGGAAGCCGAGATCGACTCGATCGAAGGAGTACCCGCGTGACCCCCGTGCAGGGCCGGACCAACGGCCATCCGCACTCTGACCAAGCCGCGACGCGCCCTGAGCCTGTCCCAGCGCGCCCGGAGCCTGTCCGCCCTGAGCTTGTCGAAGGGCAGCAGCCCGGTCCTTCGACAAGCTCAGGACACGGACCGACAAGCTCAGGACACGGACCAGCAGGCTCAGGACACGAACCGGCAAGCACAGGACGCGGACCCACCACGCCGCGCCGCGCCAACGGCGGGCCTGCTTCTCGTCGCGCCCCGGCGTCCGCACCGACCGCGCCGATCGGCCCGGGTCTGGCCGGCGTGCCGCTGTCGTTGGAGCCGTTGAACCGCAAGGACTTCACCAGTGACCAGGAGGTCCGCTGGTGCCCCGGCTGCGGTGACTACGCCGTCCTGGCGGCGTTCCAGGGCTTCATGCCCGAGCTCGGCATCCGCAAGGAGAACACGGTCATCGTCTCCGGGATCGGCTGCTCGTCGCGGTTCCCGTACTACGTCGACTCCTACGGCATGCACTCCATCCACGGTCGCGCGACCGCCATCGCCACCGGCGTGGCGACCGCGCGCGAGGACGCCGCGGTGTTCGTGATCACCGGCGACGGCGACGCCCTGTCGATCGGCGGCAACCACCTGATCCACGTGCTGCGCCGCAACGTCAACCTGACCATCCTGCTGTTCAACAACCGGATCTACGGTCTGACCAAAGGCCAGTACTCCCCCACCTCCGAGATCGGCAAGATCACCAAGTCGACCCCGATGGGATCGCTGGACAACCCGTTCAACCCGGTGTCGCTCGCGCTGGGCGCGGAGGCCACCTTCGTGGCCCGGACGATCGACTCCGACCGCAAGCACCTGACCGAGGTGCTGCGCGCAGCCGCTGCCCACCGCGGTACCTCGTTCGTGGAGATCTACCAGAACTGCCCGATCTTCAACGACGACGCGTTCGCCGCCGTCAAGGAGTCCGACACCAAGGCCGAGGCGATCATCCCGCTGGTGCACGGCGAGCCGATTCGGTTCGGTGTGGAGGGATCCAAGGGAGTGGTCCGCGATCCCGTGTCCGGAGCGTTCGAGGTCGTCGACGTCGATGCGGTCGGCGCCGACCGGCTCGCCGTGCACGACGCACACATCCCGGATCCGAGCTTCGCGTTCGGGTTGTCCCGGCTCACCGACTCCGGCGTACTGCACCGTGCCCCGATCGGCATCTTTCGGGACGTCGAGGCACCCACGTACGACGACCTGGCCCGAGAGCAGGTCAAGCTGGCCGCCGACAAGGGGTCCGACGACGACGCGCTGCAGGCCATGATCGCCGGACCGGACACCTGGACCGTCGTCGGCTGACCTGCGTACGGCTTCTCGCTCGGGATTCTGCTTCTTGCTCGGGTTGCAACCCGAGCAAGAAGCTCGAACCCGAGCGAACACTGAGCCGGATCCGCGTCTGACCTCAGAGACTCCGAGCCGGCTCCGGGCCCACATAGCGGGCCGCCGGCCGGATGATCTTGCCGACCCGGGCCTGCTCCAGCCCGTGGGCCGTCCAGCCCAGCACCCGGGCGACGGCGAAGGTCGCTGTGAACATGGCCGGCGGGATGCCGGCGGCCTCCATCACCAGCGCTGCGTAGTACTCCACGTTCGTCCGCAGGGCGCGGCCGGGTTTGACCTCCTCCAGCGTGGCCAGAATGGCCCGCTCGATCTCGACGGCCAGATCCACCCGAGGTCCGCCGAAGGCCAGCGCGATCTCCTTCATCAGCTCCGACCGGGGATCCTCGGTGCGGTAGACGGCGTGTCCGAACCCCATGATCCGACCGCCCTGAGCGACCTGCTCGCGGACGTACCCCGCGGCACGCTCTCCGGAGCCGAGCTCGAGCAGCTCGAGCGCACGGCTGGGCGCCCCGCCGTGCAGCGGTCCGGACAGCGATCCCAGCGCTGCCGTCACCACGGCCGCCAGGTCCGCTCCGGTGGAGGCGACGACCCGCGCGGTGAAGGTCGACGCGTTGAACCCGTGGTCGATCGTCGAGACCAGGTACGCGTTGACGGCTCGGACGGCCGCCGCGGACGGCTCCGACCCGGTCAGCATCCACAGGTAGTTCGCGGCATGGTCCAGATCCTGGCGGGGTGCGATCACCGGCTCGCCCGTACGGAGCCGCCACAGAGCGGCGAGCAGCGACGGCACCACGGCCCCGATGGTCAGTGCATCGCGGCGCCGGGTCGGTGCGTCGATGTCCAGCAGTGGCCGGATCCGTCGGGCGCCGGCGAACATCGGCAGGGCCGCCCGCAGTCCGGCCAGCGCGTCGGCGCCCTCGGTCGTCCGGGCCACCGCAGGCAAAGCAGCGGCGATGGCATCAGGGATGTCTCGCAGGTCACGCACTGCGGCACCGAACTCCCGAGCCGTCGAAGCGTCAGGTAGCTCGCCGTCGAGCAACAGCCGCCAGACCTCTTCGACCGAGCGGGTCCTGGCCAGCTCGACGGCCGAGTACTGGCGGTAGTGGTAGAAGCCCTCGAGGCCACGGACATCGCCGAGCTCGGTCTCCGCCACCACGACTCCCGCCAGTCCAGCCGGAACGTCGATCCGCTCAGCACTCATCCGGTCACGCACCACTGCTGACATGAGGTCCTCCTGATTTTGGTTCTGCCCACTCAGCATGTGATTGACTCGCGCAATCGTCAATATTGATCGAATCAATGTCTGGAGTGTCGATGAGCGCGCGTGTGCCGGATCTCACAGCCGCCGAGGCCGCCGCGCGGCTGGGGATCAAGCCCGAGACCTTGTACGCGTACGTCTCCCGCGGACTGCTCACCAGGCGCCGGGACCCGGCTGGTTCCTGGTTCGACCCGTTGGACATCGAGGAGTTCGCCCGACGTCGCCGTCCGTCGGCGAGGTCGGCGCTGTCCGCTCGGACCGGTGGGCACCCGGCGGGCACCCCGATCATGACGATCGAGCACGACATCGCGCTGCTCGAGGACGATCAGCTCTCCTTCCGAGGTCGCGGCGCCGCCGATCTCGCCGACAGTGCGTCCTTCGAGACCGTGTGCTGGTGGCTGTGGACGACGGCGTGGGAGCCCGAGCGGCGGTTCCGCGGCTCGTCCGACGGCGGGGTCGCGGCCACCAAGGTGAACGCTGTCCTTCCCACCACGATGTCGCTCCGGGAGCGGATGCAGACACTGGTGCCGGTGCTGGCTGCTACGGACCCGCTGCGCTCTGACCTCTCGGCAGCGTCGGTGGCCCGGATGGGCACCGAGATCATCGGCGGGGTCGTCGACGCCCTTCCGCCGCGGAGGCCGGAGCCGGTCGGCGACCGGCTCGCCGGCCGGCTCTGGGCCCGTCTCTCGCCCCAACCTGCCGAGAACGACGTCGTCCCGGCCGACCAGGCCGTGCCGCTGATCGACGCCGCGCTGGTGCTGCTGGTCGACCACGACCTGGCGGCCTCGACGTTGGCTGCACGGGCGGCCGCCTCGGCCCGCGCGAACCCGTACGCGGTCGTGTGCTGCGGGCTCGGTGCGCTCGACTCGGCGCTGCATGGCAACGCGGGTCGGTACGCGTACCGGATGATCGCCGATCGGCTCGACGGCCGTACGGCAACAGAGGCGGTGGCTGGCGCGGTCGCGACATACGGTCGCGTACCGGGGTTCGGCCATCGCGTCTACCGCCGCGCCGACCCACGCTGGGAGCTCCTCATCGAGCGGCTCCGCCGGCTGCAGCCGGACGCGCCGGCCCTGACGGCGGCCGACGACCTGGTGGCCACGGTCCGGCACCGGATCCGGATCTTCCCGAACGTCGACCTCGCCCTGGCCGTGCTGGCGCACACGCTCGGCCTGGAGCCGGCGGCCACCGAGCTCGTGTTCGCGGTCGCTCGCTGCGGCGGCTGGATCGCGCACGCGCTCGGCGAGTACGACGAACCGGCTCTACGGTTGCGCCCCGAAGGTCGCTACGTCGGTCCGTGACCGGGCCCGGTCCGCTGTCCGGCGCCGAGTCCGCACGCCGTGCCGGATCGGTGTCCGAAGCCGTCGGCTCGGCCGTCAGCGCGCGTTCTCGAGCCGCCCCAGCAGCCAGCCCGGCCTCAGCACCTGGGCACCGACAGCCTGAAGCCTCGTCGACAGCCCCCGGTCCGCAGTCACCACAGCCACCACCCGTCCGGCCGCCACGGCCCGACCCGCTTCCTCCACGATCCGGTCGTCACCCTCACCGGCAGCGTGCACGACCGTCAGTGCCTGTGGCGTTCCACTGCCCTCGGCCGCCGTCTCCGGTACGCCGGCACGAGCCTGGCCTTCCAGCACCAGGACGACCCACGGTGCCAGCGTCGGTCCGTCGCCCCGCTGTCGGTCGCGCCGCTGTCGGTCGCGCAGCTGATCGTGCAGCCTCGCCGCCGCACCCGCCCGGTCTCGCCACCACCCGTCGGGTCGGGAGCCGACCACGTTCGCGCCGTCGATCACCAGCACCTCGGCTCCGTCGTCGTCGTCGGACATCGCATCCCTCCTGCCGCATCGTCGATCGATCCTCCCAGCAGCGGTCCAGCACCGAGCGACACCGCCGTTCGGGCGAACCCCTCGTCGACCTGGCGGACGTAGACTCCGCCTCGACTGGTCGCTCGG
>DASQLI010000119.1:0-7887 GCA_035630075.1 Microlunatus sp.
AGGTCGACGGCGGGGTGTCGGCCGAGACCATCGAGCGGTGCGCGGGCGCCGGCGCGGACTCGTTCGTGGCCGGGTCGGCGGTGTTCGGCGCCGACGACCCTGACGCCATGGTGGCCGAGCTGCGTCGGAGGGCCGACGAGACCCGCAGCCGTCAGAGGTCCTCGACGCCCTCCCCATCGTCGCCGTAGCCGGTTGACCGCGGCACCGGCAGGGAGGGGCCGCGTGTGGCCCGGCGGCGTTGACGGGCCGGATTCCTGGTGTGACACGTGAAATCCGTCCGCTCCACGGAGGGGAGAAAACCGGCCTGTCGGCCACGGGTCCGCCGGGCTGCGTTCCGGCGACCTCGGCGACAGGGTGACAGGTGAACCATCTCAACGAAGGGACGCCCCCATGTCACTCATCGCGTCGGACACCGCCGAAGACCTCGGCGGAAGGCCAGGGGCCACCGGCGTGGCCCGCCATCCGCTGCTGTGCTTCTCGGTCCTGACCCTGCTCATCTCCTGGCTGCCCGTGATTCCGTTTGCCCTGGGCGCCTTTCCGTCACCTATGCTGCCGTTCGGTCCGTTCCTGGCGGCGATCATCACGGCCGCCGTGGTCGGCGGCAGGCAAGGACTTCGGAGCTACTTCCGCCGCCTGATCCGATGGCGGGTCGGCGTCCGCTGGTACGCCGTTGCGCTGCTCGCTCCGGTGGCCGGCTGGGCGCTGGTCGCGTACGCGAACGTGCTGCTCGGGGCGCCGTCGCCGGACCCGGCCCGGCTCGCCGGCTGGTCGACGATCGCCACCACAACGCTCTTCTTCCTCGTCTTCCTTTGACGGGAACCTGGGAGGAGCCTGGATGGCGAGGCTACGCACTGCCGCTCCTGCTGCGGCGCCACTCGGCGCTGCTGGGCAGCGTCGTCGTAGGACTGTTGTGGGTGCTCTGGCACCTTCCGCTGTTCATCACCGGCCACGTCCCCTGGGCAGACGGCGCCTTTCTCTTCGCGGTGACCTTCGTCTTCACCTTGATCTACCTCCACACGGCGGGCAGCGTGCCGGTCGCCTTCCTGCTCCACGCGACGATGAACAGCGGGGCAGGCTTCTTTGTCCTGCTGTTCGTCGGAGACGACCGGGTGCGGATGTACTGGCTCGCGGCGATCCTGTGCGCCGTCATCGCGATCGTCGCGATCGTGCTGAGCCCTGACCGGTGGCGCCGAGCGCCGGTAGTCCCCTCGACGCCGGCACGGGCGCAGCCGCAGGATCTGCAGGCGCCCGGGTGAACCACAGGGCGGTTCACCGGTGTGCCTACCGCCGATTTCTGCCCGATACTGAACTGATGCGGCGGGCGGGGTCGGCAGGGTCCTCGGGTGAGGCGACCACGCCCCGTTCTTGGGTGCTCTGGGCGCTGGTGGTCGCCAGCATCGCGATCGTGACGGCAAGTCTCATCCTGACGGTGGCCAGCGATCAGCTGGGGTTGCCGGGTCTGCGGGTCTTCCTGATCGCGTGGATCGTCGTGCCCTATGTCGTGAGCGGGCTGATCGCCTGGTGGCGCAGGCCCGCCAGCCGGCTGGGGCCACTGATGCTCGCCACCGGTTTCGCGATGGCCGTCACTCCGCTGCAGTGGTCGGAGCAGCCGATGTTGTACGGCGTCGGCCACCTGCTCGACATGCTGCCGGCGGCGCTGTTCCTGCACGTATTCTTGGCCTTTCCGACCGGGCGGCTGGCGGCACGGTCGGAGCGGATCGTGGTCGGGCTGTGCTACTGCGCGACGCTCGGGCTGCAACTGGTCAAGGTCCTGCTCGGGGTCAATGCGGACAGCGTGTTCCGCGTCTGGTCCCTGTCCACTGCCGGCACCGTCGTGGAGCGCGTCCAGCTGACTGCGGTGGCCGGGCTCCTCCTTGCCGGCACGGTGCTGCTGCACACCCGACGGCGCCGACCCGACCACGGGGTGCGGCGCCCGACTGCCCTGGTGGTCGACGCGTTCAGTCTGGCCCTCGTGATGCTGGCCCTGCTCTATCTCGCGGGACTCGGATCCTGGCCTGCGTTCGAGACCATCCGGCTGATCACCTTCGCAACCCTCGGCCTGGCGCCGATCGCCTTCCTGTTCGCTCTCCTCGATGCCCGGCTGGCTCGGGGTGAGATCGCCGTCCTGGTTGTCGAGCTGCGCGCCGAGCCGACCGCGGACCTGCAGTCCCCGCTCGCTCGGGCGCTGCGGGACCCGACGCTGCAGCTCGCCTACTGGCTGCCCGAGTTCGGTGGCTGGGCCGACCAGAACGGGATAGCCGTTGAGCTGCCGGAGAGCAGCCAGCGGCGAACGGTCCGGCTGATCGAGCGTGGGACCGAGCCGATGGCGGCCCTGGTGTTCGACCGAGCGCTGGAGGACGAGCACGAGCTGCTCGACGGTGTCGCCGCCGCGGCCGGGATCGCGTTGGAGAACGGTCGGCTACGGGCTGAGCTGCGGGCCCGGCTCCAGGAGCTGAAGGGCTCGCGGGTCCGAGTCCTCGAAGCCTCGCGCCAGGAGCGGCAGCGGCTGGAGCGGAACCTGCACGACGGGGCCCAGCAACGACTTGTCGCGCTGTCGCTGGAGCTCGGTCTGCTCGAGCTGGGGGCCGTCGAGGATCCCGATCTTCAGGCGCGACTGAGTCGAGCGAAGGAGGAGGTTTCGGAGTCGCTGGAGGAGCTGCGGGATGTGGCGCAAGGCATCTACCCGGCCGTGCTGTCCGGCCACGGCCTCGCGGTCGCGCTCGAGTCCCTGGCGGCTCGAGCCGGCGTGCCGGTGAGTCTGGTGATCGACGTCGCCGACCGGCCCACTGAGCCGATCGAGATCGCCGCCTACTACGTGGTGAGCGAGGCGCTGACCAACATCGACAAGCACGCGCAGGCAACCTCGACGCGCGTCCACCTGCGGCGCGACGAGCAGTGGCTCGTGCTCGACATCAGCGACGACGGCGTCGGTGGGGCGGACCCGACCGCCGGGAGCGGGCTGAGGGGTCTGGCCGATCGGGTGGAGGCGCTCGGCGGAACGTTCGAGGTCAGCACGTCACGTTCGGATGGCACGAGCATTCGCGCGGAGATCCCATGGCCGTAGACCCACGTCGCATCGTTCTCGCCGAGGACAGCGTGCTGCTGCGCGAAGGCTTGATCCAGATCCTGAATGGCGCCGGAATGGACGTGGTCGCCGCCTACGACAACGCCGACCAGCTGTTGAGAAAGGTCGAGAGCGACCCCCCGGACATCGCGATCATCGACATCCGGCTGCCACCGACGCACACCGATGAAGGCATGCGCGCCGCGCTCCAGATCAGACAACAGCATCGCGGTGTTGCGGTCCTGGTGCTCTCCCAGTACGTCGAGGTCGGCCTGGCGATGCTGTTGCTGTCGGACTCGGCCGAGGGCGTCGGCTACCTGCTCAAAGACCGGATCAGCGATGTGGCGGAGTTCGTCGATGCCGTACGCCGTGTCGCAGCCGGCGGTTCGGCGATCGATCCCAAGATCGTCTCCACGCTGCTGCAGCGACGCCGTCGCGACGACCCGTTGGACCGGCTGACTCCACGGGAGCGGGAGGTGCTGGAGCTGATGGCCGCCGGGACGTCGAACCAGGGGATCGCTGAGCGGATGGTGATCACCGTGCGGGCCGCTGAGAAGTACGTGTCCAGTGTGTTCGACAAGCTGGGCATCCCCACCACACGTCAGGATTCCCGTCGGGTGCTGGCCGTGCTGCTCTTCCTGCGACATTGATGCCGGGCAGGGGAGAAAACCGCCCTGACGGTCGGCATGTGCGCCCCCTGTGACGTACCGGCGTGGGCTGAGAGCGTGAAGGCCGGGTCAACACCGGCCTGGGGACGAAAGGCTTGTCATGTCAGTGGTCCGACGACATCCGGTGATCATCTTCTTTCTGCTGTGCTATGCGCTGAGCTGGGGTGCGATCCCCTGGGACAGCTTCTTCGCGCCGGGTGTCTTGGTAGCGGCGGTGATCGTGGTGTCCGTGACCGAGGGAGTGGCCGGTCTCCGCGCCATGGGAGCGCGGCTGATCCGTTGGCGGGTCAGCTGGATCTGGTATCTGCTGGCTGTCGCTGTGCCGCTGGCCGTCAAGTTCGCCGCCATCGGCCTGAACACCGGTCTCGGCGCGCCCGCACCGGTCATCGCCGAGTTCAGCGTCTGGTACGCGCTACCGATGGCGATCGCGATCAACATCGTCCACCCGCTGCACGCCCAGCTGCCGGAGGAGGCGAGCTTCCGCGGCTGGGCCCAGCCCAAGCTGCAGCTCAACCGGACGCCACTCGCCGCCACCGTCGCCATGGCGGTCGGGGTCACCATCTGGCACGCCCCGCTGTACGTGATGCCTCAGTTCGGTTCCAGTCTCATCGAGGTACTGGCCACGATCGCCGTCACGTTCTGGTACGCCTGGTTGTTCAACCACGCCTCCGGCAGCTCGCTGCTCACGCTGATCGCTCACGCCACCGAGGGCACCGTCGAGACCAGCACCCTGTGGCTGGCTGAGATCGACACGACCCGGATGATGTGGCTGAACAGCCTGGTCTGGTGCGCGGTGGTCCTGGGTCTGCTGGTCTTCGACCGTCGGTTCTGGACGAAGCCACCAGGACGGATCGACGACCCCGCTCGCTCGGACGCACAGACCGAGCCTGCGGTCTGAGACCGCCAGCGCGCGACGGGCGTCGGTTCTCGACGACTCGGTGCGGCGACTAGCGTTGCTCGCCCGGCTCGGGGTGCTCTAACCTCCCTGGCGACGCTTCAGGTAGCGCTCGAACTCGGCGGCGATCGCGTCACCGCTGGCCTCAGGGAGGTCGGTGGCGTCGGTCTGCTCCTCCAGCTGCGACACGTACTCCGCCACCTCGGTGTCCTCGGCGGCCAGCTCGTTGACGCCCCGCTCCCAGGCCCGCGCCAGCTCCGGCAGCTCACCGACATCGAGCGGCGTGTCCAGCAACCGCTCCAGCTGGGAGAGGATCGCCAGCGTCGCCTTCGGGCACGGTGGGTGAGACACGTAGTGCGGGATCGCCGCCCAGACCGAGATCGTGGGCAGTCCGGCACGGGCCAGCAGGTCGGCCATCACCCCGGTGATCCCGGTCGGCCCCTCGTAGCTCGACTCGCCGATCCCGTAGCTCTCCATCAGGTGGGGATCGCGGCTGGTGGAGGTCACCGGCACCGGACGGGTGTGCGGGGTATCGGCCAGCAGCGCGCCCAGCACGAGCACCCGGGACGGGTCGGCCGAACGCAGCGCCGAGGTGATCAGCCCGCCGAACTGGCGCCAGCGCAGGTTGGGCTCGATGCCTTCGACCAGGATCAGGTCCCGGCCGCCGGGTAGCTCGGCGGTCTTGATCCGCGTGGTGGGCCAGGTGATCTCCCGCTCGCCGCTGTCGGCACTGAGCGCGACCTCGGGCCGGTTGACCTGGTAGTCGTAGAAGTCGTCCGGGTCGAGCTCGACGGCCAGCTCCGCCTGGTAGGCCTCGGCGAGGTGCTCCACGGCCGCACTGGCCGCGTTGCCCGCGTCACTCCACCCGCTGAAGGCGGCGATCACCACCGGGTCGCGCAAACCACGCAGTCCGGCGTTCACCTGCCTGCTCCTGTCGAACCCTCGTCCACATCGAACCCTCGCCGCATGTCGAACACTGTAGACGCCGCCACTGACCGAGAATCCGGCTCGACCCGGGCTGGGGAGACTATTCTCGCCGGGTGTCCGACCTGCGCAGCGAGCTGTCCCGACGAGTCGTCATCGCCGACGGGGCGATGGGCACCATGCTGCAGTCCTACGACCTGACGCTGGACGACTTCGACCAGCTCGAGGGCTGCAACGAGATCCTCAACGTCACCCGTCCGGACGTGGTCCGCGCCATCCACGACGCCTACTTCGACGTCGGCGTCGACTGCGTGGAGACCAACACCTTCGGCACCAACCTCTCGGCCCTGAACGAGTACGACATCCCCGACCGGATCTCCGAGCTCGCGCACGCGGCCGCCCGGATCGCCCGCGAATCCGCCGACGCGCACAGCACCCCCGACCGGCCGCGCTGGGTGCTCGGCAGTGTCGGTCCCGGCACCAAGCTCCCGACCCTCGGCCATCTGCCGTACGCGCAGCTGCGGGACGCGTACGCCACCCAGGTCGCGGCCATGGTCGACGGCGGCATCGACGCCGTGCTGGTGGAGACCAGCCAGGACCTGCTGCAGACGAAGGCGGCTGTGCTCGGCGCCAAGCGGGCGCTGGCCGCGGCCGGTGCCGACCTGCCGGTGATCGTGCACATCACCGTGGAGACCACCGGCACCATGCTGCTCGGCTCCGAGGTCGGGGCCGCCCTGACCGCGCTGGAGCCGCTCGGCGTCGACCTGATCGGCCTCAACTGCGCCACCGGGCCGGCCGAGATGAGCGAGCACCTGCGCCATCTTTCCCGGCACGCCCAGGTCGGGGTCAGCTGCATGCCGAACGCAGGTCTGCCCCAGCTGACCTCCGACGGCGCCCGTTACCCGCTGACCCCGGTCCAGCTGGCCGACGCGCTGGAGCAGTTCACGGCTGAGTTCGGACTCGGCCTGGTCGGCGGCTGCTGCGGCACGTCGCCGGAGCACCTGCGGCAGGTGGTGGAGCGGCTCGGCAGCCGTGCCCCGGCGGAGCGTACGCCGGTGCACGTCCCGGCGTCGGCCTCGCTCTACGCCGAGGTGCCGTTCCGGCAGGACACCAGCTACCTGTCGATCGGGGAGCGGACCAACGCCAACGGCTCCAAGGCGTTCCGCGAGGCGCTGCTGGAGGAGCGATGGGACGACTGCGTCGACATCGCCCGGGCCCAGATCCGCGACGGGGCCCACCTGCTCGACCTGAACGTCGACTACGTCGGCCGGGACGGCGCCGCCGACATGAGCGAAATGGCGTACCGGCTGTCGACCGCCTCGACCCTGCCGATCGTGCTCGACTCCACCGAGCCGGCGGTGCTGCAGGCCGGGCTGGAGCGGCTCGGCGGCCGGGCGGTGATCAACTCGGTCAACTACGAGGACGGCGACGGTCCGGACTCCCGGTTCACCAAGATCATGAAGCTGGTCGTCGAGCACGGTGCCGCCGTGATGGCGCTGACCATCGACGAAGAGGGACAGGCCCGGACCGCGGACTGGAAGGTCCGGGTGGCGGAGCGGTTGATCACCGACCTGACCCAGAACTGGGGGCTGCGCACCTCCGACATCATCATCGACGCGCTGACTTTCCCGATCGCCACTGGACAGGAGGAGACCCGTCGCGACGGGATCGAGACGATCGAGGCGATCCGGACGCTCAAGGAGCGTTACCCCGACGTGCAGACCACGCTCGGGTTGTCCAACATCTCCTTCGGTCTCAACCCGGCGGCCCGGGTGGTGCTGAACTCGGTGTTCTTGAACGAGTGCATCGAGGCCGGCCTGGACTCGGCGATCGTGCACGCGGCCAAGATCATCCCGATGGCCCGGATCCCTGACGAGCAACGAGAAACCGCGCTCGACATGGTCTATGACCGACGGCGGCCGGCGACCGATGACCAACCGGCCTACGACCCGTTGCAGCACTACCTGGAGCTGTTCGAGGGCGTCACCACGGCCGACACCAAGGCGGAGCGGGCCGCCGAGCTGCTGAAGCTGCCGGTCGGGGAGCGGCTGCAGCGACGCATCATCGACGGCGAGGGCAAGGGTCTCGCCGGGGATCTCGAGCTGTCGATGGCGGACGGCAAGCCGGCGCTGGAGATCATCAACACCGACCTGCTGGCGGGCATGAAGGTGGTCGGCGAGCTGTTCGGGTCCGGACAGATGCAGCTCCCGTTCGTGCTGCAGTCGGCCGAGGTGATGAAGACCGCGGTCGCCTATCTGGAGCCGTACCTGGAGAAGACCGACTCTGCCGGCAAGGGCACCATCGTGCTGGCCACGGTCAAGGGCGACGTGCACGAC
>DASQLI010000120.1:0-6187 GCA_035630075.1 Microlunatus sp.
CCCGGGCGCGACCAACATGGTCACCGGTGCCGCGCTGGCCACCATCAACCGGATTCCGGTGCTGCTGCTGCCGGCCGACACCTTCGCCGACCGCAGTGCGTCGCCCTTGCTGCAGGAGCTCGAGCTCCCGTACGCCGGGGATGTCACCGTGAACGACTGCTTCCGTCCGGTCAGCAAGTACTTCGACCGGATCTGGCGCCCCGAGCAGCTGCCCGCCGCGCTGATCTCGGCGATGCGGGTGTTGACCGACCCGGCCGAGACCGGAGCCGTCACGGTCTGCTTCCCGCAGGACGTGCAGGCGCAGTCGTACGACTGGCCGGTCGAGCTGTTCGCCAAGCGGGTCTGGCACATGTCCCGGCCGCTGCCGGAGTCGGCGATCATCTCGCGGGCGGCGGAGATCATCCGTGGTGCGTCCAAGCCGCTGATCGTGGCCGGCGGTGGCGTGCACTACTCCGGGGCCACCGAGGCGTTGGCCGCCTTCTGCGAGGCCACCGGCATCCCGGTCGGCCAGACGCAGGCCGGCAAGGGCACCCTGGTCTACGACCATCCGCAGTGCCTGGGCGCGATCGGCTCCACCGGCACCACCGCCTCCAACGCGGTCGCCCACGAGGCCGACGTGATCATCGGCATCGGCACCCGGTACGAGGACTTCACCACCGCCAGCCGGACGGCGTTCCAGAACCCGGACGTGAAGTTCGTCAACATCAACGTCGCGCCGATCGACGCGGTCAAGCACGCCGGTCTGGCCGTGCAGGCTGACGCCCGCGAGGCCCTCAGCGCCCTGGCCTCCCTGTTGGACGACCACACCGTCTCCGACACCTACCGGTCCCGCTACCTCCAGCTCGACGCCGAGTGGGACGCCACGGTGGCCAAGGCGTTCGCGGAGGAGGAGCCGGCGCCTGGTCTGCTCTCCCAGAGCTCGGTCATCGGTCTGGTCAACGAGCTGTCCGACCCGAGCGACGTGGTGGTCTGCGCGGCCGGCTCGATGCCGGGTGACCTGCACAAGCTGTGGCGGACCCGAGACCCGAAGGGCTACCACGTCGAGTACGGCTACTCCTGCATGGGCTACGAGGTCGCCGGTGGCCTCGGGGTCCGGATGGCCTGCCCGGATCGGGACGTGTTCGTGATGGTCGGCGACGGGTCGTACCTGATGATGGCCACCGAGCTCGCCACCGCGGTGCAGGAGAGCATCAAGATCATCACGGTGCTGGTGCAGAACCACGGCTTCGCCTCGATCGGCTCGCTGTCGGAGTCGCTCGGCTCGCAGCGGTTCGGGACCTCCTACCGCAAGCGCAGCGCCGCGACCGGTCGACTGGACGGAGACAAGCTGCCGCTCGACCTGGCAGCCAACGCGGCCAGCTTCGGTCTCGAGGTGATCAAGGTGACGACCAAGGCCGAGCTCGCCGACGCGATCAAGACCGCCAAGGCGGCCACCGAGTCGATCGTGATCTACGTCGAGACCGATCCGCTGATCGACGCCCCGAGTTCGCAGTCGTGGTGGGACGTGCCGGTCAGCTCGACGTCCACCCTCTCCTCGACCCAGCAGGCCAGCGAGTTCTACCAGGGCAAGAAGAACGAGCAGAAGCCGTTCCTGACACCCACGGCGTGATCATCTCCCGTCCAGCAATCCCCACCGAGTAAGGAAGTTCATCATGGCAACGACGCTTCAGCACTGGAAGAACGGTGCAACGTACGAGGGCACCAGCGGTCGCTTCTCCGACGTGACCAACCCGGCGACCGGAGAAGTCACCGCTCAGCTGGCGCTGGCCTCCGAGGCCGATGTCGAGGAGGTCGTCTCGGCTGCGGCGGCGGCGTTCCCGAGCTGGCGGGACACCTCGCTGGCCAAACGGACCCAGGTCCTATTCGCGTTCCGGGAGCTGCTGAACGCCCGCAAGCCCGAGCTGGCGGCGATCATCACCTCCGAGCACGGCAAGGTGCTCTCCGACGCCCTCGGCGAGGTTTCCCGCGGCCAGGAGGTGGTCGAGTTCGCTTGCGGCATCCCGCACCTGGTCAAGGGGGCGTTCACCGAGAACGCCTCGACCAAGATCGACGTGCACTCGGTCCGGCAGCCGCTCGGCGTGGTCGGGATCATCTCCCCGTTCAACTTCCCGGCCATGGTGCCGATGTGGTTCTTCCCGATCGCCATCGCGGCCGGCAACACCGTGGTGCTGAAGCCGTCGGAGAAGGTGCCCACCGCAGCACTGTGGATGGCGGAGCTGTGGAAGGAGGCCGGACTGCCTGACGGTGTGTTCAACGTCCTCAACGGTGACAAGGTTGCCGTCGACGGGCTGCTCACCCATCCGGAGGTGCAGTCGATCTCTTTCGTCGGGTCGACTCCGATCGCCAAGTACGTCTACGAGACCGGCACCTCGCACGGCAAGCGGGTGCAGGCTCTGGGCGGGGCGAAGAACCACATGCTGGTGCTGCCCGACGCCGATCTGGATCTGGCGGCCGATCAGGCCGTCAACGCCGGCTACGGCTCCGCGGGGGAGCGGTGCATGGCGATCTCGGCGGTGCTCGCGGTCGGTGGCGTCGGGGACGAGCTGGTCGCCAAGATCAAGGAGCGGACCGTCGGTCTGCGGACCGGTGACGGCACCCGCGGCTGCGACATGGGACCGCTGGTCACCGCCGCCTCCCAGTCGCGGGTCTCGGGCTACATCGACGCCGGTGAGGCGGCCGGGGCGGAGCTGGTCGTGGACGGCCGGACGGTGCAGCCCGATGCCGACGGTGAGGGCTTCTTCGTCGGCCCGACGCTGTTCGACCACGTCTCGACCGACATGTCCATCTACACCGACGAGATCTTCGGCCCGGTGCTCGCGGTCGTCCGGGTGGACACCTACGACGACGGCGTGCAGCTGATCAACGACAACCCGTACGGCAACGGCACCGCGATCTTCACCAACGACGGCGGTGCGGCTCGGCGGTTCCAGAACGAGGTGAAGGTCGGCATGATCGGCATCAACGTGCCGGTGCCGGTGCCGATGGCCTACTACTCCTTCGGTGGTTGGAAGTCGTCGCTGTTCGGCGACAGCCACGCGCACGGCGTCGAGGGTGTGCACTTCTTCACCCGCGGCAAGGTCGTCACCTCCCGCTGGCTCGACCCGAGCCACGGCGGCCTGAACCTGGGCTTCCCGCAGAACACCTGATTCCCGGACCAGAGTGGTTGCGCTAGCGGGTAGCGATCGTGCCGGCGAACACTGCCCGTTCATGCTTCCAGTTGTCGATGCCGATCTCCAGCACGACGTCGTCGCGCTCATCTTCCGGTAGCACGAACCCCAGCGTGTGGGGATAGGAGACCTCGCCGGGGGCAACGTACTGCACGGTTGCGTGGTCGGCGTGTCCGGCCACGGGCACGTACACGCTGGCCGACGACAGGTCGGGGCCGTAGCGGAGCCGTGCGGTGAGGGCGACTCTCACCTGGTGGTCGGATCCGTTGCGTACGACGATCGTGAGCTCGCTGCAGGGATCGCCGACCCGGGCGTTCGGGGCGTCCACCGTGGTCGACGCCAGCAGCCTGGTGTGCTCGACCTCGGCGACCTCGATCGCCAGCCCGTCGGTCCAGCGGAAGTTCTCGGTGAACGCGGCCGGTCGTCTGCCGACCTCGGTAGACCTATCAGCCGCCATGGGCGCAGGCGTCCGTGCGTCCGTGCGCCCGAAGTCGCTCGACGTCAGTACGATGATCAAGATCAACCAGATCAGGAGCTTCAGCCCGAAGATCATCATCGCCCCCTTTGCTCACCTCCTACCAGGGTGATCTTCATGCCTCGGGCTGGCAATCGGCACATCTGCCTATATTCGTCGGCCGTCGCCTATGCCAGGTTCAGGAGGCTGGCTTCGTGGGCTGCGGCAGTCCGGGTGGAGACCCCCAGCTTGGCCAAGACGGCGCGTACGTGGGCGTGCACGGTACGTGTGCTGATCACCAGGCGCCGCGCGATGTCTTCGTTGCTCAGTCCGAGCGCGACCAGCCGGAGCACCTCCACCTCGCGTTCTGTCAGTCCGGCCGGCCGGCTGCTGAGCGCTGTGGCCAGCTCCTCCAGCATGCGACCGGCTGCGCGCATCGCCTCCGCGGAGGTCCAACGGGCCCCGGTTCGGTAGCCGGCCTCCCACTCGCCCTGGCTGAGCTGGCGCCGACAGCGAGCGATGCCGGCGTCGAGGATCGGCGCGTCGTGGTCGTGGATGCAGACTCCGTAGGAGTCCTCCCAGGTCGAGGCTGCCCCGAACAGCGCGGCCGCCTCCGAGCCACGCCGCAGAGCCGCGGCGAGACTTGCGGCCGCCCCGAGCAGGATCGACCCGAGGTAGACGAAGTGCTCGAAGTCGCGCACCTGGACGGCCAGACGGAGCCGATCCGCGGCCATCGCCCAGTCCTCGCGCCTCAGCCCCAGGATCGCCGTCGACAGGTGAATGCGGTAGACGCCGAATCCCACTCCGAGCCGTTCGAAGCTGTCGAGGGCGTTGCGCCACGCTGCTTCGGCTCGCTCCTGATCCCCGGTCGCGTCGTGCCACATGGCCAGGTCGTTGACCGACCACGCCAGACCTCCTCGATCGTTCGCGGCCTCACACAGGGCCAGGCTTCGCTCGATCAAGGCTCGTGCCGCCGTCCAGTCACCGGCGTGGAAGTCGACGTGGGCGGAGCCGCGCAGCGACCGAGCCATCTCCACGTCGTCGCCGAGACGCTCCCACAGGGCGAACTCCTCCGCGAACCGAGCACCTGCCACCGCGAGATCGGGTGTGAAGCTGCGCGGGCTGCAGTCCCCCAGCGCGGCGTAGCCCCCGTGGTCGAGGACACGCGCCCGGATGCGAAGCGACTCCGCATCGAGGCCAGCGGCGGGAAGGGCCAGCGTGCGATCCAGCAGCTCCATCGTATGGGCGGCAGCCGGTGCATAGACCCACAAGGAGAACAGTGACCCGGAAACCCGCAGCGCCAGGTCGCTGTCCCCGCGGTCGAGGGCCCAGGTCATCGCGGCACGAATGTTGCCGAGGTCGGCATCGAAGGACGCCGTCCACCACGGCTCCTCGACCATCTCGGTCGCCATGGCCGCCCGCTCGAGGAGATCGAGCAGGTAGTCGAACCGCGCGGCCTGAGCCGCTTCGACAAGCTCCGGGTCGACTTCGGCCGCCTGGTGCAGCGCATAGGTTCGGATCAGCTCATGCACCCGGAACCGGGGGCCGGTGGGGCCGTCGGGTATCCGTTGGATGACCGACGCCTCGGCCAGTGCCCGCAGCTGCGCCAGGGAAGCGCCCGAGACGACCTCGGCCGCCTCCTGGGTGAAGCTGTTGACGAAGATGCCGAGCCGGGCCAGCACCCGCTGCTGGCTGCTGTCCAGCGCTCGCCAGGTGCTGTCCAACACCACCATGAGGCTGCGATGCCGCTCGGGCAGATCGGCCAGCTCCGAGGTGAGCACCTCCTCGCCACGGATCATCTCGTTGAGCAGACCGACCGGCGACAGCAGTCGGGTCCAGCTGGCGGCGAGCTCGATGGCCAACGGCAATCCCGACAGGTGGTCACAGAGCTCGGCGATGGCAGGGTCCTCCGGATCCACGTTTTCCGCCGATGCGACCAACCGGGCCCTCCGCACGAACAGCTCGACTGCGTCTGAGCCGGCCCTGCCCGCGTGATCCGCCGCCGTCATCGGTGGTACTGGAAACACCTGCTCGCCGCTCAGCCCGAGCGGAGTCCGACTCGTCGTCAGCACTCGGAGCTGCGGGCACCTGGCCAGCAGGGCCGACACCAGGGCAACGATCGCGGCCGCCACCTGCTCGCAGCTATCCAGCACGAGGAGGGTGGACTCCGCCGACAGCCGCCTCACCAGGTCCTCAGCGGAAGCGCCGGCACTCACCGCCACCCGGAGCGACCCTGCCACCGCGGACGGCACCGACCGGGGATCACTGATCGACGCCAGAGACACCCACCAGATCGTCGTCGGAGCTCCCGTACGATCCGTGGCGAGCTGGCAGGCCAGCTCGGCCGCCAAACGTGACTTTCCCGCTCCGCCCAGTCCGCAGAGCGTCACCAATCGTGATTCCCCAGCGAGGAGCTCTCGGAGCTGGGCCAGCTCATCCTGGCGGCCGACGAAGGAGGTGAGCCAGCCGGGGATCTCTGTTCCGAGCCGATCCGATGCGGACGGCGCGCCTGACATCGCATCGCCCCCTCATCGAGACTTCGTCGGTCGCTCGCACAAACAGCGTA
>DASQLI010000121.1:0-9131 GCA_035630075.1 Microlunatus sp.
GTGAACAACGAGATGCTGAGGCGGTCGCCAGTGGCTGGGCTCATGCTGGGCATCGTTGCACAGCCCGTACGAGACCGAACAGGCCCTTGTCGCTCGATGCGCCGACCCCCTAGGTTGGCTCGCGGGTCCGGTGCCGGGTCCTGCCTCAGAGTCGAGCAACGATAGGTTCAGCGCATGGCTACCTCGCGTCCCAAGGTTCTCTCGATCGTCCTGGCGGGTGGTGAAGGCAAGCGGCTGATGCCGCTCACGATGGACCGCGCGAAGCCCGCTGTGCCCTTCGGGGGGACGTACCGGCTGATCGACTTCGTGCTCTCCAACCTGGCGAACGCGGGTATGCGTCAGATCGCCGTGCTGACGCAGTACAAATCGCATTCCCTGGACAAGCACATCTCGGTGACCTGGCGGATGTCGACGCTGCTGGGCAACTACGTCACTCCGGTGCCGGCCCAGCAGCGGCTGGGTCCGCGGTGGTACCAGGGCAGCGCCGATGCGATCTTCCAGTCCATGAACCTCTTCGTCGACGAGGCTCCGGACTACGTGGTGGTGTTCGGCGCCGACAACATCTACCGGATGGACGTCGAGCAGATGCTGGACGCGCACATCGAGGGCGGACTCGGCTGCACGGTGGCCGGCATCCGCGTGCCGCGCGCTTCTGCCACCGAGTTCGGTGTGATCGACGCCGCCGAGGACAACAAGATCAAGGAGTTCCTGGAGAAGCCGTCGGACCCGCCGGGCCTACCCGACGACCCGAACGCCTCCTTCGCGTCGATGGGCAACTACATCTTCACCTGTGACGCCCTGGTCGAGGCGCTGTACGCGGACGCCGAGAACCTCGACTCCCGGCACGACATGGGCGGTGACATCATCCCGTACTTCGTCGGACAGGGCCAGGGCCAGGTCTACGACTTCACCAAGAACGACGTGCCCGGCACCGGCGAACGAGACAAGGCCTACTGGCGCGACGTCGGGACGATCGACGCCTACCACGAGGCGCACATGGACCTCGTGTCGGTCGACCCGGTCTTCAACCTGTACAACAACGACTGGCCGATCTGGAGCAACACGGCGCAGATGCCGGGCGCCAAGTTCACCTTGGACGGCACGGCCACCGACTCGATCGTCAGCCCGGGCTGCATCATCTCCGGCGGTCTGATCGACGACTGCGTGCTGTCGCCGAACGTCCGGGTCGCCAAGGGTGCCAAGATCACCCAGTCGGTGATCTTCCACAACGCCCGGATCGGTGAGGGTGCGGTGATCGAGCGCGCCATCCTCGACAAGAACGTCCTGGTCGAGCCCGGTGCGACCGTCGGCATCGACCTGGACGAGGACCGAGCCCGCGGCTACACCATCTCCGACAGCGGCATCACAGTGGTCGGAAAGGGCATCACCGTACGGGCGTAGTGAGCAGTCGTCGGGAGCGCAGCGAGTGACGACTCCCGTCGCTCGCTCCGCAACGACTAACCGCCCAGCTTGACGGCGACAAGGAGGCCGTCGCCGACCGGGAGCAGTGCGGGACGCAGGTTCTCGTCGTCGGCGACCATGCCGAGGGCGTCGCGGATGGCGAGCACCTCGTCGTCATCGTCGCTCGGGTCGGCCACCCGGTCGCGGCGGAGGGCGTTGTCCACGGCGAGCACCCCGCCGGAGCGGAGCAGCCGGATGCCCTGCTCGACGTACGCCGGGTACTCCACCTTGTCGGCGTCGATGAAGACCAGGTCGTAGGCCCCCTCGCTGAGTCGCGGCAGGACGTTCAGCGCCGCGCCGGCGATCAACCGGAACCGCTGGGTAGGGATGCCGACCGAGCCGAAGGCCTTGCGAGCCGCGCGCTGGTGCTCGGGCTCGATGTCGATGCTGGTCAAGATCCCGTCGGGCTGCATCCCGGCGAAGAGAGCGAGTCCGGAGACACCGGACCCGGTACCGATCTCGACGACCGCCTTGGCTCGCACCAGCGATGCCAGGACCGTGAGCGCGGTGGCCGCACCCCGGCCGAGTGGCGTGACCCCCAGCGGTGCCGCGGCGGCGCGGGCCTCGGCGGCTGCCTCCGACTCGGCGACGAAGTCCTCGGCGTACGCCCAGGACGCGGGCTTGGGGGCAGACTTCACGGCGGTCTTCGCGGGTGCAGCGGTCACGGTGGCCAAGCGTAGTGGTTGCGCCGGCGCCGAGTCGCCTCGGCTTAGGATGGGCGCATGCCCCCCGGACCGCCCTTCGGACGCCTGCTGACGGCGATGGTGACCCCGTTCACCGACGACGGCGAGGTCGACTACGACGGAGCTGCGGCGCTGGCAAGCTACCTGGTGGACGACCTGGCCCACGACGGACTGGTGATCAGCGGCACGACCGGGGAGGCGCCCACCACCACCGACGCCGAGAAGGCGGAGCTGCTGCGGGTCGTCGTCGATGCGGTGGGCGACCGCGCCCGCGTCCTCGCCGGGGTCGGCACCGCCAGCACCGAGCACACCATCGGGCTGGCTGCCGCGGCGGAGAAGGCCGGGGCCGGCGGACTGCTCGTCGTCACTCCCTACTACTCGCGTCCGCCGCAGGCCGGGCTGCTGGCGCACTTCGGCACGGTCGCCGACGCGACCGGCCTGCCGATCATGCTGTACGACATCCCGCACCGGGCCGGCGTGCCCATCGCCACCGACACGATGCTCCGGCTGGCCGAGCATCCGCGCATCGTCGGTGTGAAGGACGCCAAGGGCAACCTGCAAGCCTCGGCGCAGGTCATGGCGCGCACTGACCTGGCCTACTATTCCGGCGACGACGCCATGACCCTGCCGCTGCTGTCTGTGGGCGCCGTGGGCGTGGTCGGCACCTCGACGCATTTCAGCGGCATCGGCATGAAGCAGCTGATCGAGGCCTATCTGGCGGGCAATCCGGCAGCGGCGCTCGACTGGCACCGTCGGCTGCTGCCGATCTTCACCGGCGTCTTCGTCACCCAGGGCTGCATCATGGTCAAGGCCGGGCTCCGGCTGCAGGGCCGGGGCAACGGTCGGCTGCGGTGCCCGATGACCGACGCGACCGAGGCCGAGATCGCCGGCCTGGTGGACTCGCTTGAGTCGGCCGGGTTGCCCTCCGGTCGCTCCTGGTGACGCCGGTTCCGGCTCCCGACACACGCCTAGCTGTCAGCACCCCCCAGCCAGCCACCGGAGCCGGCTCGACTCCACCGGGGAACGCCGGGCCCGGTTGAGACGTTGGCCACAATGAGGTAGCGCACAGGTTCCTGACAGGCTCATCTCAGTGTCTGTCAAGGATCCTCCGGGAGGATGAGGGGTCCGTTGGTGCTGAGGTTGCGGGGGAGGGGAGGCGTGATGACCGGTTGGTCCGCGCCCGACACGCCCCGTGTTGCGACGGTGCCGCAGATCTCAGCCGACCGGTCGTGGGCGCCGCCCGCTGCTCAGCAGTGGACGCCGCCGAGCTGGGAGCAGATCGTCCGGGATCACAGTGCCCGGGTCTTCCGGTTGGCGTATCGGCTGACCGGCAACTCCCACGACGCCGAGGACCTCACCCAGGACGTATTCGTCCGAGTGTTCCGCTCCTTGCACACCTTCCAGCCCGGCACGTTCGAGGGCTGGCTGCACCGCATCACCACCAACCTGTTCCTGGACTCCGCTCGACGCAAGCAGAAGATCCGGTTCGACGGTCTGGCCGAAGGGTCGGAGGAGCGCCTGCCGAGCCCGTGGCCGAGCCCCTCGGAGGCGCTCGCGGACGCCGGTCTCGACCACGACGTCGCCGCCGCCTTGGCCGCCCTGCCGCCCGACTTCCGAGCCGCTGTCGTGCTCTGCGACATCGAAGGTCTGACGTACGAGGAGATCGCCGCCGTCCTCGACACCAAGATCGGCACCGTCCGCAGTCGGATCCACCGCGGTCGTGCGCAGCTGCGCGCGGCGCTCGCCCATCGCCGGCCGACCGGCGAGCGTGAGCGCTACCTCGGGGTCGAGGTCGAACAGGGTGACGTGCGGGTCGCCGCCGGTCTCTCGGCATCGGGGTCCGCAGGTAGCTCGTGAAGGCGCACTCGTGCGCCGAGCTGGCCGAGCTCCGTTCGGCGTACGTGGACGGCGCCCTGGACGATGCTGACCGGGAGCGGCTGCTGACCCACCTGGTCGACTGCACCGACTGTCGGCGCGACGTCGCCGAGCTCCGTCACGTCCGGGCACTGTTGACGGGGTCGACCGATCCGGGGCTGACCCCGGACGACCTGTCCCACCGACTCGTCTCGATCGCCGGTGACGAGGCCACCGAACCGTTGTGGACTCGGCCGTTCCGCCGGACCCCCGCTGCAGGACAGCTGCCCAGCCAGCGACATCAGGTCCGGATCCGGGTGTTGGCCGGAGTGCTCGGCTGCGGTCTGGCCCTCCTGACCGGGCTCGGCATCGGGTACGTGAGCGCGCCGTCGGACAGCGCGCTCACCGCCCTCGACCCGACCAACCAGGCGATCACCGAGTTCACCGCCGTGGTGTCTGCCTTCCCGCTGGACGGGCGGGTCAGTGTCGCCCTCCAGGGTCAGCAGCCGACCGGCTCGACCGGCGGTGGCTCTCCGACCGGCGTCTCGCTGCCCGCAAAGGCGTTGTCCGAAGCCAAGGCCGTCAAGCTGTTGACGCAGGCAGGTCAGGCGGGGGACCAGCTCCCCTACACCGCCACCCAGGTGGTGGACCTGCAGCGCGACGACCAGCGGATCCACAACACCGTGCAGGTGAGCAGCTCGGGTGCGGGCACCCGGCTGAGTCCTGGCGGTTCCGGAACGGCGACGGTGAGCACCCACAGCTATGTCGAGACCGACTCCTCGACCCGGATGGCCGACGCCGACCTGATCGAGCGCCTCGCCCACCGCTACACGCTGCGGGGCTGGAAGTCACAGTCGTACGGCGATCGGACCGCGTACGTCGTCGAGGCGGTCGAGCCGACGGCGACCCCGGCCGACGGGGACCTGAGCGGGGTAGCCGCTCGGTGGTGGATCGACAGCCGGAGCAAGCTGCTGTTCGGGCAGGAGACCTATGACGGGCGCGGCAACCTCGTCATCTCTTCCTGGCTGACCGATCTCCGGTTCGGCGCCGCAGCCGACGTGAACGGCCCCGACTCCCGCACCGGCCCGGCGGGGCAGCCACCGCGCACCACCGCGACGCTGACCCTGTCACGAGCCGGTCAACTGCGCCGGAACGGCTGGATCTGCGCCGAGCGGCTCGCCGGTCTGCCACTGCTGAGGTTGCGTACCGACCAGACCGGCGATCCGGACCTGGTGCACCTGATCTACAGCGACGGGTTGACCACCGTGAGCGTGGTCGAACAGCGCGGACGTCTCCACGGAGCGCCGACCGGCACCATCCGCAACGAGACCCTGGGAGCATGGGTGACCGAGCAGATGCCGGCCACAGCCACCTGGACCTCCGGAGACATCGTGTTGACCGCGGTCACCGACGGGTCCCGGGAGACTCTGGCTGCGGCCGTGGCCGCGCTTCCGCATGACGGTCGGCAGCGGCCGACTACCATGGAGCGCGTTCGCGCGGGCTGGTCCCGCATCCTCGGTCGATGAGCGGTGACGAGAATGACTGACGAGGACCGCTCGGCGGCCCCCGACGACAACCGATCCGGGGCCGACCGACTCGCAGCCGACCGACTCGGGACCGACGACAACCGAGCCGACGCTGACGAGACCGGATCGGACTGGTTCTTCCGAGATCGATACGGCCCAGCCGGGGAGTCCACCGCCGACCAAGCCGCTCCCAGTGCCTCCTACTACGGACCGTTCGCGCCGCCCCCTCCGGTCGACGACCCCACCCAGGTGCTACCGCCCTACGCCGGTGCCGCTCCTCCCTCGTACTCTTACCCGCCACCGAGCGTGGCACCGACCGGCGCTGGTGCGCCGCCGCCGCGGACCGAGCCGGCACCACCGCCCGGGGACGGGCGACGGGATCGTCCGCGTACCGGCCTGATCATGCTGCTGGCCGTGCTGCTGGCGGCGCTGGTCGGAACCGCAGCCGGCTACGGAGGTTCGCGGCTGGCCCAGACCGCCAGCGCTCCGGCGTCCAGCAGCACGCCGGCGCCGCGACCCTCCAGCACAGTCTCCAGCGATCCGCAGCGCACCCCGGTGCCGGCGCCGCCGAGCCAGATGGACACCGTGCAGGTGGCCGCCGCGGCCCTGCCCAGCACCGTCATGATCAGGGTGGGCTCGAGCGGCTCCGGCGAGACCGGGTCGGGCTTCGTACTCGACGCCTCGGGCCACATCATGACCAACAACCACGTGATCGCCGGTGCCTCCGACGGTGGTCGCATCACCGTGCTCTTCTCCGATGGCCAGCGGGTTCGGGCCGAGCTGGTGGGCCGCAGCCCTTCGTACGACCTCGCCGTGATCAAGCTGACCGGCAAGCACGAGCCCATCCCACTGCCGATCGGAGACTCCGACGCGGTCGAGGTCGGCGAGCCGGTGGTGGCGATCGGTTCGCCGCTGGCCCTGGCCAGCACCGTCACCCAGGGGATCGTGAGTGCGAAGAACCGTCCGGTGGTCGTCAACTCCGACGGCGGGGCGGACTCGCCCAGCGCTTACATCAACGGCATCCAGACCGACGCGGCCATCAACCCGGGCAACTCGGGCGGACCGCTCGTCGACGCCGGGGCCAGGGTCGTCGGCGTCAACTCGGCGATCCTGACGATGGGTCAGAGCCGCGACGGCAGCGGCAGCATCGGGCTGGGCTTCGCCATCCCGATCAACCAGGCGATGGAGATCGGCAAGCTGCTGATCTCCGACGGCAAGGCGACCTACCCGGTCATCGGAGTGAACGTCGACGCCGACGACGACGGCGTCCGGCTCTCGTCCGTCGACTCCGACGGGCCGGCCGACAAGGCCGGGCTCCGGGTCGACGACGTGATCACCGAGATCGACGACGAGCCGGTCAGCGCCCCCGAGGAGCTGATCGTCGCCATCCGGACCCACCGCCCCGGGGATAAGGTCGCTCTGACCTATGAGCGTGGTGGCCAACGGCGTACTGCCGAAGTGACCTTGGGGAGTCGTGAAGGTTAGCGTGAGCGCATGTTCGACGTAGGGGCGCCGGAGCTCCTGGTCCTGGTGGTCATCGCCGTGATCTTGTTCGGGCCGGAGAAGCTGCCCGAGTTCGCCCGGAAGGCAGCTCGGGTGATCCGCTATGTGCGCAGCATGGCCGGCAACGCGCAGGAGCAGCTGAGCAAGGAGCTCGGTCCGGAGTTCTCCGAGCTCGACGTCCGCGATCTGAACCCCAAGGCATTCATCCAGAAGCACCTGATGGACGACGTCGACCCGATCGTGGCGGACGTCAAGAAGGAGATCGAGGACTCGACGGTGGTCGGCCGGACAGCCGCCTCCGATGTGACGGCGGCGTTCGAGGATGCCCGGGACTCGGCCAAGGCGCCCGTCAACGGCGCCGCGGTGGCGCGGGTCCTGACACCGTTCGACACCGACGCGACCTGACCCTGCGCCGTTCAACCCGCTGACGCACTCCTTGCATCGCTCACGCGCACGTGCTGCGAGGCGTGCACGCGTGCTGCACGACGTGCGTCAGCAGCGCTGGTCAGCGACCGATCGGCGACAGGCCGAGCTGACGACCCGCCAGCCCACGACCACGACCGGCGAGCTCCTCCGCGATGGCGGTCAGTGCCGCCCCGGCCGGTGAGTCGTCGCTCGACGTGACCGGTACGCCGTCGTCGCCCCCGGCGCGCAGAGTCGGATCCAGCGGCACCTGGCCGAGCAGCGGCACCGGATAACCCAGCCGGTTGCTGAGCTTGGTGGCCACGTCCTGGCCGCCGCCGGAGCCGAAGACCTCGACCTTGTGGGTGTGACCGCAGTCGGGACAGACCACCTCCAGGTACGCCATGTTCTCGATCACCCCGATCACCCGCTGGTTCATCATCGACGCCATCGTGCCGGCCCGTTCGGCCACCTCGGCGGCCGCCTGCTGCGGGGTGGTCACCACGATCACCTCGGCGTTCGGCAGCTTCTGGCCCAGCGAGATCGCCACGTCGCCCGTACCGGGTGGGAGGTCCAGCAGCAGGAAGTCCAGGTCGCCCCAGTAGACGTCGGCCAGCATCTGGGTCAGGGCGCGATCCAGGATCGGGCCACGCCAGGCGACGACCTGATCGCGGCTGGGCTTGAGCATCCCGATCGAGA
The DNA here is from genome assembly GCA_035630075.1 of Microlunatus sp. Classification (GTDB taxonomy): domain Bacteria; phylum Actinomycetota; class Actinomycetes; order Propionibacteriales; family Propionibacteriaceae; genus Microlunatus. The sequence continues at coordinate 8,129 of DASQLI010000121.1, forward strand.
TCGCCTTCAGCCCGTTGGTCGGCACCGGCATGATCATGTCCTCGACCGCGGTCGGTCGGGCGTCGGCGATGCCGAGCATCGCGGGGATCGAGTGACCGTAGATGTCAGCGTCCAGGATGCCGACGGTACGGCCGAGCCGGATGAGTGCCGTCGCCAGGTTCACCGTCACGGACGACTTGCCGACCCCACCTTTGCCGGACGCGACGGCGATCACTGTGGTCAGCGAGTCGGGTTTGGCGAACGGGATCTCCCGATCGGCCTGGCCGCCTTTCAGCTGGTCGCGCAGACCCGCGCGCTGCTGGTCACTCATCACCCCGAGATCGACCTGGACGGCGTCGACACCGTCGACCGCCGTCGCGGCTGCGGTGACGTCGCGGCGGAGGGTGTCCTTCATCGGGCAGCCCGCGACGGTGAGCAGGACCTCGATCCTGACCTGCCCCGGCGCTGCCTCCTCGACTGCCGCCACCATGCCCAGCTCGGTGATCGGGCGACGGATCTCCGGGTCGTTGACCCGGGACAGGGCTTCGCGGACACGGTCGAGCAACGGGGTAGCGGTCGAGACAGGCACCGCACAAGGTTAGTTCGCTTCTGCCGGCACTCACGCCCCACCGGCTGTGGCTGGGCAGACTCCGACCAGAACCAGGCGGCCCGGCCTGAGAGAACACTGACTGCGCGAGGGTTCGAACTCTCGCGAAGTCAGCTTGTTCTCAGGTTGTCAGCTTGTTCTCGGGAGTCAGGCGGGTCAGGGGGCGTGTGCGGGTCAGTGGGCGGGACGGTCAGTGGCGGGACGGTCAGGGCGAGGACTCAGCGGACTGGGTCGGCGAGGATCTCGCGGAGTACTCGTCGAGCCTCGTCGGCCTCGGCCTCGGTCTTGTCGCTGTCCCGGTTCCCGGCGATGGTGATCAGCGCTTTCCACAGTCCCCAACCGCGACCTCGCGCCCAGGTGTCGTGGTCCAGAGCAAGCGACTCCGCGTACGCCTGTCGGGCGGCGCCGCTGAGCAGG
>DASQLI010000122.1:0-17942 GCA_035630075.1 Microlunatus sp.
TCTGGCGATCACCGCACGGCTGGATCTCCATCGTCACCAACCAAGGCACCCTCCTGCTCGGCGACAACCCCTTCGCCCACGCCCTGTGGCAGACCGCCCAACCCGGCGTCACCGCCACCGCGGTCTGAAGACCGCTCCCACCGACGCAGCTCACACGGTGGTCGAGGCGAGCTGGAGGTGCCGGCTGACGGCACGGGCCGTGGCTGAGGCGGCCGACACGGTGGGCAGTCCGGTTCGGCGTTCGATCTCGGCCAGCGCGGACAACGACGGCAGCTGCACGCACGCCGACGCGACCACGGCCTGGGCCCGGCTCGTGTCCAGCCGATCGGCGATCGCGATCAGCTGCCGAGGATCGAGCCGGCCGACGGCCGCGTTGTCGGTGACCCCCAGGCTGATCGCGTCGACCACTTCGACCTCCTCCGCAGCCAGGTAGTCGATCACCGTCGTCGTCAGTGCGGGTGCGTACGGCGTGATCATGGCCACCCGTTCCGCCCCGAGATCATGCAGAACGGACACCAGAGCACCGGCGCTGGAGATCACCGGCGCGCCGCCGGCTGGGTCGGTCAACCGGCGTTCGGCGGCTCGGTGCGAACCGGGACCCTGCACCATCACCGCCACCAGGCACGCGTACGCGAGCACGTCGACCTGGGCGTCGGCCAGCTCGGCGGCGCACCGTTCGGCCTGGGCGTCCATGGCTGCGAGTGCGGTCGGGGTGACCGCGGTCATCCGCATCCGGGCCGCGTGGAAGCTCGGAACGTCTGCCTCGGGCAGCTGCTGCCGCAGCAGAGGCGGCAGCTCGATCTCCATCGTCACGTTGGAGCTGGGCACCAGCAGCCCCACCCGGGCGCTCATCGGTCGCTCAGCCGGTCGGTGTAGTCCCGCAGGGCCAGCCGGGTGCCGGCGCGCGGACCCAGGACGAGACCGAGTCCGAAGTCGGCCAACACGTCGGCGACCAAGCGGGCGGGCAGCGACCCGTGCCGCTCGAGCACCAGGTGCGGACGCGGGTCGTGTGACACCTGGACCACGCGGTGCAGACCGAGGATCGTGGTCGACATCGGCAGGTGCAGCGGGTAGGCGGCGCGAGCCACCGGCTCGTCGACGTGCTCGATGATCATGAACCCGGGTTGATCACCGAACTCGGCCTGCAGGCCGTCGGCCCGCCAGTGGGCCGGGGAGTCCTCGGCGCCGGTGAGGTGACGCGACCGGTTCGCCGAGGTGATGTACAGCAGCGAGTCGCCGGACTCGTGGGTCGCCGCGGCCAGAAAGTCGTTCGACGGGCAACGGTAGCCGGGAGCGATCACCTGAGCCGTGCGGACGTCGCCGTCGGGCTCGCTCAGATGCGTGGGCACCCAGCCGGCAGCCGGCCCGCGGAAGCCGAACGGTCCCAAGGAGAAGAAGGCGTCGACCAAGCCGATCACGGTCCGCGGCGACAGCCCGTCGGGTAGCCGGCTGAGCTGCCAGGCCTCGCGGAGGACCGCCGGTGGTCCGGTCAGCGAGCCGACCTGGCCGGCCGGACGTCCCTTCATCAGGTTGACGTCGCGAACGGTGGCGGCGTCGGCGCGGGTCGAGATCACGTAGAAGTTGGCGAAGCCGTGGGCGACCACGGCTCCCGCCGCCAAACCCTGCGCAGCCTGCAGGACGTGATCATGGTCGGTGAGCAGCAGACGTGGGGTGGTCCGGACGGCCGGGACACGGTTCAGAACGGGCATGGTCCCAGGAGAAACGGCGGTGCGAAGGTGATACCGCCGGCCGGGAATGCACGGGTGTTGTCCGGGCTACACCGTGTTCTGTGGGCTCTGTTCGTGGGGCAGCACGCCGATCTTCTCCAGCCGGCGACCGAGCCCGGCGCCGTCGTACGCGTACAGCCACGGCACGCGACTGCCCTCCGGACTGGGAGACTCGCGCAACGAGCTGCCGGCCAGCACGGCCTCGCCGGGTGTCAGCTGACGGATGCAGACCGCGACGACCTGCTCGGGATGGGCGTCGGCGAACTCGCGGTAGAGCATCTCGTCGTGCTGGCCGTTGTCGCCGAACAGCAGCCACTTGATGTTCGGGAACTCCTGCGCCCACCGTCGCAGGTGCGCGCGCTTGTGCTCCTTGCCGCTGCGGAACCAGCGGTCCTTGGTCGGTCCCCAGTCCGTCAGCAGCAACGGTCCCGGCGGATAGAGGTTGCTGGACAAGAACCTGGTCAGAGTCGGCGCTACGTTCCAGGCGCCGGTCGAGAGATAGAAAATCGGCGGGAAGCCGTACGCCTGCGACAGCCGCTCGTACAGCACCGGCATGCCGGGTGTCGCGGACCGGGCGTGCTCGTTGACCACGAAGGTGTGCCAGGCGGCCAGTAGAGGGCGCGGGAGAGCGGTCACCATGACGGTGTCGTCGATGTCGGAGACGATGCCGAACCGCTCCTCGTCACCGATCACGAACACGTCGGCGGCCACCGGATCAGAGCCCTGGGAGCTCATCGTGATCGTGTGCCGCCCCGGCTCCATCTCCTGCTCCACCACGACATCCACGACACCGCTGTAGTCGGCCCGAACAGTGTGCCGGACCCCGTTCAGCACGAGGTCGACCTCGCCGTTCTCGACCGGCACGGAGACGAAGGACCGCCAGCCGCGTGCGCCGGTGGGATCACCGCGGAAGATCACCCCGCGCCGGGAGAGGACGACCCGGCAGAGCACCCGCACCCAGTGCGACGAGCCGTAGCAGGTGTACGCGATGACGGCCGGCCGATAGCCGTGCCGAATCGCCCAGCGTGCGCGCCAGCGCAGGACCGCCAGGTCGAGTTTCGCCGGCCGATGCATCTCGTCGATCGTGCTCACCGGACCAGTCTGGCAGGGTCAGTCGGTCTGAGTGAGCCAGGTCACCCTGATCTCGGGCTCACTCGCCGCCGTTGCGGCGGAGCACTTCGCTCAGCCGCTCAGCAGCGGCGATCACCGCAGGCGCGTGCAACCGCCCCGGCTGCCGGGAGAGCCGCTCGATCGGACCGGAGACGCTGACGGCCGCGATCACCTTGCCGGAGGGCGACCGTACGGGAGCCGACACCGACGCCACGCCGGGCTCACGCTCACCCACCGAGTGGGCCCAGCCACGACGTCGTACGGCGGCCAGCGCCACGGCTGAGTAGCGGCTGCCGCGCAGCCCACGCTGCAGCCGATCCGGCTCCTCCCAGGCCAGCAGGACCTGGGCCGCGGAGCCGGCGTTCATGGTGAGCTGGGTGCCGACCGGCACGGTGTCGCGCAGACCCGACATCCGCTCGGCGGTGGCCACGCAGACCCGGACATCGCCTTGCCGGCGGAACATCTGGGCGGACTCCCCGGTGATGTCGCGGAGTCGGGCCAGCACCGGTCCCGCGGTGGCCAGCAGCCGGTCCTCACCGGCGGCGGAGGCGAGCTCACCGAGACGCGGGCCGAGGATGAAGCGCCCCTGAAGATCCCGACTGACCAGTCGGTGGTGCTCGAGGGCCACTGCCAGCCGGTGTGCGGTGGGTCGGGCGAGCCCGGTCGCCGACACGAGTCCGGCCAGGGTGGTGGGGCCCGTCTCGAGCGCGCTGAGCACGAGCGCGGCTTTGTCCAGGACGCCGACACCGCTAGAGTTGTCCATGCCTTGATACTGCCGTCTCGGATGCTGGAACGCAAATCGTCCGGTGGTCACGACCGGCGAACGATGGCAACGACCCCCGGGTGCGCAGACACAGCCACCACAGCACGAGCATCGAGGAGATGACGGTTCCATGCCGAAGACACTGAGCGAGAAGATCTGGGACGCCCACGTGGTGCGCTCGGCCGCCGGTGAGCCGGATCTTCTCTACATCGACCTGCACCTGGTGCACGAGGTGACCAGTCCGCAGGCCTTCGACGGTCTGCGCCAGGCCGGGCGCCCGGTCCGCCGGCCCGACCTGACGATGGCCACCGAGGACCACAACACCCCGACGCTGAACATCGACCGGCCGATCGCCGACCCGGTGTCACGCACCCAGGTTGACACCCTGCGCAGGAACGCCGAGGAGTTCGGTGTCCGGATCCACAGCCTCGGCGATCTCGATCAAGGCATCGTGCACATCATCGGTCCGCAGCTCGGTCTGACCCAGCCCGGGATGACAGTGGTCTGTGGCGACTCGCACACCTCCACCCACGGTGCGTTCGGCTCGATCGCCTTTGGCATCGGCACCTCCGAGGTCGAGCACGTGCTGGCCACCCAGACCCTTCCGCAGGCCAAGCCCAAGACGCTGGCGGTGAACGTGGAGGGCGAGCTGCCGACAGGTGTCACCGCCAAGGACATCGTGCTGGCCCTGATCGCCAAGGTCGGCACCGGCGGCGGTCAGGGCCACATCGTGGAGTACCGCGGGTCGACCATCCGGGCGCTCTCCATGGAGGGCCGGATGACCATCTGCAACATGAGCATCGAGTGGGGCGCCAAGGCCGGCCTGATGGCGCCCGACGAGACGACCTTCGCCTACGTCCAGGGTCGTCCGCACGCGCCGGAAGGGGAGGACTGGGACGCCGCGGTGGCGTACTGGAAGACCTTGCAGACCGACGTGGGCGCGACCTTCGACGTTGAGGTCGACATCGACGCGACCCAGCTGACGCCGTTCGTGACCTGGGGAACCAACCCCGGCCAGGGAGTGCCGTTGGGCGCCAGGGTGCCCGATCCCGAGGAGTTCCCGGACTCCGACGACAGGGTCGCCGCCACCAAGGCCTTGGAGTACATGGATCTCCGGGCAGGCACCCCGATGCGTGAGATCGCCGTGGACACGATCTTCCTGGGATCGTGCACCAACGGCCGGATCGAGGACCTGCGCGCGGCGGCGGAGGTGATCCATGGCCACAAGATCGCCGACAGTGTTCGGATGCTGGTGGTCCCGGGCTCGGCCCGGGTCCGCCTGCAGGCCGAGGACGAGGGTCTCGACGTCATCTTCAAGGAGGCCGGTGCCGAGTGGCGTGCCGCCGGTTGCTCGATGTGTCTGGGAATGAACCCTGATCAGCTCGCCCCGGGTGAACGGTCAGCCTCCACCTCCAACCGCAACTTCGAAGGTCGACAGGGCAAAGGTGGCCGGACGCACCTCGTGTCCCCGCTCGTCGCCGCGGCCACCGCCGTGCGCGGCACGCTCAGCTCACCCGCCGACCTCTGACCCTCGAACCCGCAGCCCAGGATCCTCAGGAGCCAACCACCATGGAGAAGTTCAGCTCGCACACCGGCACCGCCGTCCCGCTGCGGCGCAGCAACGTCGACACCGATCAGATCATCCCTGCCGTCTACCTGAAGCGAGTCACCAAGACCGGCTTCGAGGACGGGCTCTTCGCCGCGTGGCGGAACGATCCCGACTTCGTGCTGAACAAGCCGGAGTACGCGGCGGCGACCATCCTGGTGCCCGGGCCGGACTTCGGCACCGGATCCTCGCGTGAGCACGCCGTCTGGGCGCTGCAGAACTACGGGTTCAAGGTCGTCATCGGCTCCCGCTTCGGCGACATCTTCCGTGGCAACTCCGGCAAGGCCGGTCTGCTGATCGCGGTGGTCGACCAGAAGATCATCGAGGAGCTGTGGAACTTCATCGAGGATCACCCGGACCGACCGCTGACCGTCGACCTCACCGAGCAGACGGTCACGGCCGAGGGTTTCAGCACCGACTTCGAGATCGATCCGTACACCAGATGGCGTTTGCTGGAGGGGCTCGACGACATCGGCCTGACCCTGCGGCACGTGGACGACATCGACGCGTACGAGGCTTCTCGACCCTCGTTCAAGCCGAAAACGCTTCCCGCCAAGGTCGCCAGCACCTCCTGATCGGGGTCGAGGACCCCCAGACCGGCGATTGTCGTTGTTTCTAGGCGAAACACGCGCTCGATATGATTGTCAGTTGGGCTGGATGTCTCTAGCGTGGGCTGTGCAGGCGCACCGTGCGCTCCGCAGACATCCTCCCTACGGAAGGAAACCGTGAACAAGGCTGAGTTCATCGAGGTGCTGGCCACCCATTTCGACGGCAACAAGGCCGAGGCGGCTCGGGCTCTCAACGCCGTCACCCAGACGATCACCTACCAGACGGCCTCCGGTGAGAAGGTGACGATCACGGGCTTCGGCGTCTTCGAGAAGGTGCCCCGCTCGGCGCGCATGGTGCGCAACCCGCGGACTGGCGAGCGCAAGCGGGCCAAGGCCACCGCCATTCCTCGGTTCCGAGCCGGCACGGACCTCAAGGCGTACGTGTCCGGTGCCAAGAAGGTGCCCAGGGCCACCAAGAAAGCTGCCGCCGGCAAGACCGCGGCGGCTTCGGCGACCAAGGCGTCGGCGACCAAGGCTTCGGCGACCAAGACCGCACCGGCCAAGAAGACCACGGCGGCGAAGACCACCGCCAAGAAGGCGCCGGCGGCCAAGACCACCCCGGCGAAGACCACCGCGGCGGCCAAGAAGACCACGGCGGCCAAGAAGACCCCGGCCGCGAAGAAGGCGCCCGCGAAGAAGGCCACCGCCAAGCGCTGACTTCCCGCGACGACCTCGGTCGAGTTCTCACGCCCAACAACGGAGAGCGCTCGCCACCCGAACAGCATGCAGATGGCGACCCGGCACCAACTGTGCCGGGTCGCCGTCGTATGCCTGCCGAGCGATGACCTCAGGAGCGCCCGCGTCGCTCACGGTGATCGTGTCCGCGTCCAGGTCGAGCACCTCGACCCGGCGGTAGCGTCCGATCGATCCCGTGGCCGGGTCGATCAGGGCCGCGGTCGCCGATCCCACCCCGATCTTCCCGGCGAGCCGAAGATCCTCGATCGTGTCCACATCCCAGCGCGCGTCGAGCACCTGGCCGAGAGTCAGCGGGTGTGCGCCCGAGCGACGGTGGCGCTCAGCCGACCCGATCGAGGAGCCATCGACGATCGCCGTTCCGTACGAGGGATCCAGCGGTACGCGCCGGGCGACCAGCATCGTGGTGCCATGGTGGTCGTGATCGGCCAGGAAGGCCCGCTGGTGACCGACGGACGCGGCCAGCACCTCGGCGACCGAGGCCGCCCGCAGCGCCGGCAGATCGCCGACGCAGGCGAGGACGCAGGCGACTCCTTCGGCACGCAGGGCGGCGTCACCGTACGCCAGTGCCCGATTGAGCTGGTCGGAACCGGCGCCGGCCTCGCCGGGCGGTTCGGCGATCACCCTGACTCCCAAGCGGTGCCGGTGGAGCACCGCCGGCAGGTCGGGCTGATCGGTGATCACGATGATCTGGTCCACGACAGCCGCGAGGGCGGCGAGCGTGTCCACGGCCATGCACCTGGCCAGCCTCTCGCGGACCGGCGCCGGCACGGCCGCCATCCGGGACTTCGCCGCCGGCAGCGCTTTGAGAGCCACGACGGCACCGACGCGGTCGTCAGGGTGCAGCGTGTCCATGATCGTCCGATGCTGTCACGATCCGCTAGCGTGGGGCCACGTCGTCGGTGAGAGGGAGGTGCCCGGTGGCCAACCGCGCCCTCCGACGGGTGAACACCGAGCCTGGCGAGCCGGTGCTGATCTTCTTGATCCGGGTGCTCAACGTGCTGCTGGGCCCGATCACCCACCGGGACTGGCGCGGCCAGCGCAACCTGCCCCAGACCGGCGGCGTGGTGATCGTGGCCAACCACATCTCCAACGTCGACCCCTTGGTGTTGGCGCAGTACCTGGCGTACTCGGGGCGCTGGCCGCACTATCTGGCGAAGGCCAGTCTGTTCTCCATCCCGGTGGTCGGCCGGGTGCTGACGGCGATGGGACAGATTCCGGTGCACCGGAACTCCGGCGCCGCACGGGAGGCTGTCCGTTACGCCGACGAGGCGATCGGGCAGGGCAAAGCGGTGGTGATCTACCCAGAGGGCACCATCACCGCCGACCCGGACCTGTGGCCGATGCAGGGCCGATCCGGTGCCGTCCGGATCGCGCTCAAGACCGGTTGCCCGGTGATCCCGATCGGCCAGTGGGGCGCACAGGACATCATGTGGGGCAAGAAGATCCACCTGCCGCACCTGCTGCCTCGCAAGACACTCCGGCTCGTCGCCGGAGGGCCGGTCTCGCTGGACGACCTCCGAGGTCGGCCGCTCACTCCCCAGGTGCTGGTGGAGGCGACCGACCGGATCATGGACGAGATCACCGCCCTGGTCGCCGAGCTACGGGGGGAGCAGGCACCGCAGCAGCGATTCGACCCACGTCGATCGCCAACAGACCAAGCAGAGAAGGAGAACCCGCAGTGAGCCGTGTCGCCGTGATGGGTTCGGGCTCGTGGGGCACAGCGTTCGCCATGGTGCTCAGCGACGCTGGACAGCAGGTCTCGATGTGGGCTCGACGCAGTGAAGTCGTCGACGCGATCAACCACGAGCACCGCAATCCGGACTACTTTCCCGACATCGAGCTGCCGGACTCGGTCGCGGCGAACACGGATCCGCATGCCGCCATGAACGGGGCGGAGTTCGTGGTGATGGCCGTACCCTCGCAGACCTTGCGCACCAACCTGCAGACGTGGGCGGTGCCTTCGAACGCGGTGATCGTGAGCCTGGCCAAGGGGATCGAGCTGGGTACGGGACTGCGGGTCAGCGAGATCATCGAACAGGTCGCCGCGATCGAGCCGGATCGCGTAGCGGTGGTGACCGGTCCCAACCTGGCCCGCGAGATCGCACAGCGGCAACCGTCGGGGAGCGTGGTGGCCAGCACCTCACTGGAGACGGCCGAGCGGCTGCAGACCATCTGTCATACGCCGAGGTTCCGGGCCTACACCAACACCGACGTCGTCGGCTGTGAGCTGGGTGGCGCCACCAAGAACGTGATCGCGCTGGCTGTCGGGATGGCGGTAGGGCTCGGACTGGGCGCCAACGCCACCGCGACCGTGATCACTCGTGGGCTCGCGGAGTCGAGCCGGCTCGGTGTGGCGCTGGGAGCCGATCCGTACACGTTCTCGGGCCTCGCCGGCCTCGGCGACCTGGTGGCGACGTGCAACTCGCCGCTGTCTCGCAACCGCACCTTCGGCGAGCAGCTGGGCAGAGGTCACACGGTGGCCGAGATCACCGCGTCGACCCGGCAGGTCGCCGAGGGTGTCAAGTCGTGCGCGTCGATCCTCGGGCTGGCCCAGCGAGCCGGCGTGGAGATGCCGATCGTGGAGGCGGTGAAGACGGTCATCGACGGCACCCAGACCCCGCCGGAGATGATCACCTCGCTGATGTCACGCTCCGCCAAACCCGAGCGGTACTAGACCAGCGGGTGACGCCTCCGAGTGAGCGTCAGCGAGCGAGCCCGTCGCGAGCGGCCGCGCAGCGGAGCGCCCGAATCGGTCTGGACTGACGAGGGAGCGACACGCTTTTCGTCGCGAGCGAGGAGGGAAGAGCGATTCAGTTGGCGCGCGACGCTCTCGCAGCGAGTGACGACTCATACGTGAGGCAGTCGGCGAGATCGGAACCCGCCCCGACTCGGACGGCGTCGGCAGTGCACTCCAGCGACGAGTTGTGGGTGCAGTCGGCTCGCTGGCAGGCCCCCACGTGGGAGACCACGCGGTCGAGGCCGCCCTTGACATCGAGCGGGATGAAGGTGGCGCAGTTGGCGTCGGAGCCGGCCGCACCGATGGTGACGGCGGCGGCGTTGCAGGCGTGCTCGTGGTTGTAGGAACAGCCGTCCACCGAACACTCGGCGACGGGGGGCAGATCCATCAGGCTCGCGGACATCATGACCTCCGGAATCGCAGCTCGTCAGCGTCGCGGAAGGCGCTGGTTTCCGTCACCGTAACCCCGCATTGCCCGCTGGGATAGCCAGAGAAGGCTTGCCTCAGCGGCTGGCAGAACGTGACGTTCGTCAGTCCGGGCGTTGTGCGACGGGGACACAATGGGCGGCGAGAGTTCTCGGGCGGCGGATCGGAGAAGGCGATGTCAGTGCGCGAGCAGGTCGGGTTCGTCACGGGGTTTCTCAAGGAGCGGGCCTCGATCCGCTACGGCGCCCACCTTCGCCGGGACCCGCTGTGTCGTCTGCACCTGAGCGAGGGCCGGCGGGATCCGTACCCGATCTACGACGAGGTACGCCGACGCGGCCCCTTGATCCGTTCCAGCGCGGGAGTGTGGACCTCGGCGAGCCACGCCGTCTGCGAGCAGGTGCTGCGGGACCGACGGTTCGGGGTGGAGATGCGCGCCGAGGACCAGCGCAGCGGCTCACCCCAGCTCTCCTTCCTCGAGCTGGATCCACCCGACCACACCCGGCTGCGCCGATTCGTGATGCCGACCTTCTCGCCGAAGGCGGTGGCCGGCTTCGATCCGCAGATCACCGAGATCGTGACGGGCCTGCTGGACGCCGTGCCGCCGGACGGTCGGTTCGACCTGGTCGGCGGCTACGCCGCACCGATGCCGATCGCGGTGATCACCCGGCTGCTGGGCATCCCGGACGCGGGCATCGAGGAGTTCGAGCACTACGGGCAGACGTTCGGCAGCGCGCTCGGCGGCCTGCAGTCACTGCGGCACGCCCGTGAGCTGTTCGAGGCCCAGCGGCAGCTCCAGCGGATCTTCACCGACCTGTTCGAGGCGCGTCGCGCCGAGCCCGCCGGCGACGTGATCAGCCGTCTGGTCACCGCGCCCGGTGAGCAGATCACGCCGACGGACATGGTGCCGATGTGCACCCTGCTGCTGATCGCCGGCTTCGAGACGACGGTGAACCTGATCGGCAACACCGTCCACGCCCTGCTCCAGCGGCCGCAGCTCTGGCAGCGCGTGGTGGCCGATCCCGGCCTGGTCGAGTCGGCCGTGGAGGAGACGCTGCGCTTCGATCCACCGGTGCAGCGGACGGCGCGGGTGGCGCACGAGGATCTGGTGCTCGCCGGCCAGCGGATCGAGAAGGGCAGTCTGGTGATCACCCTGATCGGGGGGGCAGGACGCGATCCCGAGGTCACGCAGCGACCGAGCGAGTTCGACCTCGACCGGGATCGTCGTGACCATCTGGCCTTCTCGGCCGGTCTCCACTACTGCGTCGGCGCGCCGCTGGCCAAGCTCGAGGCGACCATCGCGGTCCGCGAGCTGGTCACCCGCTTTCCCGACCTGGTGATCGACGGTCCGGCCGAGCGTCGGGCCGGAACGCTGATCCGCGGACTCGGCAGACTGCCAGTCCGGACCAGCCGGGCGAAGCCCCAGCAGCCGGATGCGGAGATCGACCTCAGCCGTCCGTTCGGTCGAGTGCCTGGCTGAGGTCGGCCCACAGGTCCGCTACGTGCTCGATCCCGACCGACATCCGGACCAGCCCTTCCGGCACCGTGACCAGCTCGCCGGCCCACCGGCGGCGTCGTTCCAGCGTCGACTCCACCCCGCCGAGACTGGTGGCAGCCACCCAGAGCTCCAGGGCGGCGACGAAGGCCGAGGCTGTCGGTCCGTCTGCGAGCTCGACGGACAACAGCGACCCGAAGCCGGCCATGGTCCGGGTGGCGACCTGATGGCCCGGATCGTCGGGCAGACCGGGATAGCGGACCCGTCCGATCGCCGGGTGCCTGGCGAGTCGTTCGGCCAGTACCTGCGCATTGTCCTGGGCTGCACGAAGTCGTAAGGACAACGTCCGGAGTCCGCGCAGCACCAGGTAGGTCTCCATGGTGCCCGGGGCTGCTCCGTGCAGCCGACGGACACCGTCGAGCCGACCAACCAGGTCCGGGTCACGAGCCACCAGCAGACCCAGCAGCGCGTCGGAGTGCCCGGACAGGAACTTCGTTCCGGAGTGCAGCACCAGATCGGCACCGACGTCGAGTGGCCGTTGCAGCAGGGGAGTGGCGAAGGTGCTGTCCACCACCGTCCGCACCCGTCCGCGCAGGGCACCGCAGATCGCCGGCAGGTCGGCGACCTCCATCAGCGGGTTGGTGGGCGACTCCAGCCAGACCAGGTCGGCACCGTCGGCCGCGGCGAGCACCTCGTCGGTGTTCGCGACGTCGACCCGGCGGAGCTGGGTGCCGTCCCGAGACGCGCGTTCCTCGGCGGCAGACGACACACCCAGATAGCAGTGCGTCGGCAGCACCAGCACACCGCCGGCCGGCACCAGCTCGAGACCGGCGTGGGCCGCGGCCATGCCGCTGCCGTACGCCAGCGCCGACCCACCCTCCAGGGCCCCGACAGCCTCCTCCAGTGCGGACCAGGTCGGGTTGCCGTACCGGCCGTAGCCGCGTTCGCCCTTGCCGGCCGGGTCGACGCCGACGTAGGTGGAGGCGAAGACCACCGGTGGGTTCAGTGGAGCGTCGGGTTCGGCCGGCGGCCGACCGGCGTGGACGGCGATGGTGGCGGCGTTCAGCTCGTGGGACAGGGTCACGGTGTCAGTCTCCCAACCCGTACGCGCGCCTGAGCGGGCGGAGGTCACGCGGCCGGTAGGGTCAGCGCGATGACCGACAGCGTCCCGGCCCGACGCCCGCGTGTGGCGGTGGTGTTCGGTGGCACCAGCAGCGAGCACGCCATCTCCTGTCTCACGGCCGGCAGCGTGTTGGCCGCGATCGACCGTGATCGGTATGACGTCGTGGCCATCGGGATCACCCACTCCGGCCGATGGGTCGTGGTGCCCACTGAGCTGCACGACCGACTGGCGATCATCGGCGGCTCCCTCCCCGAGATCGGTGAGGACCTGCTGGACGCCATCTGGCTGCGCACCTCGGCCGGCACTGATCTGGCGATCACGGCCGGGAAAGGACCGGTGCAGGACCCGTCCCAGTCGACCTCGGCCCAATCGACCTCGGCCCAATCGACCTCGGCCCAGTCGACCTCGGCACTGTCGCGGCACGGCTCCATCGACGTGGCGTTCGCGCTGCTGCACGGCCCGTTCGGCGAGGACGGCACCATCCAGGGCATGTTCGAGATGATGGGCACCCGCTACGTCGGGGCCGGAGTGCTGGCCAGCGCGGTGGGGATGGACAAGATCTACATGAAGCTCGTGCTGGCCGCCTCCGGGCTGCCGGTCGGGCCGTTCGTCCCGGTTCTGCCGCGCGACTGGGCGCGGGACCGGGCCGCTTGCCTGGAGGCGGTCGCCGCCCTCCATCACCCGCTGTACGTGAAGCCGGCCCGGGGTGGGTCGAGTCTCGGCATCACCCGCGTCGCCGAGGGCGAGGACCTGGTCGCGGCCATCGAGCACGCCCGGCAGTTCGATCCCAAGGTGATCATCGAGGAGGGCTTCGTCGACGCCCACGAGCTCGAGTGCGGCGTGCTCGGCGGGCTCGACGGTTCCGATGCCGAGGCCAGCCCGGTCGCCGAGATCCGGGTGCACACCGACTCGGGCTTCTACGACTTCGAAGCGAAGTACCTGCCCGAGGAGCAGGTCGACCTGGACGTGCCGGCCGACGTCGACGCCGACGTCGCCGACGAGGTCCGCCGGCTGGCGGTGCGCACCTTCGAGGCCATCGGCTGCGAGGGCCTGGCCCGGGTCGACATGTTCGTCACCCGGGACCGCAAGGTCTACGTCAACGAGATCAACACCATGCCGGGGTTCACGGCGCACTCGATGTTCCCGCGGATGTGGGCGGCTGCCGGCATGGACTATCCCGAGCTGGTGGATCGGCTGCTGCGGCTGGCGCTGGAGCGTCCCGTCGGTCTGCGCTGACCCGCTACACACACGGCTGGTCGACCGGGAGCTTCTTGACCGCGTTGGCGACGTCGACCAGGGCGTTGGCCTCGGGCGCGTAGTCGGTGGGAACGCCGACCTGGACGTACGCCGGCCGGCCGATCGTGGTGAACAGATAGCCGCCCTGCGCCTCCTCGGCGAACCAGCCGACGCCGTTCACCTCGAAGCACTCGCTCTCCGGCCCGAGGCCCGGCGGCTTGGCCACCCCGCAGCGGAGGGTGATCGTCGGGTCTCCCCAGGCGGTGGACAGCCGACCCGGCTCGACGGTCCGGCGGGGCTGGTCGAGCACCGTGTCCGGCAGCGCGTCCATCACCGCAGCGCACTGCTCGGCGACGGACGGCGAGGGAGCGGGATCGGTCATGGTGACGGTCCGCGAGCAGCCGGTTGCCACTGCCGCGGTGGTCAGCAGGGCGGTGGTCAGCAGGGCAGCCGTGACCCGGCCCGTGATCCAGACGCTCAGATGTGGACGACGGGACAGGTGACCGTACGGGTGATGCCCGGCACGTTCTGCACCTGAGCCACGACCAGCGCACCCAGCTCGTCCACGCTCGACGCCTCGGCGCGCACGATCACGTCGTACGGCCCGGTGACGTCTTCGGCGAGCGTGACACCCTGGAGCGCACCGATCGCCCGAGCGACCTCGGCTGCCTTGCCGACCGTGGTCTGCACCAAGATGTATGCCTGAACGACCATGCTGCTCCTCTGATGTCGACGTGGATCGCCCGTCAACCTATCGCGTCGCTGCGAACCGCATAAGACCACTGACCCAAGAGAGGCTGAACCGTTGCCTGTCGGTCCCACCCCTGCCGGATCCGCGCCGGGTCACCGCGATCTGGGCGCGTCCGGGGAGTTCGCCCTGATCGCGGCCATCACCGCCGACCTGCCCTCCGCCGCGGAGGTGATCATCGGGCCGGGCGACGACGCCGCGGCCATCGCCATCGAGCCGCCGGTGCTCACCTCGGTCGACGTCCTGGTCGAGGGCGTGCACTTCCGGCGGGACTGGTCCAGCGCCACCGAGGTGGGACGCAAGGCCGTCGCCGTCAACGTGGCCGACATCGAGGCCATGGGTGGTCGAGCCGTGGCGCTCGTGGTGGGACTCTCGGCCCCGCCCGAGCTGCCCCGCTCCTGGGCGCTGGAGCTGGCGGACGGGATCCGCGCCGAGAGCGAGCGCTCCGGAGCCGCGCTGGTCGGCGGCGACGTCACCAGGTCTCGGGACGTGACGATCTCGGTCACCGTGCTCGGTGCGCTGGATGGTCGGTCGCCGGTGCGCCGGTCCGGGGCTGGGCCGGACCAGGTCGTCGCGCTGGTCGGCCGGACCGGCTGGGCGGCCGCGGGCGTGGCGGTGCTGCAGCGCGGTTTCCGGTCCCCGCGCGCGGTGGTCGAAGCCCAGCGGGTGCCGGAGGTCCCGTACGGGCAGGGCAGGGTGGCCGCCGACGCCGGGGCCACGGCCATGATCGACGTCTCCGACGGGCTGCTGGCCGACCTCGAGCACGTGGCTCGTGCGTCCGACGTGGTGGTGGAGCTGGACCTGGCCGCCTTCGAGGTGCCGGAGGTGCTGCAGGCGGTGGCCTCGGCGACCGGCAAGGACCCGTACGCCCTGTTGCTGACCGGTGGCGAGGACCACGCCCTGGCGGCCGTCTTCGCGTCCGCGGAGGCGGTGCCCGAGGGTTGGCGGGTGGTCGGCCGGACCAGGGCTGTCGGGCCGGACGAGGAGCCGGGAGTGCTGGTCGACGGCGCGGCCTGGGAAGGTCCGGCGGGCTGGGACCACTTCGGGGGCCAGCGATGACGTCCGGATCGGAGGATCTGCCGACCGCACGGGTGCTCACCATCGCCGGGTCCGACTCCGGAGGTGGTGCAGGGATCCAGGCAGATCTGAAGACGATGCTCGCCTTCGGGGTGCACGGGATGAGCGCCCTGACCGCGGTCACCGCGCAGAACTCGGTCGGGGTGCAGGGCTGGTGGCCGCTACCCGCGGAGGCCGTCGTGGCCCAGGTGCGCAGTGTGGTCGACGACATCGGCGTGGATGCGGTGAAGACCGGGATGTTGGGTACTGCGGCGACGACCCGGTTGGTGGCCTCCCTGGTGGCCGGTCTGCCCTCCGGGGTGCCGGTGGTGGTCGATCCGGTGTGCGCGAGCAAGCACGGCGACGCGTTGATCGACGCCGACGCCATCGAGGCGCTCCGCGCTGATCTGCTCCGGGTCGCGACGGTGATCACTCCGAACCTGCCGGAGGCCGCGTTGCTGGCCGGCCGGGACGGCACGCCGGACGAGCTGGCCGAGGAGCTGCTGACGTTCGGGCCGGCTTGGGTGCTGGTCAAAGGCGGACACGCCGAGGGTGATCCGGTCGACCACCTCTACGGCGCGGACGGGACGACGGCCTCGTTCACGGCTGCCCGCTCGGCCAACCGGCACAGTCACGGTACGGGCTGCACCCTGGCTTCGGCCATCGCCAGCCGCCTCGCTCTCGGGGACGACGTGCCGACAGCGGTGGGGGCAGCGAAGGAGTACATCACCGGCGCCGTCGCCGCCGGGTTCCCGCTGGGCGCAGGCATCGGCCCGACCGACCACCTCTGGCGTCTCCGTCCGCACCTGTGACTCTTGGGGGTGCGACTCCGCGTGTGCTCGAACCCTCGCGGAGTGGTGGGCTGAGACTGCGCGTGTGCTCGAACCCTCGCGGAGTGGGATCTGCGGTCGTTCGCCCGTCCTCAGGTCCCGGCGCGTGACTGCTGTGGCTGATGTGACGATGGCGTAGGCTCACCTGCCATGGCGACCCGCGTGCCTTCCCCACCGCGGTCGCGAGCAAAAGCCAGCACCAGCTCCGGTGCCGGCTCGCCGCCGCGGTCGTCCGGAAGCAAGACCAAGTCCAGCACGTCCGCACGCTCCGGCGCCTCGCGGAACGGCTCCAGCACTCGCACCAGCACGCGCAGCCCGGCCAAGAAGACCACCAACCGGGTCCCGGCCGGGCGGTCGGGTTCGTCGCGGTCCCGGAAGCGCCAGCCGAAGCGGTCGATCGCTGGGGTGGTCGGTGGCGGTCTGGCCGCGATCTGGTTCGGGCTGGCCCATCTGGTCGGCTCCGCCGCGCGGGCGATCGGCACCTCGGCCCGCGATCTCGACCCTGCGCTCCGCCGCGACGGGGTCGGTCTGTTCCTGGTCGGCAGCGCGATCGTCATCGCGGCCGAGTTCTGGTTCGGGCTGCCGGGCGTGGTGGGCAACGCCATCCACACCGGCGTCGCCACCCTGATCGGCACGTTGGCGTACGCGGCGCCGCTGTTGTTGTTGATCATGGCATGGCGGACACTGCGCCACCCCGAGCGCAACGGCCCTGGCGGTCGCCAGTTCGTCGGCTGGTCCGCCATCGCCTTCGGCCTGCTGGGATTGATCAACATCGCCGACGGGCTGCCGCGGACCAACGACCCGGAAGCGCTGCGCGAGGCAGGCGGCATCGCCGGATATCTGTCCTCCAGCCTGCTGGCCGACCTGCTCACTCCGTACGTGGCGGTCCCGCTGCTGGTGCTGCTGCTCGGCTTCGGGGTGCTCGTGGTCATCGGCATCCCGCTGCACCAGATCCCCCAGCGACTCCGAGACCGGGTGGAGCCGTTCCGCCGACCGCTGGTGATCCGCGGCGAGGTCGACGACTTCTCCGGTGACGAGGCGTACGAGACGCCGATCATCGAGGAAGGCCCGAAGAAGTCGCGACGCAAGCATACGGCCCTGACCGCCGACGCCGATCTGGAGGACTTCGACCCGGCCGAGGGAATCGCTCTGGAGCCCGACCTGGACGCCTCGTCTCTGCTGGCCGCCCCCGACGCCGACCAGCCGTCCGAGCGAGGCACGTCCAAGAAGGTCACCGCCGGCCTGCCCCCGGGGGTGACGGTGCACGAGAGCGAGGAGCTCGAGCCGCCGCCACACACGCCGATCCCGCAGCGGGTCGAGCAGCTGCAGCTGTCCGGCGACGTGCAGTACCTGCTACCCGATTCCGAGACGCTGCGACAGGGGAGCGTGCACCGATCGCGGACCGAGGCCAGTGACTCCGTCGTCGGCCGGCTGACCGAGGTGCTCGACCAGTTCGAGATCGACGCGCAGGTCACCGGCTACACCCGGGGTCCGACGGTGACGCGGTACGAGGTCGAGCTCGGCGCAGCCGTCAAGGTCGAGAAGGTCACGGCCCTGAGCAAGAACATCTCCTACGCCGTGGCCAGCGCGGACGTTCGGATCCTGTCGCCGATCCCTGGCAAGTCCGCCATCGGCATCGAGATCCCCAACACCGACAAGGAGGTGGTCTCGCTCGGCGACGTGCTCCGGTCCAACAAGGCCCGCAACGACCACCACCCGATGACCGTGGGCTTGGGCAAGGACGTCGAGGGCGGCTTCGTGGTCGCCAACCTCGCGAAGATGCC
>DASQLI010000123.1:0-17988 GCA_035630075.1 Microlunatus sp.
GAACCACCACCGCAGGAGCCCGGCGTCTCCGACCAGCTGCCGCAACCGCGGTCCCGCTGGCACGGCACCGCACACCTGCCCGGCCCCGAACCGTATGCACCGGTCTGGCTGGGCGAGCCACCCGACGACGACCCGTTCGACCAACACCCGTCCGACCGGCAAGGCACCCGTACGCCCACAACCAGCCCAGACGGATCCCCACTCACCGACCGGAGCGGTCTGCGGTTGACCATGCCCCGACTGGTCGACCACCTCACCACGGCCGGCTTGAACCCGTCCCGCCCCGGGTGGTGATGCACGTCCACCTCACCGACCAGACCCTGCTCACCGGCCACGGCGTGGTCCGCTCCGACGACTGCGGCCCCCTGCTGCTGACCCAGCTCGTCGAACTGCTCGGCCGGCACTCCTGCACCATCAGCCTCCGCCCCGTCCTCGACCCCGCCAACCTGGCCGCGGTCGACGCCTACGAGATCCCGCAGAGTCTCCGCGACGCCGTGATGACCCGGCATCCGGCGTCGGTGTTCCCGTTCTCCAGCCGGACCGGGAAGCACCTGCAGCTGGACCACACCGTGCCACACAACCACACCGCTGAACCCCCCGGCCAGACCTGTGTCACCGACCTCGGACCGTTGGCCGTGCCCGAGCACCGGCCCAAGACCGCCGGCGTCTGCCACGTCGAACAACCCACCCCGGCGTCTACCTATGGCGCTCCCCGCACCGCCACTACTTCCTCGTCACCAACCACGGCACCCAACCCCTCGGACCCATGCCCAACCGCCGACCCCGCCACCCCGAACGACCGATCCGAGTCCAGATCGGCTGACGCGATCGCGACCCGTCTCAGCGCCTCGCGGACTCGTCTGGCTCGAGTCACCCTGACTGGGTCAGCCGGTCGCCGGTGGGCGCCGCGAGGGTGTGGCGAGGGCTGTCTGGGCCGTAGTACCCGTACTCGGTCTCGACCACCACGACTCCGTCGGCGTACGCGGACATGATCAACACCGGAACCCGCTCACCGGAGTCGAGCACGAGGTCCCAGCGGTCGCCCAGGCAGGCCAGACCGCGAGCCTCGAGCACCCGGACAGCGT
Organism: Microlunatus sp.; assembly: GCA_035630075.1. Taxonomy (GTDB): domain Bacteria; phylum Actinomycetota; class Actinomycetes; order Propionibacteriales; family Propionibacteriaceae; genus Microlunatus. The sequence goes on from DASQLI010000123.1 coordinate 1,086, forward strand.
CAGCTCCTGAGGAAGCTTCGGCCAGGGCGTAGCCGAACAGGGTGCGTGGGGTGACAGCCGGATCGGCTCCGTCGAGGTAGCCGACCAGCTCACCGTCGCTGCCTCGATAGTGCGGCAGCCACGTGCTGGGGATCATCACCCAAGTAGATCGTCAGAGGCGAAGATCGCGCCAGCGAGATTCCTGCGTCGCCAGGTCGGCCCCGCGCTGTACAGACCACCCGACACGTTGATCAGCTCGCCGGCTGCTCGGCCGGCGCCGGTCCCGCCCCCGCTTCGGCCAGACGGCGGAGCCGCTTCTTCTCACTGCGACGCTCCACGAGCGAGTAGAGCACCGGCACCAGCAGCAGGGTCAGGATGGTCGACGAGACCAGACCGCCGATCACCACGATCGCCAGGGGCTGGGAGATGAACGCCCCGCCACCGGTCAACCCGAGCCCCATCGGCACCAGAGCGAAGATCGTTGCGCAGGCCGTCATGATGATCGGCCGCAGTCGCAAGCGCGCACCGTCGGTGATCGCGGTCCGCAGATCCTCACCCTTGTCCCGGTACTGGTTGATCAGGTCGATCAACACGATCGCGTTTGTCACCACGATGCCGATCAGCATCAGCAGACCCACCATGGCCGGGACGCCGAGCGGGGTGTCGGTGATCAGCAGACCGGCGATCGCCCCAGTGGCCGCGAACGGGATCGAGACCATCAGGATCAAGGGCTGGATGAGGCTCCGGAACGTACCTACCATGATCAAGAACACCAGCGCGATGGCCACCAGCATGGCCAGACCCAGCTGGGTGAACGCTTCCTGCTGGTCGGTCGCCGCGCCACCGAGCTCGGCCGTCACCCCCGCCGGCAGATCGTCCAGTCCGGCGATCGTGGTCTGCACGGTCGCGCTCAACGCTCCGAGGTCACTGGTGTCGGGGGTGCCGCTGACCGTCACGGACGGGTCACCCTCGATCTGGGTGACCGTGGTCGGAGCTGGAACCTGCACCACCTCGGCCACGTTCTTCACCCGGATGGCGCCGGCTCGGAGGTCGGCCAGGTCCTGTTGGTCCTCGGCCAGTTCCTTCTGGTCGTCGGCGATGCTCTCCTGCTCGTCAGAGAACTCCTCGGCCGTCTGCCGCTGTTCGGCTGACTCCGACTGCTGGTCGGTCACCTGCTCGATCTGCTCGTCGAGCTGGTCGATGGCTTTGTCGGACTGGTCGATCCCGGCCTCGAGCTGTTTGATGGTGGCCTGGATCTGCGCGACCTGGGCGGTGGCACCCTGGACCGCCTGCGCTGCGCCGTCCAGCGCCGCCTTCGCCGCGATCCACTGCGCGGACGCCGGAGCGGCGGCCGGATCGGCCGGGTTCGTCGGGTTGGGGACGGCAACCGGAGACACTGCCGCCAGCGCCCGCTGAGCTCGCCTCAGCGCCGAGTTGGCATCGTCCAGGTCGTCCTCCGCCGGTCCCAGCTTCTTTCGTGCGTCCCGCAGGTCGTCCCGCGTGTCGGCGCGCGCATCGACCGCCTCGTCCCGCTGGTCCCGCAGCTCCTGCAGCGAGTCGGCAGTCGCTTGCTCTGCCTTGTCCTGCTGCTCATCGCTCACCGCCTTCTGGCGGTCTCCCAGCTCCTCCTGCCGGTCCGCGAGCTTGTCGGAGCGGTCCTCCAGCTTGTCGGACGCCCTCTCCTGCGCCTTGGCCTGCTGCAGCTGGCTCACCGGCAGCAGCAGGTTGCCGATCTCCTTGGGCGACGGGTCCTCCGCGGACTGGGTGCGCACCCAGACCTCGCGCTGCTCGCCGGACACGGTGACGTCACCCGCCTTGGTGCCGCGCAGTGCGTTGGCCACCGCCTGACCGATCTCGGCCTGGGTGAAGCCCAGGTCGGCCGCCTTCTTGTGGTCCACCTGCACCTCGAGCACCTTGCGCTGCTCAGCCAGGTTGCTGCGGACGTCGGTCAGACCGGGGATGCCCGCCAACGCGGCCTCCACCTGCTCGGCTCCCGTCCGCAGCGACTCGGTGTTCTCGCCCTTGACCGTGACCGAGATGTCGTTGTTGGTGGATCCGTTGGCCGCTTGGGTCACGGTGATCTCGCCCGCCGACTCGCCGAGCTCGGCGAACTTGCCCTCCAGCTCCGGCTTCACCTGGTCGGCGACCTCGCCGTTCAAGTTGACCGTGATCTCGGCGGTGTTCCCGCCGGTTCCGGCCACGGCGTAGATGCTGCCGCCGATGGTCGTCAGATAGCTCTTCACCGCCGGGTCGGCGGCCAGCACGTCCTCCACCTGCTTGGCGGCCTCGCTCATCGTGTCCAGCCGGGTGCCGGCCGGGAGCTCCTGCTGGATGGTCAGGACGGTGTCGTCGCTGACCGAGCCCAGGAAGTCGGTCTTCAGTAGCGTTGAGGCGCCCAGGGTGCCGACGAACACCAGCATCGCGACGGCCAGGGTGATGACCGGGTGCCGCAGCCCCCAGCCCAGCACGGGCAGATAGCCCTTCTGCAGCCGGGTGACCTTCGTCTCCTCGTCGGTGTGGGCGGTCGTGGTCTGGAAGTCGGTGCTCTCGTGACCCGGTACGGCGGCCTCCGCGGTCGTGCTGCCCCCAGCGGCAGCGGCCGTCGCCGTGGCTCCGGCAGCAGCGGCCGCCTTCTTGCGCTTCCCTCCGCGGAGGAACCAGTACGCCAGCACCGGCACCACCGTCATGGAGACCAGCAGTGAGGCCGCGAGGGCGACGGCGACCGTGATGGCGAACGGTCGGAACAGCTCGCCGGTGACTCCGGACACCACGGCCACCGGCAGGAACACCGCGATCGTGGTCGCGGTCGAGGCGGTGACGGCTCCGGCCACCTCCTTGACCGAGGCGACGATGTCGGCCGGGGTCAGGGCGGCGTGGCCGGTGTCACGGCGTTTGATGTTCTCCAAGACGACGATCGAGTCGTCGACGACCCGACCGACCGCCACGGTCAGTGCCGCCAGGGTGAAGATGTTGAGCGAGTAGTCGCCGGCGTACAGACCGATGAGCGCGATCAACAGGGACAACGGGATCGAGATGGCTGTGATCAACGTCGAGCGCACCGACCACAGGAAGAGCAGGATGACCAGCACCGCGAAGAACAGGCCGAGCGCCCCTTCGACGGTCAGGTCGTGGATGGACTGCTCGATCAGCGGCGCCTGGCTGAAGGCGATGTTGAAGGTCGTGTTGTTGCCCATGGTCTGCTCCAGACCTGGGATCGCGTCGTCGATCGCGTGCGAGATGGCCACCGAGTCGGCGTCGGACTCCTTCAACACCGACACGCTCAGCGCCGGACGTCCGTCCGAGCGGGCCAGCGAGGTCGCGGAGATGGACTCGAGCTGCACGTCGGCGATCTTGGACAAGGCGACCGGGTCGTCGCTGGTCGGGATCGCCAGCGCCTTGATCTGCTTGATCGAGTCCGAGGAGCTGCCCACCTGGACGGCCAGCTCGATGGTCTTGTCGTAGGCCGTCCCGGCGGGGACCACGGTCAGCTGCGACTGCACGGTCTGGGTGACGGCCTGGGCCGTGACGTCGTACTTCTCCAGGTCCTTGGGCCGCAGGGTGACGGTGATCTGCTGGGTGTTCTCCCCGGTGACGTCGACCTGGCGTACGCCTTCGATGGCGGTCAGCGCCGGCACCGCGACGTTCTGCACCAGTCGTCCCGAGTCATCCAGCGGAAGGTCGGTGGACACCGCGAGCAGGGCCACCGGGATGTCGTCGGTGCTGCCGGCGAAGACCTCGGTCTCGACGCCGTCGGGAACGTTGGGCAACGTCGAGTCGACCGCGGCCCGGACGTCGCTGAGCACCTTGTCGTTGTCGAGCCCGTAGTCCCAGTTGACGGTGATCTGTGACGAGCCGTTCGACGATGTCGAAGTGACGTCGGTGACCCCGGAGACGCCGGTGATGGCGCGCTCCAGCGGCGTCGCCACGTCGTCGGCCACGATCTGCGGCGTCGCGCCGGGATAGGTCGCCGACACGATCGCGGTCGGGATGGTGGTCGATGGCAGAAGCTCCTGCTTCAGCGATCGAGCAGCCAAGACGCCGAACGCGACGATGGCGATGGTGATGAGACCGACGATGAGCCGGTTGGCCAGACTGAGCCGGGTCAGCGATGTCACCTCATCACGATACGTCGGAGACAGCGAATCGTTAGCATCAGCCGTATAGTCAGGGCATCCAAGGGTTTGCCCTGAGCCTGGCTGCGGTATCCGATGAGAGGAGCGAGAAGGCCGATGACGATCAGCAGTGACGTCGATCGAGCCGCCCTGCTCCATCAGCTCGACGAGCTGCACGCCTCCTTCGACCGACGAGCGCTCTCCTCCTGGGCCGAACCGCTGCTCTCGACACCGCTGACGATGCAGCAGCTCAAGGTGCTGACCCTGATCGCCGCCGAACGGGACCGAGCAACGGGCCACGACCTGGCTGAGGCGATGAGAGTGTCCGTGGCCACCATGTCCGGCCTGGTCGACCGGCTCGTCGAGCACGGCATGGTGCGACGCGGCGACGATCCCGATGACCGCCGGATCCGACGGCTGAGCGTCACCGCGACCGGCACCGCCACGTTGCGCAGCCTGATCAGCAGCGGTAGCGCGATGCCGCCACAGGTGCTCGAGCGGCTCGCCGACGATGACCTGCAGGCGCTGGTACGCGGCCTGGTCGCGCTGGATCGCGCCATGGAGGACCTCAGCCGGGACTGAGTCCTGACGCAGTCCTTCGATGTCGGTAGCGCCTGCTTCACTACCGGCATGCCGTGCACGAACGACGACTTCTGGGACGTGATCGATCAGCTGCCGGAGGTCGTGGTGATCGATCACGACCGCTACAGCCAGCTGACGCTGCGGGGAAAGGGCTTCGGCTATCACTGGCCGGCGACCTCGACCGTCGGGCTCAAGCAGGAGCGTGAGGAGCAGGTCGCGCTGGTGACCGAGCGACCTGACGCGTTCGAGACGCAGTTCGAGGCCGGCCAGTTCGGCTGGGTGGTGGTGCACCTCGACCGGATCGAAGCCGACGAGCTCGCGGAGCTGGTGTACGAGTCCTGGCGGCTGACTGCCCCGGTCCGACTCGCGGCCGCGTACGGTAGCCGGCCACCCTCAGTCACCGCGCCCAAACAGACGGATTGACGTGACAGCCGGACTTCTGCGGTTCAGGCTGGTGGAGTGGTCCCGCAGAGTCCGAACAGCGCGAGATGCTCGAGTGCCGCGCTGACACTCACGCGCAGCCACGGAGTGCGCAGCGTCAAGAGCGCTACCGAGTTGGTCGTGCTGGCGACGGTCCTCATCCTCTGGGTCACGGCGTGTGCTCCGGCGTCGCTTCCCCCTCAGCCCGAGTTCGGGTCGCAGTCATCCGGGTCAGCCACGCCGAAGCAAGGTACCGACGAGACCGCGGCCGATCGTCGAGTCGGCAGGATAGTCGCGATCTCGATCGACGGATTGAATCCGCACGCCATCACGACGCTCGGACCCGCTGGCACCCCCGCCTTTCACAGACTCATGAAGGAAGGCGCCTACACCTTGAACGCCCGCACCGCTCGGGAACAGACGCGAACGCTGCCGAACCACACCGGGATGCTCACCGGTCGCCGCATCGACGGTCGCCGCGGCGGCCACGGCGTCACCTACAACACCGACAACGGCAGTAGGACCGTGCACGACAGTGCCGGCGGATACGTCTCCAGCGTGTTCGATATCGTGCACGACCGCGGCGGAGGGACCGCCCTGTTCACGACGAAGGAGAAGTTCGCCCTCTACGATCGAACCTGGAACACCAACGGTGGAGCCGATGACGTCGGCACGGACAACGGTCGTGCGAAGATCGATGAGTTCGTCGTTGACACCAAGGACGCCCGCCTGGTCGCGACGACGAACACCTACTTGCGATCTCGACCAGGACAGTTCATGTTCCTTCACATCGCGCTACCCGACGAGACCGGTCATGAGTCGGGGTTCATGAGCGATCAGTACCTCGCCGCGGTCAGAAGCACCGACCTGCTCGTCGGCACCGTGCTGGACACCATCGCTGGCCAACCTGCCCTGAGCCGCAACACCGTCGTCCTGCTCACCGCCGACCACGGCGGCGACGGTGCCTCCCACTCGAATCCGATCGACATGGACAACTACCGGATCCCGTTCATGGCCTGGGGACCGGGTGTCCCCGCCGGCCGGGATCTGTACAGCCTCAACCCCGGCCGCGCCAGCCCCGGAGACTCCCGAACCAGCTACGTCGGCCCACAGCCCATCCGCAACGGCGACCTCGCCAACCTCGCCACTGACATCCTTGACCTGCCGACGGTTCCGAACTCACAGTTCGACGCCGACGGCGAGCTCACCGTCTTCCCGACCTGAGTCACCCTTCGACCCGTGACCGCCGCGCCTTGCCGAACCAAAGGTAGAGCGAGGGCAGCACGAACAGGTTCAGCAGCGTTGCCGTGACGAGTCCCCCGAGGATGACGATCGCCATCGGGTGCTCGATCTCGTGTCCGGGGATGCTGCCCGCCACGACCAACGGGACCAGCGCCAGGCCAGTGGCCAGCGCCGTCATCAGGATGGGCGCGAGGCGTTCAGTCGCACCCAGCACCACCAGGTCGCGCCCGAAGGTGTGGCCCTCCTCGTGCTCCAACCGCTGGAAGTGACTGATCATCAGGATGCCGTTCCGAGCGGCGATGCCGAAGACGGCGAGGAAGCCCACCAGTGAACCCAGCGAGAGCACCCCACCGCTGAGCCAGACCCCGATCACTCCGCCCGCCAAGGCCATCGGCAGCAGGAGGAAGGTCAGCAGGGCCAGCCGGAAGCTTCGGAAAGCGGTGTGCAGCAACAACAAGATGATCACGCCGGCCGCGATGCCGAAGATCAGGAGCTTGTCCTCCGCTGCGTCGAACTCGGTGGACTCGCCGATCACCTCGGCGTGATAGCCCAGCGGGAAGGTCATGCCTTCGACCCGGTTCTCGACGTCCTCGACCACCGATCCCAGGTCACGACCCTCTACGTTCGCGCCGACGTCGATGCGCCGCGACTGCTGTTCGCGCTCGATCGCGTTGGGGGTCGGAGCCATCCTCACCTCGGCCACGTCCTCGAGCTTGATCCGCGTCCCACTCGGGGTGTCCAGCGGCAGGTTCTCCACGTCGGTGACGCTGTTGCGGGCCGCGGGGATGGCCGTGACGTGCACGTCGTACGCCCGCCCGCCGGAGTAGATGTCGCTGACCTCCTCGCTGGCCACCAGCGTCGACGCCTGCCGCCGGATCTCCCCGGGCGTCAGACCATGGCGGCGGGCGGCATCCAGGTTCGGCTCGACCTCGATGTGCGGCAGGTCGGTCTGGAAGGAGGCATGGGCGTCGACCACACCGTCGATGTCGGCGATCAGGCTCTCGACGGACTTGGCCTGGTCGCGAAGTGCCCCCAGGTCGGGGCCGTAGATCCGGACGACGATGGACTCGCTCGATCCGGTGAGCACTTCCTTGATCCGCTCGCGCAGATAGGTCTGGACGTCCCGGTACAGACCGGGGTAGCGGTCAACCGTCTCCTGGACCTTGTCGAGCGTCTGCTCGTAGTCCACCTCCGGGCTGACGCTGATCCAGTTCTCGCCGAAGTCGACACCGTAGACCTCGTCGGCCAGGAACGCCTGGCCGATGTGGGAGCCGCAGTTCTGGACGCCGTCGATCTCACGCAGATCCTTACAGGCCGATACGGAGATCCGGGTCTCCTCACCCACGGAGGTCCCCGGCTGGGTCAGCCAGTGCATCAAGAAGTCGCGTTCCTTGAAGTTGGGCAACAGCTGGCTGCCCAGCGTGGGCACGGCCAGCCCTCCCAGCAGCAGCATCACCCCGGCGGTCACCAGCGCCGGCAGCGGTCGCCGGATCAGCCGGGCGATCACGAACTGGTAACCGCGCTTGAGGCCACGCATCACCGGTGACTCTCGGGCCACGAGCTTGCCCCGGGCGAGCAGCAGCAGGCTCAGCGCCGGCGTCACCGTCAGTGCCACCAGCATCGACACCAGCACAGCCAACCCGTAGGACAGGACGAGCGGCCGGAAGAAGGCGCCGGAAAGGCCTGCCAGGAAGAGCACCGGCACCACCGACACGACGTTGATGATCGTCGCGTAGGTGATCGCGGTGCGGACCTCGACCGAGGCCTCCAGCACGATGCTGAAGGTGGACTGGGTACTGCCGGCGACTTGCGCCTCGCGCAATCGCCGGACGATGTTCTCCACGTCGATGATGGCGTCATCGACCACCACCCCGACGGCGACCACCAGGCCGGCCAGCACCATCACGTTCACCGTGGCCCCGGCCATGTCCAGCACGAGCAGTGCGGCAACCAGAGACAGAGGGATGGCGATCAGGCTGATGAACGCGGTCCGCCACTCGAACAAGAAGGCAACGATGATCAAGGCGACCAGCAGGATGCCGAGCAGGATCGCTCGGGTGAGGTTGTCGATCGACTGCTCGATGAACGTCGCGGGTCGGAAGATCCTGGTGTCCACCTCGATGCCCCGCAGGCCGGGAGCCATCTCGGCCATGGCGTCTTCGACACCCTTGGTCACCTCGACCGTGTTCGCCCCACGGAACTTCTGGACGACCAGCAACAATCCTTCGCCGTCGTTGACCACGGCGTCACCGATCAGTGGACCCGGATCCACCTTGACCTCGCCCAAGTCGGCCAGCCGCAGGATCCTGCCGTCCCGTTCCAGGACCGGCACCCGGCCGAGATCCTCGGGCTCGATGATCGGTTGCACGTGACGGACGTTGAGCCGCTGCGTCTCGTTCTCCACGAATCCGCCGGTGCCGACCATGGCGCCGTCGGAGTAGCGGAGCAGTCCTGCGTCGAGGGCATCGGCCGAGGCGTTCATCACCTGCTGCAGGGTGACGTCGTGCTTCGCCATCTTCGCCGGGTCGACCTGGACGTGGCGCTGCGGGAGCCGCTCGCCCCAGATCGCCACCTGAGCGACTCCAGGCACGCGTAGCAGCCGGGCGCGGACCTTCCAGTACGCCAGCTCGGACATGTCCGTCAGGTTGATGGTGTCGGAGGTCATGCCGATCTTCATGATCCGACTGGTCGCCGACAAGGCCGGCATCATGAACGGGGGGCTGGCCCAGGTGGGCAGGGTGGCCGTGATCTGGCTGAGGCGCTCGGCGACCAGCTGCCGTGCGCGGAGCTCATCGGTTCCCGCCTCGAAGTGCATCACGATGGCGGAGAGCTGAGCCACCGACTTGGAGCGCATGTCGGTCAGGCCCTCGATGCCGTTGAGCTGATCCTCGATCGGTACGGTGATCAGCTGCTCGACCTCGTTGGAGGAGTTGCCCAGAGCGATCGTCTGGACCTCGATCCGCAGCGGGGCGAATTCCGGGAACACGTCGACCTTGGTCTCCGGGATCCGTACGAGACCGAGCGCGAGCGTTGCCGTGGCCAGGAAGAGGACCAGCCAGCGGAACCGAAGGCTGCCCCGGACGATCCGGCGCATCAGTGGTTACCGTCCATCCCGAGCTCGGCCCCGTACACCTCGGCCACGCCCCTGGTGACAACCTCCGTGCCGACCGGTGGCCCCGCCGACAAAGCCATCGTGTCCTCGTCGACCTCCTCCTTGACCATGACGCTGACCCGCACGTACGTCAGCGGCTCGGGAACGGTGTAGACCCACGGATCGCCTTGTTCGTCGTAGATCAGTGCGGCGTACGGGACGACGCGGTCGGCGCCCTCGACGGTCACCCGGCTGGTCTGCAGCCCCACCCGACGCGCTGCATCTTCGGTGAGGGTTACCTCTCTGACCCCCTGCGGACCGGGCGAGGAGAGCTCGGCTGGGTGGTAGGAGCTGCCCGGTTCCTCCTCGACCTCGTTGCAGCCCGACAGGGCGAGCAGGGCGACTCCAACCAGCCAGATCCCCAGCACCATCAGCGGTCGGCGGCGGAGTGAGCGGCTCATGCTGCACCTCCGACTGGATGCGGCTCGGGTTCAGCGGAGGGGCGCTTCGCCGGGTGCGGGCCGGTGTGCCGGTAGACGCTGGGCAGCACGAACAAGGTGACCAGAGCGGTGGTCAGCAGACCGCCGAGCAGGGCCACGGCCATCGGATGCACGATCTCCAGGCCGGGGCGATCCCCCAAGATCACGAACGGCAATGCGAGCAGACCGATGGCCACGGTGGAGGCCAGCATCGGGGGAAGCTCCCCCCGCGCCCCTTGGACGTCTGGGGCGGCCTGGAGGGTCGAGATGATCAGGGTGATCGTCCGGGCGGCGAGACCGAGTACAGCCAGCAGGCCGAGCAGGGATCCCAGGGACAGCTGCTGTTCGGCGATCAGTCCGGCGACCAGCCCCCCGACCATGCTCAGCGGGAGGGCCGAGAACCCGATCGCGGCCAGTCGCCAGCTCTGGAACGCCGCCTGGAACAGCAGGAACGCCGCCATCGCCGCGGCGATGGCGAAACCGATCACCAACCCGGCGTTGACCTCCTCGGCGGTGCTGGCCGTCAGGACTTCGGCGTGGTACTCGAGAGGGAGATCCTGGTCGGCCAGCCGCTGTTCGAGGTCAGCCGCGACGTCGCTCACGCTCCGACCGTCCACACCGGCGACGATGTCCAGACGGCGGGAGACCGCATCTCGGTGGATGACCGCCGCGGTCTGGACCGTGCGCACGTCAGCCACGTCGCCGAGCCGGACGTGCCCGCCACCGGGGCGGTCGATGAGCAGGTTCTCCACGTCCGCCACGCTGCGTCGGGTCTGCGGTGCGCCCTGGACAACGACGTCGAAGACCTTCTGCTCTTCGAAGACACTGCCCACCTGGATGCCCTGCAACAGCGTCGCTTCGGCGCGGCGCACCAGCCCGGGGCTGACGCCGACCTGGCGGGCCTTCTCCAGATCCACTTCGATCTCGATGGTCGGCTGAGACGGCTCCAGGCGGACCTGCGGGCCAACGAGCCCGTCCAGATCGGCCATGACCTCCCGGATCCGTTCTGCTTGCGTGGCCAGAACCGCTGGATCCGGACCGAACAGGCGCACGGCGAGCGGCATGTTCAGGCCCGTGAGGACATCCAGCCCGCTGGTCGGCGCGGTGCCGCCGCCGGTCAGCGCTCCGATGTCGCGCATGCTCTGCGTGGTGTAGGTCGAGACCTCGGCGGTCACGTCGGCCACCTCGTCGACCACCCCGTTGATCCCGGCCAGGGTCTCGTCGTAGTCGGCGTCGGCTGCGACGGTGACCCAGATGTCGCTGGAGCTGATGTTCACCACCCGGTCACCGGTGACGGCACGGCCGACCTGCCCGCCGACCGTGGCCACGCCGGACACGTCCGCAAGCAGGCTGGAGACCTCGGTGGTCTTCGCGGTCATCCACTGGTTCGAGGCGCCGGGACGTCCCTCCAGCCGTACCAGCACGTTCCGGTCGGCGAAGCTGGGCAGCAGCGAGACGCCGAGCAGCGGCACCACGGCCACCGCAGCGATGCCGACCAACGCCAAACCGGCCGCGACGAGCACGGCAGGCCGCAGCCGACTCGAGAACCGCTGCAGACCGGCCTCATAACGGTCACCCAGGCGATGTCCCCAGGTGGGCGTCGGGGCGTCCCCGAGCTGCCACCGAGCGAACATCAGGTAGCTGAGGGCGGGAGTCACGGTCAACGCCACGAGCATGGCCGCGGCCACCGTCACGGCGTACGCGGTGACCAGCGGGGAGAAGAAGGCACCTGGACGGCCTTCCAGGACAGCCAACGGCACGACGGCCAGCAACGCGACCAGCGTCGCGTAGACCAGCGGACGGCGAGCCTCCGCCGAGGCCTCGACGATGACGGTGGAGACGTCTCGACGACCTCCAGCGGTCGCTCCGTCCACTGCGGTTCCGTCCAGTGCCGCCTGGTCCGGGTCCGACTCCGACAGCCGGCAGATGACCCTGTCGGTGGAGACCACCGCCTCATGGACCACGATGGCCACCGCGGCCGCCACCCCCGCGAAGACCAGGGCGTTGAGTCCTTGTCCGAGCAGCTCCAGCACCAGGCCGGCCGTGGCCAGGGCCACGGGGACGGTGACCACGATGACCACCACGGCACGCCAGTGGAACCGCATCGCCAGCAGCCCGGCCAGCAACAACCCGCCACCCAGCAAGACGGCCAGCCCGGCGTTGTCGAGCGCCTCCTGCACGTAGTCGGAGGGTCGGAACAGCGTGGTGTCGGTGGTGACCCCGGTCAAGCCGGGCCGCAGCGTCTCCAACGCCTCTTCGACGTCCGCGGTCACCTCAGGTGTGCTGATCCCGGGGAACTTCTCGACCACCAAGATCAGCCCTGGTCCGCCACCGACCACCGCGTCGCCGATCAGCGGCTGGTGATCGATTCTGATGTCGGCGACATCACCGAGCCGGAGATCGGCGCCTTCGACGGGAACGCGGGAGAGCTCGGCCGGGTCGGCGATCTTCTCCAGCAGGTGGCGCACCTGCAGGCGCTGCTGGGGAGTCTCGATGAAGCCACCCGTGCCCGGAGTGGACGCCTCCAGGAAGGTCAGCGGCGAGACGACCTGCGCGTTGCCCGCGGTGTTGATCACCTGGCTCAGCGTGACCTCCCGGTCACGGAGTCGCTCCGGATCGACCTGCACCTGCAGCTGCTGGTCCCGCATGCCCCAGATCGAGATGTTGGCAACCCCTGGAACACCCATCAGGCGTGGCCGTACGGTCCACCGGGCGAGCACCGACTGTTCGATGGGAGTGAGCTCGGTCGACGACAGCCCGATCAGCAGGACACGGTTGGAGGAGGACAACGGCTGGAGCAGGGTCGGCGGTTTGGAGACGTTGGGCAGGGCGTGGGCCTGGGTGAGCCGCTCCTCCACCAGCTGTCGGGCCTGATAGACGTCCGTGCCGCTCTCGAAGATCAGGACGATCGAAGACAGGCCCGGCACCGACTCCGACCGGATCACCTCGACGCCCTGCACACCGTTGAGCAGATCCGCCTCGAGGGGCACCGTGATCAACTGCTCGACCTCTTCGGCCGACAGCCCCAAGGCCTCGGTCTGTATCTCGGCGTAGGGGGGCGTGAACTCCGGAAGCACGTCCAACGGAGTCTCCCGGAGCTGCACGATGCCCACCGCCAGGACGCCGAGAGCTGCAGCCAAGATCAACAGCCGGACGCGCATCACGCCATGGAGAAAGGACGTCATCTGATCCCCCAATCGACGTACACATGAGAATCGAGTGCTCGATTTGATACGCGTTCGTCAATTCCAATTCTTCGAAGTCCACCGTGATGTCAGAACGATGTCAAGGCCGTGCGGGAATTGTCGACCCTTTCACCGAGCGACTGCCGGCTTCGAATTAGCACAAATGAGGACCTGAATGGAAGAACACGGCGTCCGGGACGAATTCGATCTGGAACGAGCCGATGAGCTCATTCCCCCAAGCTGTTCATCGGTCGCCGCCGGCCGTGCGGCTGGAGGACGTAGCGCCTACTCGAAGCGGGAGGGATCCCCAGCGCCGACCCGGACCACCTCAGGGCTTCCGTCGGAGAAGTCGACCACCGTGGTCGGGACCTCACCGCAGTCGCCGGAGTCCAGCACCGCGTCCAGCAGGTGGTCGAGCCGGTCCTTGATCTCCCAGCCCTGGGTCATCGCCTCCTCGTCACCGGGCATCAGCAAAGTGCTGGACAGCAACGGCTCCCCCATCGCCTCCACCAGGGCGTGGGTCGTCTTGTGGTCGGGGATCCGGACACCGACAGTGCGCCTCTTCGGGTGCAGCATCCGGCGCGGCACCTCCCGGGTCGCCGGCAGGATGAACGTGTACGGTCCCGGCGTGGCCGCTCGCACCGCCCGGAACACCGCGGTGTCGAGGTGCACGAACTGACCGAGCTGGGCGAAGTCGCCGCAGACCAGCGTGAAGTGATGGTGCTTGTCGAGATCGCGCACGCTGCGGATCCGTTCGATCCCGTCGGCGTTGCCGAGCTGGACACCCAAGGCGAAGCAGGAGTCGGTCGGGTACGCGACCAGTGCGTCGTCCCTCAAGAGCTCGACGACCTTGGCGATCGTCCGAGGTTGCGGGTTCTCGGGGTGGACGTCGAAGTAGCGCGCCATGATCGAGCAGCCTAGAGCGTTCGATAGGTTACGAGCATGGTTTCCAAGGTCGCACTGCTCACCGCCGGAGGCTTCGCCCCGTGCCTTTCGTCCGCCATCGGCGGGCTGATCGAGCGCTACACCGCACTCGCTCCTGAGGTCGAGATCATCGCGTACAAGTACGGCTACCAGGGCCTGCTCTCCGGTGACTACCTGACGGTGACTCCTGAGGTCCGCGCCAACGCCGCGATCCTGCACACGTTCGGCGGCTCGCCCATCGGCAACTCCAGGGTGAAGCTCACCAATGCCGCGGACCTGGTCGAGCGCGGCCTGGTCGCCGACGGGGTGGACCCGCTGAAGGCGGCGGCTGACCGGCTGACCGAGGACGGCGTGGACGTCCTGCACACGATCGGCGGCGACGACACCAACACGACTGCCGCCGACCTCGCCGCGTACCTGCACGAGCACGACTACGAGCTGACCGTGGTCGGCCTACCCAAGACGATCGACAACGACGTGATCCCCATCCGCCAGTCCCTCGGCGCCTGGACCGCGGCCGAGCAGGGCGCTCGGTTCGCCCAGAACATCCTGGGCGAGCACAACTCGGGCTCGCGGATGCTGATCGTGCACGAGGTGATGGGCCGGCACTGCGGCTGGCTGACCGCGGCCACCGCGCAGGCGTACCGGGAGTGGCTCGACACCAGGGAATGGGTGCCGGAGATCGGACTGGGTCGCGCGGGTTGGGATGTGCACGGCGTCTACGTACCGGAGGCGCACTTCGACCTCGAGGCGGAGGCTGCCCGGCTGAAGACCGTGATGGACGAGGTCGGCTCGGTCAACCTGTTCGTCTCCGAGGGTGCCGGACTGGACACCATCGTCGCCGAGATCGAGTCCTCCGGCGAGGAGGTCGCCCGCGACCCCTTCGGCCACGTGAAGATCGACAAGATCAATCCGGGTGCCTGGTTCGCGAGCAAGTTCGCCGAACGGCTGGGCGCGGAGAAGGTGATGGTGCAGAAGTCGGGCTACTACTCCCGGGCCGCCGCCGCCAACCAGCGCGACCTCGACCTGATCCGCTCGATGACCGACCTGGCCGTGGACTGTGCGCTGCGAGGTGAGCCGGGTGTGATCGGGCACGACGAGGAAGCCGGCGACGAGCTCCGCGCTATCGAGTTCAACCGGATCAAGGGCGGCAAGCCGTTCGACATCGACCAGACCTGGTTCACCGACCTGCTCGCCGGCATCGGTCAACCGGTCACCGAGAAGGTCGCCGCCCACTAGGGCCGTCGCCCGAGCACCTTCGCGACGAGCCAGGCCAGGAACGCGCCCAAACCGACCCCGGTCGCAGCACCGGTCACCCAGCCGGCGCCGAGGCCGACCTGGACCGCTCGCTGTGCGTTCTCCTCGGCGACCGTCGGCGGACCGGCCGTGACCGGCCTGGCCGGCGTCAGCGCGAACCTGACCCGGCTCTCGTCCAGATCCAGGAACGCGGGCTCGTCCCAGGTCGCGATCCAGGCCGCGATGATCAAGATCAGCTGAGCGAACAGGTTGAAGAACAGCATCACCACGATCACCGGCCCGAACACCGCGGCCGCGGTGTTGCCGGACAGCACGGTGATGATCAACGCAGTGGCGTACTGGAGGATGAACAGGCCGAGGGCGCCGAAGATCGCCCCGGTCCAGATCCGTCGCCAGGGCTCGCGCTGGCGGGGGACGACGATGTAGATGTAGCAGAAGGTCAACCAGCCGGCAACGAGCGAGAGCGCAGGCGCGAGCACCCGCAGCACCGCCGAGGTGACCCACGAGTCGCCGAAGCCGAGCCAGGTGGCGACCTGTTGAGCGATGTTGGTGGAGATGGTGGCCAGCCCGAAGGTGATGGCGATGGCGACGAGCAGGCCGGCCATCCGGACCAGGTTCACCGCCACCTTGATCGGGTACGGGATGATTTCGCGTTCGGCGTCGAAGTCGCTGCGCCACTGGGCGTCGATGGCGTTGCGCAGGTGTCCCATCCAGGTGGCGCCGGCGTACAGGCCGGTGATCAGACCGACCACACCGATGGAGGTGTAGTTCTCCAGCAAGGAGATGATCCCCGCCTCGATCGTCTCGATGGTGTCCGGATCAACGCCCCGGAACTGGGCCGTCGCGAGGTCAGCGACCGTGCTGACCAGGTCCGGCCTCAGCTCCACCAGGAGGAAGCCCACGATCGAGAAGGCCACCATGATCACCGGGATGATCGCCAACACCGAGAAGTAGGCGACGCCGGCGCCGAACTGATAGCCGAACCGTCCGTTGTAGCGCTGCACGGCACGCTGGATGTGGGCGATCCAACCGATCCGCAGGATGCGTTCGATCCGGCTCTGGATGGGCTGGGCCCGCGACCTCAGCCGCTCGGAGCGCGCACGGGCGCGGGCGCTCACTCGATCCGAGACCGTCACGGGGGAAACCTACCGAAGCGAGAGGCGTTGACACGGGATCGGCAGCGCCGTTGGCTAGGAGGCATGACCCGACTCACCGAGGACGAGATCAGCAGCGGACTGCAGAGCCTGTCCAACTGGTCCCTGAGCGCCGATCAGACATCGATCTCGACTCAGTTCGAGCTCGCCGACTTCGTCGCGGCACTTGATCTGGTCAACCAGGTCGGGCACGAGGCCGAGCAACGGAACCACCACCCCGACATCGACATCCGCTGGAACACGGTGACGCTGGTGCTGTCCACCCACTCCGAAGGCGGTCTGACCGACGCCGACCTCGCCCTGGCCCAGCGGATCAACGACGTCGCCGGGATCGACCGCTAGCTCTCGAACGCCTCCGGCGGGGGACACGTGCAGATCAGATTCCGGTCGCCGTACGCGCCGTCGATCCGACCGACCGGCGGCCAGTACTTGTCGAACCCGGCACCTGCGATCGGCCCGGCATGCACCCCGGCCGGGA
>DASQLI010000124.1:0-27604 GCA_035630075.1 Microlunatus sp.
TGTGGGCCGAACCCGGCCTCGGCGTGATCGACTTCGACGCGGTGCTGGCCGCGCTGCCGACCGACTACGACGGTGACTTCATGATCGAGGTCGACGAGCCGAGCACCCCGACGAAGGTGGAGTCGCACCAGATCTCGTACGCCTGGGCAGAGCGTACGTTCCTCGGCGCGAGCTGACCGCTCGGACTTCTCGCTCGGCTCTGTGCTCCTTGCACTGGTTCCAACCCGAGCACGAAGCAGGATCCCGAGCGAGAACGGGGTGTCAGCGGGTTTCCAGCACCTCGACCGGGTCGCCCACCCGTACGGTCCCGTACGGCGCCTCCGGCACCAGATCTCCGGGCGGCGCCTCCGGCACCAGATCTCCGGGCGGCGCCTCCGGCACCAGATCTCCGTACGGCGACTCCGGCACCAGATTCATGGCGAAAAGGGTCTTGCCGCCGATCGTGCGGTGCCGGGCCAGACTGACCAGCGGCTCCTTCGTGCGTACGGCGGTGTCGGGGTCGATTGTGGTCAGCACACAACGTGAACAGGGCTTCGGCACCCGGAAGGTGACCTCGCCGACCCGGACCCGTTGCCAACCGTCCTCGGCGAACGCCTCGGCGCCGCGGACGACCAGATTGGGACGGAACCGGGTCATCGGCAGCGGCCCCTCCTCGGCCCGTGGCCCGGTCGCGATCCACGCGTTCAGCTGGGCGAGGGACTCCTCCGAGGCCAGCAGCAGCGGGAACCCGTCAGCCAGGGTGACCACCTCGCCCGGTTCGGCGTAGTCGGGGTCGACCGGGCGCCGACGCGGGTCGTCGAGGTAGACCAGCCGCACCGCCCGGCCGATCACCCGGGAGAACCAGTCGCCGGCGACCTCGGCGGCCAGGAGCGTGTCCAGCCGATCGTCGAAGATCTTCACCCGCACGAGCTGCTCGGCCAGTGGTCGGTCGACCTCGAGGTCGGCGACGCCGGGTGCGGACAGTCTCAAGCCGCGACCGGTGATCTTCGGGATGATGAGCACCAGTCGGTTGGCCTCCCGAGCGGTGACCACCTCACCGGCCGGATCGATCACCATCCAGCGGCGGTCACCCGCCAACCCCCACGGCTCGACCGCGGCCTCGGCCAGATCCTCGCCGCGGCAGGACTTGACCGGATAACGCCGCAGAGCGGTGAGCTCCAGATCGCCCAAGTCAGTCGACGATCGAGTCGATGCTGCGCTGCACGATCAGTGGATCGGCCGGATAGACCACCGCCGAGTCCTTGTTCTCGTAGTCGAACTGGTTCAAGAAGAACCGCATCGCGTTGATCCTGGCCCGCTTCTTGTCGTTGCTCTTGATCGAGGTCCACGGCGCGTGATCGGTGTCGGTGCGCAGCACCATCGCCTCCTTCGCCTCGCTGTAGTCGTCCCACCGGTCGAGCGACTTCACGTCCATCGGGGACAGCTTCCAGCGCCGGACCGGGTCGATCTGCCGGATGGCGAACCGGGTCCGCTGCTCGGACTGGGTGACGGAGAACCACAGCTTGGTCAGGAAGAAGCCGCTCTCCACCAGCATCGACTCGAACAGCGGCGCCTGGTTCAGGAACTGCTCGTACTGCTTGTCGGTGCAGAAGCCCATCACCCGCTCGACGCCGGCGCGGTTGTACCAGGAGCGGTCGAACAGCACGATCTCGCCGGCGGTGGGCAGGTGCGTGATGTAGCGGTGGAAGTACCACTGCCCACGCTCGGTCTCGGTCGGCTTGTTGAGCGCCACCGTCCGGGCGGCACGCGGGTTCAGGTGCTCCATGAACCGCTTGATGGTGCCGCCCTTGCCGGCCGCGTCGCGCCCCTCGAACAGCACCACGATCTTGCCACCGGTGTCCTGGATCCAGTACTGCAGCTTCAGCAGCTCGATCTGCAGGGCGTACTTCTCGTCCTCGTAGACCTCGCGGTCCATCCGCTCGTCGTACGGGTAGTCCTCACGCCAGGTCTCGACCGGGTCGCCGCCCGGGTCGATCAGGTCCGGATCCGAGCCGTGCTCGTCGTGGCGGACGGTGTAGCCGTCGTTGAGCAGGTGGTCGAGGTACTCACGGAAGTTCTCCCGGATGATCACGGGGTCAGTATCGACCTGCTCGGCGAACGAGGAGTGAACGGGTCGGGCTGGCTCAGCTGTCGGACGCGCCCGATCCGTCGGCTGCGGGGAGGCGCTCGGACAGCTCCGCCACGATCGCGTCCTCGCTTGCGTAGTAGGCGAGTCCCCAGTCGGCGACCAGGGCCGGGTAAGCGAACTCGGGCCGGTCGGCGAGCGACTCCCGCACCGCTGAGAGCTCGGCGCGCCGCTCGGCCAGGGTGCGACGGTAGTCGGTGAGCATGGCCCGCGCCGCATCGGGCGAGGAGATGCTTCCCATCAGCAGTCGCAGCGCCACCGGGTGCTTGAGGATCGGGAACTCCGGCTCCGACGTGGTCTGCCACTCCCTCAGCCGGGCCAGTCCGTCCGGACTGATCCGGTAGCGCCGATCGCGACGACCACCCGGCCCGACGAGGGACGCGGTCACCAACCCAGCGTCGGCGAGTCGGGCGAGCTCTGAGTAGACCTGGCTCATCGCCGGAGCGACCCAGTAGAACCGCAGAGTCCGATCCGCCCGCTGCTTGACCTCGTAGCCAGTCATTCCGGGCGACTCCTGACCCTCGAACACCAGCAACCCCAGAATCGCGTACGAGGTGGTGGAGAGCCCTTGACCCACGCGTGAGAGCGTACCGAAGATATTCCTAACTGGAATATCGAGACACGGAGGTCGGGATGTCGGAAGCCGTGCTGCTGGTCGGGACGAAGAAGGGTCTGTGGATCGGGCGCAGCGACGAGAGCCGCCAGGAATGGGAGTTCGGCCCGCCGGAGTTCCTGATGGCGGGTATCTACGGCACCTGTGTGGACACCCGTGGGAGCACTCCGCGGGTGTTCGTCGGCGGCACCAGCGAGCACTGGGGTCCGGGTGTCTACCGCTCCGACGACCTCGGTCGGACCTGGACCGAGACCCAGGGCGCGGCGGTCAGGTTCCCGGAGGATCTGGGCAGCAGCGTCGAGCGGGTGTGGCAGATCCAGCCCAGTCCGGCCGAGCCGGATGTCGTGTGGGCCGGAACGCAGCCGTCGGCCCTGTTCCGGTCGACCGACCGCGGGGAGTCCTTCGAGCTGGTCCGGTCCTTGTGGGACCACCCGCACCGGCCCGACTGGGGCGCCGGGTTCGGTGGTCAGGCGATCCACACGATCGTGCCCGATCCGACCGATCCGCAGCGGGTGACGGTGGCCATGTCGACGGGTGGGGTGTATCGCACCGAGGACGGCGGCGAGAGCTGGAACCCGTACAACACCGGCATCAAGGCCTACTTCTTCCCCGACCCCTGGCCCGAGTTCGGCCAGTGTGTGCACAAGGTGGCCTCGCACCCGGACCGACCCGAGCTGATGTACGCGCAGAACCACCACGGCGTCTACCGCTCCGACGACGGTGGGACCACCTGGACCTCCATCGCCGACGGGCTACCGGCCGACTTCGGGTTCCCGATCCTCGTGCACCCGCACGATCCGGAGACCGTGTTCGTCTTCCCGCTGGTCGCCGACGGTGAGCGGATCCCACCCAACGGGGAGGCCCGGGTGTGGCGCTCGACCGACGCCGGGCGGACCTGGACCGCGTCGCAGCGCGGCCTGCCGGACGGCTTTTACGCCGCGGTGATGCGCGATGCCATGACCGCGGACAACGCCGACCAGACCGGTCTCTACTTCGGGGCCCGAGACGGCTCGCTCTGGGCCAGCCTCGACGACGGGGACTCCTGGTCGGAGATCGCCCGTCATCTGCCCGACGTGCTCAGCGTCCGGGCCGCGGTGATCTGACCGCTCGCCTGTCGGTGGTGTGGTGGAGAGTGAGCGACAGTTCACACCGTTCCCGAGGAGGCACTCATGCCCGGCAACCCGCCGCCGTTCGACAACGAGGCCGACGGCATCCTGCTGTACCTGATCCAGCAACGCGACGGGCTGCGCTACGCGGCGTACGGGTTGACCGAGGACCAGCTGCGGCAGCGAGCGACGCCGGCGAGTGCGCTCACGGTCGGTGGCCTGGTCAAGCACTCGGCCAAGACCGAGCACGGCTGGATCGACCTGATCGCCGGTGAGGCGGCGAACAAGACCGAGGACGAGTACGGCTCGGACTTCGTGCTGGCCGAGGACGAGTCGTACGACACCCTGATGGCCCTGCTGGACGAGACGGCTGCCAACACCGAGCAGGTCGTCCGCGCCCTCCCGGATCTGGAGGTCAAGGTCCAGCTGCCCGAGGCGCCCTGGTATCCGCAGAACGCCGACGGGTACTCGGCTCGCTGGATCCTGCTGCACGTGCTGGAGGAGCTGGCCCGGCACGCCGGGCACGCCGACATCGTCCGCGAGCACATCGACGGCGCGACGATGTATGAGCTGATGGCCGGGGCGGAGGGCTGGCCGGCGACCGAGTGGATGACGCCGTGGCAGCCGCCGGACACCAGAGCCGGTGCTGATACATAGTCCGACTCTGTGATGTGAGCAGAGGCACACAGCGCCGACACAGCAACTAAGGGTAGCCTTCCTTGTATGGCAGATCGTCGCAAACCTCGTCAGTCCCGCTCCGCTACCGTGCTCCGCAAGGAGTGGCTCAGCCCCAGCATGGTGCGGCTCCACTTCGGCGGGGACGACCTCCGGGCGCTGCCTGAGCTCACCTTCACCGACCACTACGTCAAGCTGCTCTTCCCGCCGGACGGTGCGGACTACCGGTGGCCGTTCGATCCCGAGCAGATCCGAGCCGACCGGCCCGCCGCTGAGTGGCCCGTGACCCGGACGTACACGATCCGTTCCTTCGATCCCACCACGGCGGAGATGGCGATCGACTTCGTCGTGCACGGAGACGCCGGACTGGCCGGGCCCTGGGCGGCCAACGCCGAACCGGGTGACAGCATCGGGTTCTTCGGTCCCGGCGGTGCCTACGCGCCGGACCCGCAGGCGTCCGCGCACCTTCTGGTCGGTGACGAGGCTGCGCTGCCCGCCGTGGCTGCCGCACTGGAGGCGCTGCCTGAGGACGCCGCTGTGGACGTCTACGTCGAGGTGGCCGGGGCCGATCACCAGATTCCGCTGCGAGAAACCAGCCGGACCAAGCTGATCTGGGTTCATCGAGGCGACCAGCCGTTCGGAGCGCCGCTGGCCTCAGCAGTGCGTGAGCACTGGGTGCCGGCCTCCGGCACTCAGGTGTTCGTCCACGGCAACGCCGACCTGGTGAAGGACTTGCGCCGGTTCCTGTTCGTGGACCACCGTCTCGACCGCACGCTGGTGTCGATCTCCGGCTACTGGCGCACCGGTCTCAACGAGGACGGCTGGCAGAGCTCCAAGGGCGAGTTCAACCTGCAGATGGAGAACGAGGAGCAGGCGGCTCTGACCTGACCTGCTTCGGGCCGTCACGGGTATCGTCACCGGCTGGGATGACCGTGCCCGACAGCCGTCCGAGCCCAGGAGTTGAGAAGTAGATGAGCAGCAGCGTCGCCGGCTGGCGCGCCAGCCACGTGCCCGGCCGCTGGCCGGTGCTGATGGGGCCGTCCAGCCTGGTGGTCGTCGATGCGTCGGCCACCACTGACCTCACCGGGTTGTGGGAGAAGGTCGTCGGTAGCGCGTCGATGGCCGAGCTCGTCGCCGCCCTCGCCGCCATCCGTCCGGATCAGAGCCCGGACCTCGTCGCCCTGTTCTGGTCGTCGACCGGGATGCGGTCTCTGGTTCGGGGCAACGTCCGACTGCTCGACCCCAGCACCGCGGAGGTCATCGCCGACGGTGCCGGCATGCTGACCTGGCGCGAGGTCGGCCTGGACGGCCGGGAGCAGATCGAGATCGACCTGGGCGCCGGACCGGTGGGCAGCCGCGGACTGCCCCTCGTCGTCGGCGCGGTCCGTGCCGGAGCCGTACGCATCGAGGCGGGCGAGTCCGCGGCCGTGATCTCACCCCAGGCCACCTCCTACGAGGAAACCATCCCGCCGGACGAGATCGCCGACTGGCCCATCACCGACGACCAGTCCCTGGAGTCGTCCGAGATCGATCCGATCGCCGCCGGAGCCATCTGGCCACCGGTCGACCGGCCTCGGGTGTCGGTCCCTGTGTTGTCGCCGACCTCAGCCGCCCCACCGGTGCCGCCGCCGGACGCCTCGTCGGCTCTGAGCGCGGGCGACATCGGAGCGGATCCGGACTCGCCCCTGGGCGACGGCCTCACCAGACGAACCTCGCCGCCGACCGTCGAGGAGGTCGTCGACCCGGCGAGGGACCAGATGGAGAACGGCGACACCGAGCTGATGGCGCCCGCCCGTCCGGGCCGCGACGAGGGCGTCGCCGGCGCGTCGGGCCGCCCCGACACCCCACTGGTCCCAGCGGCGATCTGTCTGTCCGGTCATCCGAACCCGCCCCGCGCCGACCGCTGCGCCTTGTGCGGGGCGCCGGTCCCGCCGCAGACCACCCAGCTGGTGCCCCGCCCGGTCCTCGGGATCCTCCGGTCACCCGATGGCGCCAGCACGCCGATAGACCGGCCCATCCTGGTCGGCCGGGCGCCGGTGCAGCGGGACGACCTGGCCGAGCGGCCAGAGCTGATGCGGGTCCCGAGCCCCGGCCAGGACATCAGCCGCACGCATCTCCTGGTCTGCCCGGACGAGTGGGAGATCGTGCTGACCGATCTCCATTCGACGAACGGCACCGTCATCGTGCGCCCCGGCCCGGGCGTCGACCGACTGCAGCTGCAGCCTGGTGAGCCCCTGGCGGTGACCGTCGGCACGGTGGTCGAGCTCGGCGACGGCGTTGCTGTCCTGGTCGACGGTCCACCGCGTCCGGCGGCTTGACCGAGGCTTGGGGTTTGGTCAGGCATTTCGGCCCGACGGCGACCAACCTCGGTCGGACTGAGTAGGGTCTGTCCGAGACGCGCTCGGAAGGGGGATGACGCATGCCCGGGACCACCAGATCGACCACAGGCCTGCCGCCCGGCGTGCACCTGGGCCCCACGGGCCCACGGTTGCTGGCGGCACTCGTGGAGGTCGGGCCGGTGTGGCTGCTGACCGCCATGGCGGTCCTCTTCGTCTTCGTGCTCGACGGACGCGCCATCATCGCCGCGCTGTTCGCGCTGCTGGCGGTGGCCTGGGCGATCCTGGTCTGGGCGCAACGCGCCGCCAGGGCGGCCGGGCCGGGAATGCGGCTGGACAGCCTGCAGATCGTCGGGTTCCACGACGGCCGCCCCATCGGCTGGGGTCGGGTCCTGCTCCGCTGGCTGGTGTTCGCGGGCCTGACCGTCAGCGTCGTCGGCCTGATCGCGATGGCCGTCGCGATGGGTCGTCACCCGCGCCGACAGGGCTGGCACGACCTCGTCGCCGATGCTGTGGTGATCAAGGAACGACCGCTCGCGCCTCGTAAGAAGCCGGCGGTGACCCGGAGTAAGGCGCCGGCCGTCTCCGATCGAGCGGCGGCTCCGGCCGGGAACCGGACGGCAGCGCGACCTGTTTCACAGACGCCAGCAGCGGGGTCCGCTCCGTCCTCGTCGCCCGCCCCTGCTGCATCGCGGGACCTTTCGCCCGCGCCGGCACCTGCCTCATCCGCGGCACTGTCTCCATCTACCGCACGGTCTTCATCTACCGCACTGTCTTCATCTACGGCACGGTCGTCATCCCAAGCACACTCTTCGTCCACGGCACCGACGTCATCCACGGCATCGTCGCCCGCGTCGCCGTCGTCCGTGCCCGCGCTCGCTGCCGGGGAGGAGGTCTCTACCCCAGAACCGGGACGGACCGAGTTCGAGTGGCGGCTTCGGCTGGACGACGGACGTGAGATCGGAGTCGACGGCCTGGTGCTGCTCGGCCGGAATCCTCAGCCGCGAGTCGGTGAAGAGGACGCCACCTTGCTCAAGGTGAGCGACGAGGGCCGAACTGTCTCGAAGTCGCACCTGGCCGTCGGCGTCGACGCCGGTGGGCTCTACGTGATGGACCGCGGCTCGACCAACGGAACCACCGTCACCTCGCCTGACGGCGGCCGGCGGCCTTGTCCGCCCGGCGACCTGATCGACGTGCCGTCCGGGTCGGTGATCTCCTTCGGTGATCACTGGCTGGAGGTGCATCGTCCCGGTCATCGGTGACACAGACAGCGAGTGCCCGCGCACCTCTGTCCACTAGGGTCACTGTCCATGTTGTTGTCCGACCGTGACATCAAGGCCGAGATCAAATGCGGGCGGATCGGCCTCGAGCCGTACGAGCCCGAGATGGTGCAGCCGTCCAGCATCGATGTCCGGTTGGACCGGTACTTCCGGGTGTTCGAGAACCACCGCTACCCGCACATCGATCCTGCGGAGGACCAGTCGGAGCTGACCCGGCCGATAGACGTCCGACCGGACGAGCCGTTCATCCTGCATCCGGGGGAGTTCGCGCTCGGCTCGATCTACGAGGTCGTGTCGCTGCCCGACGACCTCGCCGCTCGGGTCGAGGGCAAGTCCTCGTTGGGCCGCCTGGGGCTGCTCACCCATGCGACAGCCGGCTTCATCGATCCCGGCTTCAGTGGTCACGTGACTCTCGAGCTGTCCAACGTGGCCACCCTGCCGATCAAGCTCTGGCCCGGGATGAAGATCGGGCAGCTGTGCTTCTTCCGACTCACCACGGCGGCCGAGCACCCGTACGGATCGGCTGTCTACGGGTCGCACTACCAGGGACAGCGGGGACCGACCCCGAGCCGGTCGCACCTCAACTTCCACCGCACCCCGATCTGACGCACCTCCGAGGGCGCTGACTCAGTCAGCCCGGTAGACGGCGATCTCGCCGGAGGCGGTGCGGGCGCGGATGCTGACGTAGGGCTCGTCGGCGGTGGGTGCGTTGCAAGCGTCCACCGCCACCCGGACGGCGCCGCTGGTCGAGCTCAGGTCGAGCCATGCGGTCAGTCGCTCGGCGATTCCGATGGTCAGTGATCCAGAGGCGGTCCGGAGGTCGACCGATCCGGTGGTCGACGGCACCGAGATGTCACCCGAACCGGCCGACGCCCGCAGGTCAGCCGCGCGCAGCGACCGCACCAGCAGGTCGCCGGAACCAGATTTGGCGGTGATCGGGCAGTGCGCCTCGCCGATCTCGATGTCACCCGATCCGCTGGTGACCCGGGCGCCGCTGCCGGTGAGGGTGCCCACCGCCACCGATCCGGAGCCGGACGTGACGTCCAGGTCCTGTGCTGCGGCCAGGTCGACCTCGCCGGAACCCGTGCTGAGACGAGTACGCCCCAACGGGACCGATGCCGTCACATCCGCCGAGCCGGTCCGCGCGGTCAATGCGATACCGGTCGGGACGCCGATCCGGATGTGTGCCGTCCGGGTCCGGAACAGCTGATCCGGGAACCAGATGCGCAGGGTGTCGGCCTCGTGCCGGATGCTGGTCTGCTGGAGCAGGTCCTCGTCGGCGTTGACCGTGCCCTCGACCACGTCGTCACTCGGCCCCGCCTCGAGCGTGAGGGAGCCCCGACCCAGGTGGTCCACCACGATCGCCCGGATGCCGGTGGCATCGAAGGTCCTGGCGGTCATCGGACCCAGCCCTGCACGGTCCCACGCCGCGGTGGTGGACCGCCGGACAGGTCGGTGTGGCGCCGTCCGCGACCGCCGAACACGCCTCCTGGCCCAAAGGGCCCGTTGGGCCCGAAGACGCCGTACGGACCGAAGGGTCCGTTGTCACCAGGGATCGGGGGAACGGGCGGAACGGGCGGAACAGGCGGAACGGGCCGATCCTCCAACGCGTCCATCACGGCACGGAGTAGCCATGCGTTGGTGGAGATCCCGTCGCGGGCGGCCTTCTCGTCGACCCGCGACTTGACCGATGCCGGGAGCCGGAGACTGATCCGGGCGACCGGCTCGTCGTCGACCTCGAGCGGGTCGCCTTCGGGTTCGGGTGGTTCGTCGTCGCCGGCGGCCGCGTGGTCGGGAAGCAGGAGTGTGGGTTCGGCGCTCGGCGCGGGCACCACGACGACCAGCTCAGGCTCGGCTCCACTCATCCTCAGCTCGACGCTCGTCGGCGCCACCTCGGCACTGACCTGCGCGGCCGCATCTGACAAGGCACGGATGAGCGCGAGCCGGGTGCTGGCCTCGACCGCGCTCCCCAGCCGATCGGCCACCTGGCGGGTCGTGTCGTCACCGAGGGCAGCAGCGCTGGTCACACCCTGCCGCACGGTTTCCAGATAGGGCGAAAGATCCATGACGTCACTCTGACGCAAGTATGACGTCATAGTCAAGCGATGTGACGTCATCCAGCGGATCGGCTGGCGTCATAGCTCCACTCCGCGAGGGTTCGAACGCTCGCGGAGTGGTGAAGGCGCCCCTCAAGAGCAGCTCGGGGCGCACGGGAAGTGTGAGGGCACGCCGATTCGCCTACCGACCTGCCTCCGACCCGCCGTCTAGGGTCGAACTGGTTGGCGGCGCGGGCGACCGGGCCAGACGTGGTCGCGACCCGAAGGAGCGTCGAGGCCCACCCACGACGAGGTACCAGGGGTTCGCGTGATCGAGTTCGAGTCAGTCTCCAAGACCTTCCGGGATGGGACGACGGCTGTCGACAACCTGAACCTGGTCGTGCCGTCGGGCCAGATCACCGTGATCGTCGGTCCGTCGGGCTGCGGCAAGACCACCACGTTGCGGATGGTCAACCGGATGCTGGAGCCGTCCAAGGGCAAGATCACCTGGGACGACAAGCCGATCAAGTCCCGCCGCAAGACCGTCCTGCGACGCCAGATGGGCTACGTGATCCAGAGCGGTGGGCTGTTCCCCCATCGCACGGTGCTGGAGAACATCGCCACCGTGCCCGATCTGCAGCGGTGGGACAAGCAGAAGTCACGCAAGCGGGCCACGGAGCTGCTGACCAGTGTCGGCCTCGATCGCAAGCTCGGGCACCGCTATCCGGCCCAGCTCTCCGGCGGTCAGCAGCAGCGCGTCGGGGTGGCCCGTGCCCTGGCCGCGGACCCGTTGGTGTTGCTGATGGACGAGCCGTTCTCCGCGGTCGACCCGGTGGTCCGCGCGGAGCTGCACGAGTTCTTCCTGGGTTTGCAGCGCGAGCTCAGCAAGACGATCATCATGATCACCCACGACATCGACGAGGCCATCAAGCTCGGCGACCAGGTCGCCATCTTGCGGGTGGGCGGTCACCTCGCTCAGGTCGGTACACCGCAGCAGCTGCTGGACGAGCCCGCGGACTCGTTCGTGGAGGGCTTCGTCGGCAAGGACCGGGGCTACCGCTCGTTGTCCTTCCAGCCGGCTTCGGGGCTTCCCCTCGGCGACGTCCAAGTGGTCCGAGATGCCGGCTCGGCCGGTGGCGCAGGGCCGGTGCTGGTCGTCGACGGCGACGCCCGACCCACCGCCTGGGAGGATCCGGCTCGACCCGGCAACGTTCTCCCGCTCGGCGCGACCTTCGACCCGGAGACGGATTCGCTCCGCGCGGCCCTCGACGCGGCGCTCACCTCGCCGGTCGGGTTGGCCGTCGCGGTGACCGGTGATCCACGACGGTATGCCGGCGTGGTGGACGCCGACATGATCTTGCGTCAGGTCACTCAGTCCCGAGCCCAGATCGCTGAGTCGATCGCGGTCCGGACCCACGACCGACCCGAGGTCGCAGTCGACTCCTCGCCCGAGCGGCCCGCGGACACGCCAGCATCCGAGGGCGCGACAGCCTACGATCCGGACGCGACCTCGATCCGCGGGGTGGAGCCGGTGGAGACGGTGCCGACCGTCGCGGCCGCGGCCGCTGTGGGGTCGACCCGGGCGGAGTGGTCGGACGACGAGGATCCTGATGCGACCCGGATCGCTGGGCCACTTCCCGAGGCACCAGCAGAGTCGGCCGACGCAGATGGAGGGCCGACACCACCGGTCGATCCGGTCGTCGAGGACGCTGCTTCGCAGCCGTACGGGGCTGAGGCGCCGTCGACCGAGGACCAGACGGTGGCGACCGCGTACGACGCCCAGCTGGCCGCCGACGACGTGCTGTCGGAGGAGGAGTGGCAGACAGCAGCCGACGAGCCGCCGGCCGAGGACCTGGCAGGTCAGCAGCCGCCGGCCGAGCAGCCGGCCGGGCAGCAGCCGCCGGCCGAGGAGCCGGCTGTTCGGCAGCCGCCGAGCGACGAGCCGACCGTGGAGTCGCAGGACCGACCGCCGACCGCCGAGCCTTCATCCGCCGACTCCGATGACCACGATCGAGAGCCGCCTCGATGATCGACTGGGGCTGGATCCAGCGGAATCTCGCGATGATCGGCAGCTTGCTGGCTGAGCACGTCGTGCTCTCCATCGTGCCGGTGCTCGCCGCGTTCGTGGTCTCGATCCCGCTCGGCTACCTGGTCTTCCGGACCGGTCGGTTCGCCAACGTCGTGCTGGCCGTGTTCGGGGTGATCTACTCGATCCCCTCGCTGGCGCTGTTCGTGGTGATGCCGGTGATCCTCAACAGCAAGATCCTCGATCCGATCAACGTCGCAGCCGCGTTGACCATCTACTCGATCGCGCTCCTGGTCCGCAGCGTGGTCGATGGCCTCAGGTCCGTCCCGTCCGCGGTGAACTCCTCGGCCGCCGCCGTGGGCTTCGGCCGGACCCGACAGCTGTTCCGGGTCGAGCTGCCGCTGGCGATGCCGGTGATCTTCGCCGGACTGCGGGTCGTGACCGTGTCCAACATCGCGCTGGTCAGCGTCGGCGCGGTGATCGGGATCGGCGCCCTCGGTGAGCTGTTCACCATCGGTCTCAACTCAGGCTTTCTCACCCCGATCTACGTCGGTCTGGTGCTGAGCCTGCTGCTGGCGCTGATTGCGGACGCCATCATCCTGCTGATCCAACGAGGCTCGCTGCCGTGGGCACGGGGACGGAGGACGGCATGATCTGGAGCTATCTGCTGGACCCGGCCAACTGGACCAATCCGGATGGCGGCATCCTGATCCTCCTCGCCCAGCACATCGCGTACACCGTCTTGTCCGTCCTGGTCGCCGCTGTCATCGGCATCCCCGCCGGCATCCTGATCGGGCACACCGGCCGTGGCCGCTTCGTCGGCATCGGACTGAGCAACGCGGCCCGCGCGATCCCCAGTCTCGGACTGCTGGTGCTGGTGGTGACGCTGCTGAGCAACAACATCGGACCGATCATCGGCGTACTGGCGATCCTGGCCCTGCCGCCCATCCTGACCGCGACCGCGGCGGGGGTGAGCGGTGCCGACCCCGAGGCAGTCCACGCGGCTCGGGCGCTGGGGATGACCGGCCGACAGATCATCGGCAAGGTCGAGTGGCCGCTGGCGCTGCCGCTGGTCATCTCCGGCCTGCGCAGCGCGACGCTGCAGGTGGTGGCGACGGCGACGATCGCTGCGTACGTGTCCGCCGGCGGCCTCGGCCGACTGCTGATCAGCGGGCAGGCGACGGCGAACTACCCCGAGATGTTCGCTGGTGCGGTGCTGGTGGCGGCGCTCGCGATCGTGCTCGACCTGGTCCTCGGCCTCATCGGCTGGCTCGCCGCTCGGCGCTCCAGTCCCGGCCGAGCCGCCGAGATGGCGTTCGCCGCGGGCGCTGACGCCGGGCAGGGCGATGTCGGAGCGCGCCCTGTCAGCGCCTCCACATAGGCTGACGGCGACGAGGCCGACCGACCCGCCGATGACGCCTACCTACCCTGACGCCCAGATGCCCCGGATATGGAGTGCAGCCATGACCCTCAGCAAGCGAATCCTCAGCCGGCGACGGGCGCTCGTCGCGGCAGGAGCCGGCGCGGCGGTGTTCGCCCTCGCGGCCTGCGGCGGTGGCGGTGACCCGCTGTCCGACAGCTCCGCGTCGCCGGGCGGTGGTGGTGGTGGCACGGTGATCGTGGGCTCGGCCAACTTCACCGAGAGCCAGGTGCTCGGCGAGCTCTACGCTCAAGCCATCAAAGCCAAGGGCGTGGATGTGCAGATCAAGCCGGGCATCGGGTCCCGCGAGGTCTACGTCAAGGCGCTCCAGGACAACTCCATCTCGATGATCCCGGAGTACACGGGCAACCTGCTGCTCTACTTCGACCCGCAGGCGACCGCGACCACCGAGGACGAGATCCTGGCGTCGCTGCCGCAGGCCATCGGAGCGGACCTGAAGGTGGGTGAGCCGTCGAAGGCCCAGGACCAGGACGTCTACGTGGTCACCAAGCAGACCTCCGAGCAGAGCGGTATCACCTCGCTGGAGGACCTCGAGAAGATCTCGGCGGACTCGATCCTCGGCGGACCGTCGGAGCTCCAGGACCGGGCGTACGGACCGCCCGGGCTGGAGAAGATCTACGGCGCGACGTTCAAGCAGTTCAAGCCGTATGACTCGCCGGCGGTCAAGGTCAAGGACCTGAACGACAACAAGATCCAGGTCGCCACCTTCTTCACCACCGACGCGGCGATCCCGGACAACGGGTACGTGATGCTGGAGGATCCGCAGTCGATGATCCTGCCGCAGAACGTGATCCCGCTGATGCGGGCCGACGTGGCCAGCAACACCGCGGCGGTGGACGCGGTCAACGCCGTGCAGCAGGCGCTGACGACCGAGGAGCTGACCGCTCTCAACAAGCAGGTGGACGTCGACCATCTCTCGGCCAGTGAGGCGGCCGCCGAGTGGCTGAAGGCTGAGGGACTCGCCTGACAGCCCTTCGGCCGCCGGCCGGAACTCGGCCGGTCAGCGCCCGAGGGCGCGCGCGACGTCGATCCTGAGCTGGGGGAGTGCCGGGTAGAACGTGTTGCCCGGGCACTCGGTCGCTGCCCAGTCACGATGCCCGGCCAGCGTGCGGACGGTGCGAGTGGCCCCGCTGATGGGGTTCACGTAGGCCGTGGTGCCCAGCGGGTCGAGCCGGGTCACCTCAGCCAGGGCGGCCAGCACTCGGGTCAACGAGAGGCGGGCGGCCGGCGTCGGTCCCGTGCTGGTGAGGTCTCCGAGCAACGCCACCCCGACGTTTCCGGCGTTGAAACCGCCGACGTGGGCGCCGTTGACCATCGACGGCCGCGGTCCGACGGACCGGGGACCGAACACCGGCAGCGGGTCAGGCCCGGAGTAGCGGCCCTCGTAGACCGTGCCTTGCTGGTCAACCAGCAGGTGGTAGCCGATGTCGCCGTAGTCCTCGGTCACCGCGTGGAAGTAGTAGATCGCCCGCACCGTGGCGGCCGGATCGGGATCGGTGTTCGCGGTCACGGTGTGGTGCACCGTCAAGGTCTGGACGTCGAAGAAGGCCGTCGGGAACGACTCCGTGCCGTCGGGGCCGAAGCGAAGCGACTCGTCAGCCCCCCAGCCCGGCCGGCTCAGGTAGCGGAAACCGGGGTGCCGAGCCGGGTCCGCCCCCGCGATCGTCAACCGGCGGCTCGGGTCGAACCGGGCGCGCGTCGGCGGTCCGTCGACGGTGTTGATGGCCCGCAGCCGGATGTCGCCAGCCCCCGACGCGGCATCGAGCTCGTACGCTGTCGCCGGTCCGACCCACAGCAGCGCGTGGTGCCGCTCACCGCTCGAGTCGCCCGCCAGCACCGGCATCCAACCGTGCCACCCGTCGGCGTACCGCAGCCGGAGGCGTCCGGCTCGTCGGCCGCCGGTCCAGCTGAGACCGAGGTGGTGGACGGCGAAGTCCGGTTCCTGCACCGCCCCGGCCGCCCCGGACGACGACAGCACGGCGGGCACCGACCCGCTCGGGTTCTGTGGATCACGGCCAGCAGCCGCCGCTGGGCGGCCGGAGCAGAGCAGGGCGCCGGAGGCGAGGGCTGAGGCGAGCAGGGTGCGGCGGGCGACACGCTGCGGCTCGGGCAGGGCTGAGAACAACATGTTGACCAGTACGCCATCGCGGTGCGGTCCTGGCCTCGGTAATGACTACTGAACCTCGCTCGGACCTCAGGAGAGCAACGCGACGACCAGCACCAGCGGTAGCGAGATCACCGATGCCATGATCGTCACCGCGGTCAGCGACTTGAGCGCGCCGCGGGTGCTGAGCCCGAGCAGGCTCTTGAACATCCAGAAGAAGTTGCTGTTCACGTGCACGGCGAACAGCGCCCCCGAGGCGATGGCCAGGCCGATGGCGACCGGCGCGACGTCCAGCGAGCCCAGGATCGGGGCCAGGATCCCGGCCGCCGTGATGGCCGCGACCGACACCGAGCCGATGGCCAGGTGCAGCAGGGCCGCGACGAACCAGGCCAGCAGGATGGTGATCACGATCGGTGCACCGGCGTCGGCGGTGAACAGCCCGGCCAGCACGTCGCCCAGGCCGGTGGCCTCGATCACCGCCCCGAGCGAGCCGCCCACCCCGGTGACCAGGAGGATCTCGCCGGTGGTGTGGAAGCCGTGGCCCATCGTCTCGGCGGTGCGGTTGACGCCGAGGCTGCGGCGGGTCAGCAGGTAGGCACCGAGCAGGCCGACGAAGAGGGCGACGTTGGCGTTGCCGAGAAAGGCCAGCACGTCGTTCTCGATGCCGAACAGGCCGAGAAAGGCCACCGTCGCGATCATCACGAGCGGGACGAGGATCGGCAGCATCCCGACGCCGAGCGAGACCGGGGGTCGCGCGCCGACCTTCGGCGTCTCCGGCACCTCGTGTTCGTCCACGTATTCCTCGTCGACCTCGTCGATCTCCGGGGTCCAGTAACGCGAGCGCAGCAGCAAGCCGAACAGGAAGGTGGTGATGATCGCCGTGACCGGGCCGATCACCACCCCGAACAGCAGCCAGTTGCCGAGCGGCACCCCGAGCAGGCCGGCGATCGACACCGCCGCCAGACCGGGAACGACGAACACGTAGCCCGCGAAGATGCCCACCCCGATCGCTCCGGCCATGTGCGCCAGCCCACGGGTGCCGATCACCGGACCGGCTGTCCGGGCGATGGGCGAGGCGAGCACCACCTGTACGTCGACGTAGATCGAGGGGAAGATCAGCGACATCGTGGACGCCATCGCGTACGGCAGCCGCCGACCACCGACGAACTTGACCAGCCCGTTGACCAGCAGACCGAAGACGCCGCAGGCGTGCAGCAACGAGCCGATGAGTACACCGAAGCCGATCAGCAGGCCGACCTTGGTCATGATCTCGCCGAAGCCGGCGGTGATCGCCGTGATAGTTCCCGTGAAGCCGACCCCGGTGGCCAGGCCGAGGTAGAGCGAGGACAGCACCAGGGAGATCACCGGATCGACCTTGAACCGGATGATCAGCAGGACGACCAGGACGATGGCGATCGCGGTGTGCAAAACGACCATGAACGTTTCCTCCTATGGATCTCCTGCTTGACGAACCTATTGGTCAGACGCCGCGACGACCAGTCTTGACATCGAGACGCCCGACCACCTCCGCGTGCTGAGCCCGTCGAAGCGCTTGCGCTACTCCGTGGGCTCGGCCGGCGCCTTGCCGGCGCGCTCGTCGCGGTCGGCCCAGTCCAGCAGCGTGTCCAGAGCGTACGGGTGGTCGTCGATGTCGGCGTGCAGGTCGCCCAGCTGGGCGAACCGGGCGGGGACGGTGGCGATGGTGAAGTCGCGCGGGTCCGCGTCGGCGATCTCGTCCCAGCGGATCGGCGTCGACACGAGGGCCAGCGGGGTGCCCCGGACGGAGTAGGCGCTGGCGATGGTGTGGTCGCGGGCGTTCTGGTTGTAGTCGACGAAGATGGTGGCCGGGTCGCGGTCCTTGCGCCACCAGGTCAGGTCCACCAGCCCGTCGGCCCGTCGCTCCACCTCCCGGGCGAAAGCCCACGCCGCTCGGCGCACGTCGGCGAACCCGTGCTCGGGCGGGATCCGGACGTAGATGTGCAGGCCCTTGCCGCCGGACGTCTTCGGATAGCCGACAGCCCCGAGCTCGGCCAGGACCTCCTCGACCACCGCGGCCACCCGGCGGACATCGCCATAGTCGGCCTGCGCCATCGGGTCCAGGTCGATCCGCCACTCGTCCGGCTTCTCGGTGTCGTCCCGACGTGAGTTCCAGGGGTGGAACTCGACGGTGGACATCTGGACTGCCCAGATCACGTCCGCGGGATGGGAGACGCACAGCTCGTCGGCGTGCCGGTTGTAGCGCGGGAAGTGGACGCGGACGGTCTCCACCCACTCCGGCGCTCCTCTCGGCAGCCGCTTCTGGTGGACCTTCTCGCCGTCGACACCGTCCGGGAAGCGGTGCAGCATGCACGGGCGGTGGTAGAGGGCGTTGACGATGCCGTCGGCCACGGCGAGGTAGTACTCGGCCAGATCGAGCTTGGTCTCGCCCCGGGCGGAGAAGTAGACCCGGTCCGGGTTGCTGATCTTGACCACCCGGTCACCGACCTCGAGCTCCATGCGCTCATCCGACTTCGACCCCGTCACAGCGCCGAGCGTACGGGAGGCCGCCGACAAGGAACACACACCGGCGCGTAGCGGCGGGAGATGATCGTCGCGAGGTTTGACCTCGAGCGGACTTGAGGTCGCATGCTGTCCACATGAAGTCAGCATCACTGTCGGCGCCGAGATCTAGGGTGCCCGCATGAGTATGGAGTTCGCGGCCTGGAACTCGCTGTACCACATGATGACCGCCCAGCAGGATCGGCGACCGTTCACCTGGGCGACCGTCAAGCGGATCGCCGGCTTCGCCCGGTCGCACACCGCTCAGCTGGTCGGCTTCCTGGTGCTCAGCGTGGTCGGGGCCTTTCTGGCGGTCGCCACACCGCTGCTTGCGGGGCGGGTGGTGGACCTGATCTTCACGTCCGCTCCGTACGCGCAGGTGCTGCGGATCGCTCTCGCCATCGGCGCCATCGCGATCCTGGAGGCGGGTCTGGGGCTGGTGCAGCGGTGGTTGTCCGCCCGGATCGGAGAAGGGCTGATCCTCGACCTCCGGCGGGCGGTCTTCGACCACGTGCTGACGATGCCGATCGCCTTCTTCACCCGGACGCGGACCGGAGCCCTGGTCAGTCGGCTGAACAACGACGTGATCGGCGCGCAGCGGGCCTTCTCCGAGACCTTGTCCGGCGTCGTCAGCAACATCGTCGCGCTCGTCCTGGCCTTGATCGTGATGGTGGCGCTGTCCTGGCAGATCACCCTGCTCGCACTGGTCCTGTTGCCGGTCTTCGTGATCCCGGCCCGTCGGATGGGCCGTCGGCTGGCTCGGCTCGAGTTGGAGGCGGCCAACCACAACGCGACCATGGGCAACCAGATGACCGAGCGCTTCTCCGCCCCGGGTGCGACGCTGGTCAAGCTGTTCGCCCGGCCGGAGCGGGAGTCGGCCGAGTTCGCGCTGCGCGCGACCCGGGTGCGTGACATCGGCGTCCGCAGTGCGATGGTGCAGACGGTCTTCATGACGGCTCTGACCCTGGTCTCGGCCCTGGCACTCGCGCTGGTCTACGGGCTGGGCGGATGGTACGCGCTTCGCGGCACGCTGGAACCCGGGGCTGTGGTCTCCCTCGCGTTGTTGATCACCCGGCTGTATGCGCCCCTGACCGGGCTGGCCTCCGCCCGAGTCGAGGTGATGAGCGCGCTGGTCAGCTTCGAGCGGGTCTTCGAGATCCTCGACCTGAAGCCGCTGATCACCGAGCGCGCCGATCCGCGGCCGCTGCCGGACGGTCCGCTCTCGGTGCGCTTCGACGACGTCACCTTCGCCTACCCGTCGGCCGAGAAGGTCTCGTTGGCCTCGCTGGAGGAGGTCGCGGTGCTGGACACCCGCGGCGGGGTGGACGTCATCCACGACGTGAGCTTCGAGGTGCCCGCCGGTCAGATGGTCGCGCTGGTCGGTTCGTCCGGTGCCGGCAAGTCCACGATGGCGCAGCTGCTGGCCCGGTTGTACGACGTCGACGACGGCGCGGTGAGGCTCGGCGGCGTCGACGTCCGCGACCTCTCCTTCGCCGACCTCCGGCGGTCGCTGGGGATGGTCACCCAAGACGGTCATCTGTTCCACGAGTCGGTCCGGGAGAACCTGCTTCTGGCCCGGCCCGAAGCCGACGAGGAGGAGCTCTGGGATGCACTGCGTCGGTCGCGGCTGGACGAGCTGATCGCCTCACTGCCCGACGGCCTGGACACGGTGGTGGGGGAGCGGGGATACCGGCTGTCCGGCGGGGAGCGGCAACGACTGACCATCGCCCGGCTGCTGCTCGCACACCCCCGGGTGGTCATCCTGGACGAGGCGACCGCGCACCTCGACTCGACCTCCGAAGCGGCCGTGCAGGCGGCCCTCGGCGAGGCGCTGGTGGGCCGGACCGCCGTCGTCATCGCGCACCGCCTGTCGACCATCCGGGCCGCGGACCTGATCTTGGTGATCGAGGACGGGCGGGTGGTCGAGCGGGGCCGGCACGTCGACCTGCTCGCCGCAGGTGGGCGTTACGCCGAGCTGTACACGACGCAGTTCGCGACCCAGGAGGTCTGAGGGGGGCCTGGACTCAGGAGACCTCTGTGTCCTCGGATGCCGGCTCATGATCGGAGTCGGGGATCTGTGCTGTCACCTCGTCCAGCGGCAGGCTCACCATGAACCTGGTGTCTCCGGGCCGGCTCTGCACCGCCACCGTGCCGTGGTGCGCTTCGACCACGGCCGCGACGATGGCCAGGCCGAGGCCGGTGCTCGCGCCGGTGGCTGCGCCGGCGGCCCGGACCCGACTGGTGTCGGCCCGGGTGAATCGCTCGAAGACGTGGTCCACGATCTCCGGCGAGATGCCCGGCCCGTTGTCGGCGACCGTGATCAGCGCCTGGTCACCGGCCGTGGTCAAGGAGGCCTGCACGTGCGTGCCTGGTGGGGTGTGAGTTCGCGCGTTGGCGAGCAGGTTGGCGACCACCTGGTGCAGCCGATACGGATCGGCCGACGCGGTGACGAGGTCGTCCGGCAGCGACAGCGACCAGGAGTGGTCGGGTCCGGCGGCCCGGGCGTCGCTGACGGCGTCGATCAGGAGCGCGTTCAGGTCGGTCGGCTGGACGTCGAGGGCCGGACCGGCGTCCAGACGGGCCAGCAGCAGCAGGTCCTCGACGAGCTTCGACATCCGCTCGGCCTCCGACTCCACCCGCGACATCGCGTACGCCGCGTCGGGCGGGATCTCCTCGCCGCTGCGCTGGGTGAGCTCGGCGTAACCGCGGATCGCGGCCAACGGGTTACGCAGCTCGTGCGACGCGTCGGCCACGAACTGGCGCACCTTCGTCTCGCTCGCCTGCCGAGCGGCGAGCGCCTCCTCGACGTTGTTGAGCATGTGGTTGAGGGCCAGCCCGACGCGGCCGACCTCCGACTCCGGGTTGCTGTCAGCCGGTGGAACCCGGACAGCCAGCGCGACCTCACCACGGTCCAGAGTCAGCTGGGACACCTGCTGGGCGGTCGCAGCGACCCGGTTGAGTGGACGCAGACTGCGCTCGACCAAGGTCCGGCCGATCAGGGCTGCTGCGCCGACGGCGACCACCGACAGCACGATCTCCACCGCGATCAAGTTGGCCAACAGGGCGTCCACGTCGCTGAGCGGCAGTCCGACTCCCCAGGTGACGCCGTCCTCGTCGGTCCAGCTGACGTAGCGATAACGGCCGAGCTCGGCGATGTCGACGGTGGTCGGTGGTCCGCCGCTCGGCAGGGCGGCGAGCTGCTCGGCGGTCTGCTGGCTGGTCCAGGTCGGCTTGGCCCGCCGGCCATAGTCCTTCAGCACCGACGCCCGCGGCGTCTGACCCTCCAGGTAGAGCAGCGACAGCGTGCCGACGGACTGCCCGGGCAGCTCGATGCCTCGCGGTGCCTGGCCGGGGCCGCCGTTCGCCAGCCCGATGTCGCCCATCATCACCCGGCCCTTGGCGGCGTCGAGCTGCTCGTCCAGCTGGCCCATCAGCAGCGTCCGGGTGGCGAGGGCGGTGAACAGCGAGAGCAGCACCGCGATCAGCGCCACCAACGCCACGACCCGCAGCACCAGCTGACGCGCCAAGGTGCCGCGGCCCGAGGGCGGCGGCACCGGACTGTCGAGCGCCTCGACCGAGGCCGACATCAGCTCGCCGGGCGCAACACGTACCCGGCGCCTCGCATGGTGTGGATCATCGGCGCACGGTTGGCGTCGATCTTCTTGCGCAGGTAGGAGATGTAGAGCTCGACCACGTTGGCCTGCCCGCCGAAGTCGTAGTTCCAGACCCGATCGAGGATCTGTGCCTTGCTGAGCACCCGGCGAGGATTGCGCATCAGGTAGCGCAGCAGCTCGAACTCGGTCGCGGTCAGCGAGATCGCGTCACCGCCGCGGGCGACCTCGTGGCTGTCCTCATCGAGGGTGAGGTCACCGACGACCAGCAGCGACTCGCTGCGGCCGGTGGCCGCTCCGCTGCGGCGCAGCAGCGCACGCAGCCGGGCGATGACCTCCTCGAGGCTGAACGGTTTGGTGACGTAGTCGTCGCCGCCGGCCGTGAGCCCGTTGATCCGGTCGGCGACGGCGTCCCTGGCGGTGAGGAAGATGACCGGCACGTCGGGATCCTCCGCCCGGACCCGGCGCATCACCTCGAGGCCGTCGAAGTCGGGCAGCATCATGTCCAGCACGATCGCGTCCGGCCGGACTTCGCGGGCAGCCTTGACCGCCTCGATCCCGGAGGCGGCTGTGGAGACCTGCCAGCCCTCGTACCGCATCGCCATCGACAACAGCTCGGTGAGGCTGCTCTCGTCGTCCACCGCGAGTATCCGGATGGCGGTTCCGTCGGGTCGCGTGATGGGCTCAGGCGAGGTCTGCGTGCGGCTCATGCTGTCCATGGTCGAGGAACCTCCTCCGGAGAAACTGTGCCTTCACTGTGACACACCTGTGAGCACCGGCGCTGTCGTGCAGCAGACGAGAAACCACCGGCCCGAACCGTACAAGACGGTGCGGGCCGGTGGCGTGGCGGTAGCGCTGGTGCCTTCTGGCTCACCAGGTCGAGGAGGAGGCGCTCACCATCGATGAGGTGTTGTTGGCAGAGGTGCC
Source organism: Microlunatus sp. (assembly GCA_035630075.1). Lineage (GTDB taxonomy): Bacteria > Actinomycetota > Actinomycetes > Propionibacteriales > Propionibacteriaceae > Microlunatus. Next base: position 22,819 of record DASQLI010000124.1, read on the forward strand.
GGTGGCGGTGTCGTCATCCTCGACCTCGGTGGTCTTGGGCCGACGGAACAGCCGGTCGATGGCGACCCGGCCAGGCCCGAAGCCGACCAGCACCAGCGCCAACAGCCCGAGCGTGACGTTGTACTCCCAGCCGCCGACGTAAGCGCCGGCCGCGTCGACCAGGTCCGGTCCGCGCCAGTAGTTGGTGTAGGAGATGACCAGGATCTGCTGGACCAGCGCCAGCAGGGCGATCACCCTGGTCAGGGCGCCGAGGATCAAGAAGATCCCGCCCACCAGCTCCAGGATGGTCACGCCCCAACCTGCGTAGATCGGGTACGGCACCGCGAACTGGCCGAGGTAGTCGACGTACTTCGGCACACCGTCGGCCGTGAACAGCCAGCGGGTGAGCCCGTGCCAGAACATGAGTCCGCCCAGGCCGAGGCGGATCAGCAGCAGGGTGATGTCCCGGAGGACCTGGGAGAAGGCGTTCATGGCGTCGTCTTTCCTTCGAGGGCGATGCTGGCGCTTACGCTACGCACCGCGGCGCCCGTTGCCTGCGCACCACGCCGTCGCCACGCCGGCATCCGCCGGCCGTCCTTTGAAAGGGTCTCTCCATGACCGACGCGCGTGAGGTGTTCACCTGGTCCGACTTCGGCGTCGCCAGCCGAGACCTGGCCACCCAGATCGTGGCTGACGGCTTCATCGCCGACGTCGTGGTCGCTGTGGCGCGCGGTGGCCTGGTGCCCGCCGGTGCCCTGGCGTACGCGTTGGGCACGAAAGCGGCCGGCACGCTCAATGTCGAGTTCTACACCGATGTCGAGGAGACCCTGCCCGCGCCGGTGGTGCTGGAGCCGTTGCTCGATACCAGCGCGCTGGCCGGCAAGAACCTGCTCGTCGTCGACGACGTCGCCGACAGCGGCCGGACTCTCGCGCTGGTGCTGGACCTGCTGGCACCGCACGCGCGGGCAGTCCGCTCAGCTGTCCTCTACACCAAGCCGCGGACGGTCGTCCGGCCCGACTACTCCTGGCGGGACACCGAGCTGTGGATCACGTTCCCGTGGTCGGCGCAACCGCCGGTCACCGGCGGCGGTGAGGCTCGCGAGTAGCCGTCCTACAGCGCACCCTTGGCCGGGCGGCCGACCGGGAGAGGCACCAGCCGGGTGACCGCGACCGGTCGCTCCAGCAACCCGTCCAGGGCGGCGTTCAGTCGGGCGACCGGCTCGCCCTGACCGTGCGCGTCGAGCAGCTCGGCCGACGTCCACTTCTCCAGCATCACGATCGAGCCGTCCGGAGCATCGTGGATCGCGTACAGCTCGCAGCCGGGCTCGTCGTGCACCGCGGCGATGGCGGGCTCGAGCGCGGCCAGCACCTGGTCGCGGCTGTCAGGGCGTGGATAGAAGTAGGCGGTCACGACGACAGGCAGGTCCGAGGCGTTCATGCGGGCCACTCTGACACGTCACTTCCCGGCATGCTGGGGGCATGCAGCTCTCCGAGACTCCGCGGACCCGCATCACCCGACTGCCGGAGCGGGGTCGGTCCGAGCGATCGGACCTGCACGCGATCCTGGACGCCGGGCTGATCTGCCATCTGGGTCTGGTCCGCGACGGGACGCCGGTGGTGATCCCGACCGGGTACGGCCGGATCGGCGACACCGTCTACCTGCACGCCTCGAGCGGTTCGGGCTGGGCGCGGGCGATCGACGGCGCTCCGGTGTGCCTGACGGTCACGCACCTGGACGCCATCGTGTACGCCCGGTCGGTGTTCGACCACTCCATGAACTACCGGTCGGCCGTCGTGCTCGGGCGCGCCCGCCGGGTCGACGACGCCGAGCAGAAGTGGTCAGCGCTGCGCGCGATCTCTGACCAGCTGGCCCCGGGATCGTGGGACTACGCGCGCCAGCCCTCCAAGCGCGAGCTGGCCGCGACGACGGTGCTGGCCGTCGAGCTCGCCGAGGCGAGTGTGAAGGTACGCACCGGACCGCCCTCGGACGACCCCGCCGACCTGGACTCCGGTCGGTGGGCCGGCGTGCTGCCGGTCCGCACCGTCGTCGGCATCCCCGAACCCGCAGCCGACGTCGACACCGACGTCGCCGTCCCGCTGCACCTGCTCCAACGCGCGTTGCGCTGAGCCGTACGCCGCGACTTCTGCACTGCTTTCCACATCTGGCGTGGGTTTTGCTCCAGAAGTTGGTTGGCTTCAGCCGCGGGGCATGGCGAAAGGCCCCAGGTAGAGCAGGTCGCCGTCGAAGGAGATCGGTGTGCTTCCCGGTGGGTTGCCCGCCACGTTGAAGCTGTTGCCGCCGAGGCGCGTACACGGCACCGGATCGGACTGACCGAAGGCCTTGGCGTGCAGCAGCACATCGTCGACGCCGCTCGGCTCCACCTCCAGCGGGCCGTAGCGGCCGGAGAGCTCGGTGGTCGCCCGCGGAACTGAGTCGTAGCCCGGCTCGGCGAGTGGCGGCACCTCCAGCACCTCGAGCAGGCGAGGCAGCAGCGCGTCGAACAGGGCGCTGCCACCCGGCGGGCCGAAGAGCGGACCGGCACTGTTCGCGAGCAGCACGACTGCCGCGTTCTGCTCCGGGAAGCACCGGAGGAAGGCTCGGTGCCCGCCGGTATAGCCCGCCCAGCCGAACGCCTGGTGAGCACCGCGGTCCCAGACGGCCCAGCCCAGGCCCCAGAAGTCGAACACGGTCGCACCGGGCAGGGCCGCGGTCGGCGTCCGAACCGCGATCAGGTCCGCCGCCGCGAAGACGCCAGCTCGAGCGGTCAGGTTCTCGGCGGCGAAGTCGAGCAACTGATCAGCGGTCGCCCACCACCGCGATCCCGCGGCAGACGCGGCAGGAGCGTAGGTGGGCGGCGCCGGTTGAGGGTCGCGACCCGGAGCCACCACGTGTCCCGCCGCGCCGCCCAGGGGCATCCCGAACGTCATCCGTCCGCCGAAGGTGTCCGTCGCCGCCTCCTCGAAGGTCCGATCCGTCGTACGCCGGAGCAGCAGATCGAGAGCCGACCAACCAGCGTTGCAGTACGAGAAGCGCCCGGGCTCGTGCACCAAGGGCAGGGATGCGACGCGAGCGACGAACGTCTCGAGCGCCTCGTCGTTGTCAGGCAGGAGGTTGGGGCGCCCGCTGGTCTGGGAAAGCAGCGCGCGCGGAGTGTCGGGCCAGAGCCCCGGGGCCTGTTCGTCACAGGGCACGTCGAGGTCGAGGAGGCCAGCCCGCGCTGCATCGAGAACGATGAGGCCGGTCACCGCCTTCGCCAGGGATCCGGCAGGAAAGGCCGTGCTGGCCACGACGGGCCGCTCGCCGGTGGCTTCGAGCGATCCTGAGCAGACGAGACTGCGTCGACCCCCGTGGAGCAGTCCGAGCTGAACACCGGGAACGGCGAACTCCGCCGCCGCGTCCTGGAGTAGAGCTCGGAGGTCAGCCTCGTGCATGCGACTCAGACTCGGTTCTGGGACGGCCGTGGTGGCGGCGGGACAAGCCGGCTCGGGAGCATTCGAACGAAGCGACGGCCAGCGGTCTGAGCCTACGCGGCATGGTCGACACCTGACGCACACGGGCCGCCGCGCAGCCGGCGATCATTCCCGGCGGGCCCGGACCACGAACCCGCTCGGCATGTAGAGGCGGATCGGATTGCCGTCGGCCTCGCTGCGGCGGTCCTCGTAGAACCCGGTGAGCACGAAACCCGCCACGCACAGCCCACCGAGCTGGGCTTCCATGCTGTGACTGAAGTGAAGCATCTCCCCGTCGAGGATGCGCTGCCGGCGCTGCTCGGGGGTGAGCGCGTCGGCCTCGGCCCACGGCAGCCGATTGCGCATCACGAACTGACCGGTGTCGTCGAGGATGTCGGGGTCGAAGACGAACTCGTCGGGATTCGCGAAGGCCGTCACCAGGTGCCCGCCGCGCCGCAGGACGCGGTGGCATTCTCGCCAGATCGGGGCGAGGTCGGGCACGAACAGTGTCGAGGGCGGATTGACGATCAGATCGAAGACGCCGTCACCGAAGGCCGACAGGTCGTCCATCCGGCCTTGGACGAGGCGCAGGTTCAGTCCGTCACGATCGGCGACGAAGCGATCTCGAGCCAGCTGCTCGTCGGAGATGTCGAGCACCGTCACCGTGGCGCCGGCCGCGGCGAGCAACGGGCCCTGCTGCCCGCCCCCGGCGGCCAGGCCGAGCACCCGGCAGTTGCGCAGATCACCCAGCCACTCCGCCGGCACCGGTTTGTGATCGGTGAAGAAGATCGTGAATCGACCCGCACGGGCCTCGGCCACCTGCTCAGGTGACACCGGCTGGGTGTGCGGGTTCCCAGCGGCCGCCGCACGATCCCAGGCCGCCCGGTTCAGCTCCTCTATCTCCACTGCCGCCTCCCAACCCTGCTGTCACTCGTCAGTGTGGCGGCGCCCTGCGGCTGGCGTCGAACGATTTCGTGCATCCCACCGGTCTCACGTCCTAGCCGTAGGCTCCGAAGATCGGTCGTCCGCCTGGCGAACAGCCGTGCCAGCCAGGTCCGCTGCCCAGACGAGCGCTTCTACAAGGCCGACCGGCTTGCGTGCCGGCCGGAGGCGATCGGCACGTTTCCACGAGAACGCCGCACGAGCTCGCCGACGGGCACGGCGAGTTGTCGGCAGTGCATGAGAAGCACGGCGTGCGTTCCCTGCAACGATCTTGCCTGTACGTTCCAGGAGTGGTCTCGTCGGTTGCCGTGCTGTCCGACATCCACGGCGTGTTGCCGGTGTTGGATGCGGTGCTCGCCGAGCCGGACGTCCAGTCCGCGGAGCTGATCGTCGTGACCGGTGGTCATGCGGCTGG
>DASQLI010000125.1:0-11459 GCA_035630075.1 Microlunatus sp.
GCTGAGCCTGCTGCGCAACACCCTGCGGCGCAGCGTCTGGCGCCTGGTCGGCTTGATCATCGGCCTCGTGTACGCGCTCGCGATCGTGGTGCTGGCGCTGATCGGCCTGATCGCGCTGCGCTGGACCTCGCCGGCGATGACATCGGACGTGACCGTGCTGGCTTTCGCGATCCTGACCGCCGGCTGGCTGCTGCTGTCGTTGCTGGTGTTCGGGATCGACGAGACACTCGACCCGGCGCGGTTCGCGCTGCTTCCGGTCCGGGCTCGACAGATCATGCCCGGGCTGCTGATCTCCGGGCTGGCGAGCAGCACCGGCCTGGCGACGGTCCTGGTCTCGCTCGGGCTGCTGGCCAGCTGGTCGCGGGGTGTGGCGCCGGTGATCGCGACCGTGGTGGCGATCCCGGTGGGCGTGGCCACCTGCTTCCTGCTGTCCCGGGCGGGGACCGCCGCTTTCGCCAGCGTGCTCAGCTCGCGGCGATTCCGAGACCTCGCCTTCGTCGGGCTGGCCCTGCTGGGAATGGCCTTCGGGGTCGGCGCCAACCTGATCGGAGGGCTGCTGAACGGCGACCTGGCCGGATGGAGGGTCGTGCTGGCCGACGCCGCGACTGTGGCCGGCTGGACCCCGTTCGGCTGGATCTGGGCGGTTCCCGCCGATGTCGCTCAGGACCGCTGGCTGCTGGCCCTGCTCCGGCTGGTGCTCGCGACGGCCTTCGTCGCGCTGCTGTGGCGGGGCTGGCAGCACTACCTGGACCGCCGGCTGACGGAGCCGTTGGAGGCATCGCGCGGGGCAGGCCGGGTGCGCCGCGGCGGCTGGATCGACCGGATCTACCCAGCGACGCCGGCGGGCGGGGTGGCGACGCGCACCTTGCACTACTGGCGCCGCGACCCTCGGTACGTGGCCGGCATCGCAGGATTCCTGATCGGGCCGGTGATCTTGATGGTGGCGCAGCTCGCGAACCCGGACGGGCAGCAGCTGATCGCCGCGTTCGCTCCGACCCTGCTGTGCTGGCTGCTCGGGTCGAGCATGGCCCAGGACCTCAGCTACGACGGCAACGCGCTGTGGCTGCATGCCGCTACCGGACTGCGAGGCGTGGACGACCGGATCGGCCGGGTGCTGTCGACACTGACCGTGTTCCTCCCGGTGCTCCTGCTGCTCACCGTGGTCGGGCTGGCGCTCACCGGCCTGTGGGGGGTCTGGCTGCCGGTACTGGCGGTCAGTGTCACGCTGACGCTTGTGAGCCTCGGGGTCGGCTCCTTCGTCGGGACGCTCTGGCAGTGGCCCGCGCCGCCGCCGGGGGCCAATCCGTTCCAGAAGGGCAGCAGCGGCGGGCTGCCGTCGCTGGCGGCGTTCGGCGTGACCAGCCTGGTCAGCCTGGTGCTGACGCTGCCGACGATCGGTCTGGTGAGCGCCTCCTTCTGGTACGGCTGGCTGGCGTGGATCGGACTCGGAGTCGGTGCCCTGATCGGGGCGGCCACCCTGTGGCAGGGCGTGGTGCGTGGCGGGGCGGTGCTGGACCGACGGTGGCCCGAGGTGCTGGCCGCCGTATCCGAGCGCTGATCACCCCGGCACAGCGGCGCGGGCGGCGATGGCTTCGTCGATGCTCCCGCACGCAAGATCGAGGGCTTCATCGCCCGACAGAGCGGCGCCGCGGTCGTACGCCTCCGACCATCTCGACCGGCCCAGCACGACGCGCAGCCGTTCGGCGGCCGCCGCCATCAGGTCGGCGTCCGAACCGAAGGCTGGAGTGGCGGTGCTTCCTGCGTTGATCGCCCCGATCAGAACTGCCGCAGGCTCCGCGCTGCCGATCCGGATGAACAGCTGGACGAGGTTGCGCAGCGTGGTCCACTGGTGGTGCCAGATCCCCATCCGACGCCATCGGCTGATGATGGACCGGAACAGCGGGAGAGCGACCCCGGGCTCGGAGGAACTGCCGAGCAGCGAGGCGAGGCCGACCAGGGCGATGCCCTCGACGAACGTGCTGCCGGCCGATTCGGCGAGCTGAATCGCGCGCTGGTACGGCTCGATGGCGCGAGCCGCATCGATGCTCGACAACGCCTCGGCTCGGTCGTACCAGGCCAGTGCCAGCATCGACGGGTTGCCGAGCGGCTGGACGACGCGCAGCTGCTCGTCGGCGAAGAACAGGCCGCGGTCGGGCTCGCCGGCGTAGGTGCGTGACTGCGCCAAGCCGAGCAGCGCCATCCCGGCCTCATAGGGTCGGTCATGCAGCCGGGCGAGCCGGAGCATCTCGGCATGCTCGCGGTAGCCGTCGTCGAGCCGTCCCACGTAGAGCGCGACCATCCCGGCGACCCGCAGCGGGTACATCCGCCGTACGTCGTCGGAATCCTCGAGCTGGTTCAAGGCACCGGTGGCGAGGCTGAGCGCGGCTGCCATCTCCCCGCGCGCGGTCAGGCCCTCCCCGACGGCGCCGCAGACCTCGGCGAAAAGCGGATGCCGCTCGGCGCCTGAGAGGTCGAGAGACGCTTCGCCCCACCCCACGACCTCGTCGCGGAACCGATAGAGCATGTAGTAACGCAGCCCGCGGGCGAGTCGCAGCGCCAGGTCGACCTGGCCCGCTCGAAGCATCCATCGATGGGCTGCTCGAAGATTGTCGAGGTCACGGTCGACAACGGCCACCCAGCGCGCCTCCTCGGGCCCGCGCAGCCCGAGGTCGGCCTGGTCCGCCAGCGCAGCAAAGTGACGGGCGTGTGCATGCTGGGTCAGGTCGGCTTCGCGGGAGTCGCCGCAGAGCTCGGCGCCGTAGCGCCGCAGTGTCTCCAGCAGCGAGTAGCGGATCGCACCCTCGGTTCCCCCGAGTGCGACCATCGATGCGTCCACCAGGGAGGTGAGCAGATCGATCACCCGACTCCGCTCGATGCCGCGTCCGGCACAGACCTCCTCCGCGGCGGCGAGGTCGAAGGATCCGGCGAACACGGACAGGCGGTCGAACAGCTGACGCTGTTCGGTGGTGAGCAGCCCGTAGGACCAGTCGAGGACTGCACGGAGGCTGCCATGGCGGTCGGACTGCTCATCACCGGACGACAGCAGATCGAGATCGCTTCGCATCCGGTCCGAGATGTCGGCCGGATTGAGTGATCGCATCCGTGCTGCGGCGAGCTCGAGGGCGAGCGGAAGCCCGTCCAGGTGTCGGCAGATGGTGCCGATCTCGTCGCGTGTCGGCTGGTCGAGCTGAAGGTCGGGCCGCACGGCGCGAGCCCGTTCGACGAACAGTCTCACCGCCGGACAGGATTCATCCCCACGAGGTGAGGACGCGGACGGCAGTGGCAGCGGCGCGACGGGGCGGACACGCTCACCGTTGATGCCCAGCTTCGCCCGGCTCGTCGCGAGCACCACGAGCCGCGGACATCCACGCAGCAGCTCGCTCACCAGCGGCCGAACACCGACCAGCAGATGCTCGCAGTTGTCCAGGATGAGCAGCCTCTGCTGGTCGCCGAGGGACGTCACCACGGAGTCGACCACGGTGGCGGCGGGCCCCCTGTGCACTCCCAAAGCCGTGGCCACGGCCGGGGCAACGGCGTCCGGGTCGGTGACGGGCGCCAGCTCACACCAGCAGAGTCCATCGGCGAACCGGGCCGCTGTCGCCGCTGCCGTCCGCAGCGCGAGCCGGGTCTTGCCGACCCCTCCGACACCGGTCAGGGTGACCAGCCGTGCCTCGGTGACGGCCTGGGCTGCGGCGGCAAGGTCCTCACCGCGACCGACGAAGCTCGTCATCTGAGCGGGAAGACGGAACCCGGTCACGGACACCGGGCTCTCCGCCGGACCTCGACGGGCAGGGGTCGACCATTCGAGCTCGGTCGACTGGCGGAGAATCTGGGTCTGCAGCGTGCAGAGCGCCACGGATGGTTCGAGCCCGAGCTCTCGATCGAGCAGCTTCCGGTAGCTGTTGAAGGTCTCGAGGGCCTCGGCCTGCCGACCGCAGCGGTAGAGCGCGCGCATCAGCTGCGCTCGCGGTCGCTCACGCAGGGGGTGCTGAGCCGCGAATCCGCCCAACGGTCCGATCAGGGTCGCCTGCGCCCCCAGGACCAAGTCGATCTCGAAGCGGTCCTCCGTCGCGCTGCACCGCAGCTCGTCCAGCCGCGTCGCTTCGGCGGCCGCGAACGTCTCGTCGGCGAACTCCTCCAGCGCCGAGCCACGCCACAACGCGAGCGCCCGGTCGAGCTGCTCTGCCGCCGTGTGCGGCTCGTCGTCGGCGAGCCGAGACGCGGCCGAGATCAGGCTCTCGAACTGGCCCGCGTCGATCTGGTCGGGCGGCGCCGCCAGCAGGTACCCGGGGGGCCGGGTGATCAGCAGCGCGCCGGCGGCTGTCCCGGTCGGGGCGGCCAGCACCCGGCGGAGGCGTGCCACGCACGTCCAAAGGCCCTGGCGCGCTTCGGCCGGAGGCTCTCCGGCCCAAAGGATGTCGATCAACCGGTCGGCGGACACCACGGTCCGGGCGTGCACCAGCAGCACCGCGAGCAGTCGACGTTGCATCCGGCCCTTGATCTCGACCACGTCCTGCTCCGCGAGCACGTCCAGCGGTCCGAGAATCCGGAACTGCATGAGAACACGGTAGGCCCGCGTCAAGGTGCGTGACAGTTCGCGGCAAGGAGCCGGCCAATCCTGGGGCCACGGCTCGCAGACGGTCTGTCCAGCCGAGACAAGGAGGTCGTCACCATGACAACCACTGAGCACCCGTCGATGTCCGCAGCATCGATCCACACCGTGGCCGGAGGCGCCGGAACCGCCCTGCACGTACGAGAATGGGGGCGCCCCGACGGCCCAGCGCTGCTCCTGATCCACGGCTGGTCGGGCAACCACCTCTGCTGGGATCGTCAAGTCACAGGCGAGCTCAGCGAAGAGTTCCGCATCGTCGCCCTCGACCTTCGAGGCCACGGGATGTCCGATCGTCCGCTGAACGCCGACCTGTACACCGACTCCGGGGTATGGGCGGCCGACGTCGCCGCGGTGATCGACCAGCGCGGACTCGACCGACCAGTCCTGGTGGGGTGGTCGTACGGCGGGTTCATCATCAGCGACTACGTTCGGGCGTACGGGCAGGACGGCATCGGCGCGATCAACTTCGTGGCTGCCGCGGTGACCCTCGACGCCACCTTCAGCCACATCGGACCCGCGTTCCTGGCCGCCGCCCCGGCCGGAGCAGACGCAGACCTGCCGACCCGGATCGCCGGCCTGCGCCGCTTCTGGCACAGCATGACCGCCGAGCCGTTGGAGCTGGCGGACCTGGAGACCGGGCTCTGCGGAAGCGTGTCGGTTCCGTCGCAGGTGCTGGCTGCTCTGGTCTCACGCCAGATCGACTCCGACGATGTGCTGAGCGAGCTCCGGGTGCCGGTCCTGGTCAGCCACGGTCGCCAGGACCAGGTCGTCTCGCCATCGATGGCCGACCACATCCTCCGGGTCTGCCCTGCGGCCCAGGCGTCGTGGTACGACATGGTCGGGCACGCTCCGTTCCTCGAGGACCCAGCCCGCTTCAACCGCGAGCTGGCTGCGCTGGCTCGTCGAGTCGCTGTCTGACGCCGGAGGCGTCCTGGTCCGAGCCTGCTCCCAGCGGTGCCGGATCTTGATCGTCAGGCGTCTCGGTGCCGCACCTGCAGCACCCGGAAACCCTTCGCGCTGCCCGTGCGTGAGCACGGGTAGCCCTGCCCGACCAACCAGGCGGCCAACGAGTCGGCCCCGAGGTTCTTGCCCACTACCAAGTGGGCGACGCCGTCCGGGGTGAGCCGCGGCAGCCAAAGAAGCAGCAGCTCGTGCAGGGCAGCCTTGCCGATCCGGATGGGTGGGTTGGACCAGATCTCGTCGTACCGGTGGTCCGCTGGCACCTGCTCGGGTCTCAGCGCCCGGATCCGGTCGAGGAGTCCCAAGGCTGTTGCGTTGTCGCGGCACAGGGTGAGTGCTCGGTCATTCACGTCCACGGCGTCGATCCGGGCGCCGGGACAGGCGAGGGCGATGCTCAGCGCGATCGCTCCCCAACCGCAGCCGAGATCCAGGATCCGTGGGCTGCCGGTCGGTGGCGGCACCTCGCGGAGCAGCACCGCCGTGCCCTTGTCGAGCCCGTCCCCGGCGAAGACGCCGTTCGCGGTCTGGATCTCGACGGTCTGCCCGAACAGGTCGACACTCACCTGCTGTCGGCGCTCCGGACCGGTCGGGGTGTCGCTGAAATAGTGCTCGGTCATGGTCTGCCCAGCGGATCAGGCGACGCGGTCGGCAGCGTACGCAGGGTGCGCGACTCGGCCGCCCGCGCCGCCAGCTGGTCGTCGGGCGGGTAGCCAACCTCCTCCAGGGTCAGCCCGTGGGCCGGCAGCAACGGGACCTCGCTGCTGCGGACGACGGCGGCGGTCAGGGCGGTGAGCCAGTCGACCGTACGGCGTCCTGAACCGACCTCCACCAGCGCACCGACCAGGCAGCGCACCATCGAGTGGCAGAACGCGTCGGCTCGGACCGTCACCTCGACCAGGTCCTCTGGGCCGCGGGCCGCGGACAGCTCCAGCAGCGTACGGACGGTGGTCGCTCCCTCTCGCCGCTTGCAGAAGGCGCCGAAGTCGCGCAGCCCGAGCAGGGTGGTGGCGGCGGCGTTGACCGCGTCCAGCTCGAGGGGTCGGGGGATCGCCGTCACGAAGCCACGACGCAGTGGGTCCGGAGTCGTCGAGCGATCGGCGATCCGGTAGCAGTAGCGCCGCCAGATGGCCGCGAACCGGGCGTCGAATCCCGCCGGAGCGCGGGTGATCGCAGTGACGGCCAGGTCGGCCGGCAAGGCGCTGCTCAGCCGGCGGTGCAGCGGCGCGACGTCGGTCAGCGCTGCGAAGGGCAGGTCAACGTGAGCCACCTGGCCGCGGGCGTGAACCCCGGCGTCGGTCCGTCCGGCACAGACCAGCCGGGGTGGCGCGGCCAGGGACAGCACACGACCGAGCCACAGCTCGAGCTCGCCCTGTACCGTGCGCCGGTCGCGCTGGTTGGCCCAGCCGGAGAACCCGGCTCCGTCGTACCGGATGTCGAGTCGCCAGCGGACGGTCTCCGAGGTCGCAGGGTCAAGGGCCGCGGGGCCGCGAGCGGCGCTCATCGGCGGCGGTAGTGCAGATCGCGAACGGTGCGGCCGGCGTCGATCCCGCGCTGCTCGAAGCGGGTCACCGGTCGGTCGACGAACCGCTGCGACCAACCGGTCTTCGGGTCCCCGACGTTCTCCAGGTCCTGCGCGGCATCGAGCACCTCGTGCAGCTGCTCGGCGTAGTCGGCCCAGTCCGTGGCCAGCCGCCAGCTGCCCTGGACCCGAAGCCGGGAGACCGTCAGGTCAGCGAAGGCCCGGTCGACCAGGCGGCGCTTGTGATGCCGGGCCTTGGGCCACGGGTCGGGGAAGAACGTCCACAGCTCCTCGATCGACTCCGGTCCCAGCAGGTGACTGAGACCGTCGACGGCATCGGCCTGGACGAGCCGGACGTTCTGGACGGACAGCTCGTGCAGCCGAGCGACGGTCCGGGCGATGCCGGGGAGGTACACCTCAAAGGCCAGGACGTTCGACTCGGGCCGGGCTGCCGCCATCGCCACCAGCGACTCCCCGGTGCCGGAGCCGATTTCCACGATCAGCGGCGCCGACCGACCGAAGGCCGATACCACGTCGAGTGGGTGCCCCGGGGCGATCGAGGTGCTGCTGGCTCGTCGGGGCGGTTCGAGCACGTAGCGATGACCCAGCCGCTCCCAGGCGCGCAGGTGCTGGGCGCGCATCCTGGTGCTGCGGCGGACGAACGAGACGACGTCACGATGTACCCGTTGCCCGGGATCGGCTGGCCGACTCGACTCGTGCACGGCCCGAACCGTACCCGAGCCGACCAGCAGAACGCCGACCTGTCAGCTGCGAATCAGCTGGTGACGTCCTTGGTGGTGAAGCGCGACCACGCGAGCAGCCAGAACACCACCGCGTACGCCGCGAACGTCCACAGCCCTCGCTGGAGGTCGGCGGTGACGACGGGAGAGCGGAGCAGGTCGCCGAAGGCCATCCACCAGTGGGTCAGCAGCCAGGGGTGCAGCCAGCTCAGCTGCTCGACGGCGTTGCAGATGATCATCATCAGGTTGACCAGCACGACGGCCACCGTCGCGCCGATGGGCTGCTCGGTGAGAGTGGAGACGAACAGCCCGAGTGCACCCAGCGCGCTCAACCCGCACCCGAGGTAGGCGCAGGTGAGCAACAGCCGGCCGACCGCGTCACCGAAGGATGCTGTGGTGCCGGAGAACAAGATCATCTCGCCGCCACCGAAGAGCGCCAGCCCGAACACGCTGCCCACCAGGGCGACCAGCCCGACCGCGGCAAAGGCGAAGATCACGATGGCCGCGTACTTGACCACCAGCAGCCTGGTCCGGCCTGCCGGCACGGTCAGCAGGTAGCGGAGGGTGCCGAGATTGGCCTCCCCGGCCACCGCGTCACCGGCGATGGTGGCGACCGCGAGCGGGAGGAACAGCGGCAGCTCCAGCGTCAGCGCGGCGAACGCCACGAACAGCCCGTTGCCGATGATCGAGGACACGAAGTCCGGCCCACCGCCACCACCGCCGGAGGTCTTCACGGCGATGGCCAGGATGATCGGAACCACAGCGAGGACGCCTAGTCCGGCGACGTTCCGGCGACGCCGGAAGATCAGGCCGAGCTCGGAGACCAGGAAGCGCCCGGGCAGCCAGCGAGCGGTCGAGCCCACGCGGAGCACCTCGGTCTCAGCCACTGATCTCGAACCCCTCTCCGGTCAGGGCGACGAAGGCGTCCTCCAAGCTCGGGGTCACGACCTCGAAGCCAAGCACCGGCACATCGACCGCCACCAGCGCCGGCACCACACGTGCCAGGTCGGTGGCACCGAGGCCCGCCGTGACGGTCGCGCCGTCGCCGGTCTGAGCACTGGTCGGCTCAGTGAGACCGAGAGAGGCGAACGCGGTCCGGCCGGCCTCGGCACCATCCGGCGTCGTACGCAGCCGGATGGTCGCTCCCGTGCCCGCCTGCAAATCGGCCAGCGGCTGCTGCGCGACCAGACGTCCCTCGTACATCACCCCGACGTGGCTGCACATCTGCTCGACCTCGCTCAGCAGGTGACTCGAGACCAGCACAGTCGTGCCGTCTGCCGCCAGATCGGAAACCAGGTGCCGGACTTCTCGGGTGCCCTGGGGATCCAGACCGTTGGTCGGCTCGTCGAGCACCAGCAGGTCTCGCGGCACGAGCAGTGCGCTCGCGATCGCCAGCCGCTGCCGCATGCCGAGGGAGTACGCCCGGTATCGCTTGCGTGCCGCGGCTAGCAGCCCAACGCGGTCCAGCGCGGCGTCCACCCGAAGATCGCTGCTGCGGGCGTCGGCGTGCGGATCGGCAGCCTCCAGCCGACGGAGGTTGGCACGACCGGACAGGTACGGGTGGAAGGCCGGACCCTCGACGAGCGCCCCGACCCGTTCCAGCACCGAGACGTCGATCCGTCGACCGCTGCCGGCCATCGGTGCACCGAGCAGGTCGACCTCGCCGGCGGTGGGTCGGATCAGCCCCAACAGCATCCTGATCGTGGTGGTCTTGCCGGAGCCGTTCGGACCCAGGAAGCCGTACACCGCTCCGGTGGGAACCTTCAGGTCGACCGCGTCGACGACGACCTGGTGACGGAACCGCTTCGTCAGACCGCGGGTGACCACCGGCGCCGACCGGTCATCGGCGGTGGGGATGGCAGTGACCACGGAGCCTGGCAGGTCGGAGCTCAGCGAGTGCTCGGGGCTCACCCGAGGGCGTCGTAGAGCATGGCGGGCGCCACCGAGCCGGCCGCGTAGCGCCCGTCGTCGGTGATCACGACCGAGAACGCAGTCCCGGCCAGCAGCCGGCCGGAGCCCCAAGGACCGGACACCTCGGGCAGCTGGGCCAGGTAGGTCTGCAGGTCCATCTGGTCATCAGGACCGCGGTCGCTGCTGCTCGGCTCGTCGGCCGGCAGCCTGCCGACCACGACACTGGTCCAGCCCTCGCCGACGACCTCCGGCTCCGCCTGCTCGCGGGCCTTCTCCGCGGCCTCGCGATCGGCCTCACTCACCGTGCCGTGATCCTCGGGCTGGACCTCCGTCAGCTTCGCACCCGCCGGCGGGGTGAACTCGAACTCCGAGGCCGGAGGCACCGCGAAGTCGACCTCGGTGAACCTGATCTCCCCGACCGGCTTAGAGGGCTCGCCGGCGAAGACCTGGACCCGGAGAGCCACGTGCTCGATGCCGTCGATCGCGATCCGGACGCTGCTGATCAGCGACCGCTCGTCCTTGGGCTGCAACACCAGCTCGTAAGCCTGGCGGCCGGCCACCCTCGTGTCCGTGGCCACCGAGACGTCGGTGGTGTCCGCGCTCTCCGCGAGAATCCGCTGAGCCGCTTCCTGAGGGGTCTTGGGCGCGTCGGCGGGCACATCCTTCGGTCGATCGGCGCCCGCCTTCTCCGGATCGATAGTGGCGTGAGTGACCTCGTTGTCCTTGCTGGACCAGGTCCAAACGTCATCTCCGTTCCGGGTGACCGACGACTCCGACAGGTCTCCCAACAGGGACACCTTCGACGAGCTCGGGGCGGCGTAGGCCACCTGCAGCCGGTGTGTACCCGAGATCAAGGACGAGAAGCCCGACCCCTGCTCACTGACGCCGGGCACGGCCGGGATGCCCAGATCGGCGGACTGCTCGACCATGCCGGTGAGTCCGTCGACGTCGGCCTCCTGCAGGTCCACCAGCAGCTGCTCGGCGCTGCGCGGTGGCAGCTTCTCGTCGGCCGATGCGCTCCCGGCCACCAGCGTGGTCGCGACGACGGCCAGAACTGCCGCCAGGGGAACCAGCCAGCGAAGCCACGGGCGAGAGACCATGCCGCCATTGTTGCTCGGAAATCGCGGAACCACGCATGAGTCGGTGGAACTGGTCGTGCTGCTCGACCGCGCTGGGTACGGACGCCGTGTCACGGCTCGGACGCTGTCATCGGACGTACCTGTCATCAGTGGTCGATGTCAGTGGTCGGTGGGATGCTCCGCCCATGCAGATCGCGATCGGGGAGGACGGTGTGGCCCGCTGCGCTTGGGGTGCCTCGGCGCCGGACTACGTGCCCTACCACGACACCGAGTGGGGTTTCGGGGTGGTCGACGACCACCGGCTGTTCGAGAAGGTGTGCCTGGAGGGGTTCCAGGCCGGCCTGTCGTGGCTCACCATCCTGCGCAAGCGCGACGGCTTCCGAGCCGCCTTCGCCGGGTTCGACCCGGTCGCGGTCGCCGGCTTCGACGGGTCGGATGTCGAGCGTCTGCTGGGTGATGCCGGCATCGTGCGGCACGGCGGCAAGATCCGCTCGACGATCAACAATGCCCACCGAGCCCTGGAAGTGATCGCCGAGCACGGCTCACTGGCGCGCTACTTCTGGGCCTTTGCGGATCTGGCCGACACGCCACCGGAGACGATCGAGGCGCACACCGAGACCTCGCGCCGGTTGTCGAAG
>DASQLI010000126.1:0-2027 GCA_035630075.1 Microlunatus sp.
ACAACGACCAGTTCTCGATGTAGAAATTGTCGAATCGGGCCCGCTCGTCGATGGAGGTGTCGCCCCGCAGGCCGTGCACCTGAGCCCAGCCGGTCAGCCCGCTCGGCACCCGGTGCCTGGCGTTGTAGCCCTTGTACATCACCTCGAACTGCTCGACGAAGTGCGGCCGCTCCGGCCGCGGCCCGACGAAGCTCATGTCGCCACGGACAATGTTGAACAGTTGCGGCAGCTCGTCGATGGAGTATTTGCGCAGGAACCGTCCGATGGGCCCGAGCCGGTGGTCCTGGGCGATGTTCCAGTTCGTCTGCGATTCGGTGTCGTCGGCGGGCCGCAGCGAGCGGAACTTCATCAGCTCGAAGAGCTGGCCGTCGCAGCCGACCCGCTGCTGGCGGAAGATGACCCCTTTGCCGCCTTCGAGGCGCACAGCGAGCGCGACCGCCAAAAGCACCCCGGACAGCGCCACAATGGCGAGGCTGGCGAAGACGGCGTCGAAGAGCCGCTTGAACCGCCACGCGCCACTTCGGTGCGCGGCGCGGCGCAGCCGGACCAGCGGCATGTCGCCGATGAAGTCCATGCCGCTGCCGACGTGCTGGATCTCATGGAGCCGGGGGACGACGAACACCTCGCAGCGGTGTCGGTGGCACGCTCGGACCAGCTCGACCAGCTGGTCCTCCGGAACCATGCCGTGCGCCACGATGAGCACCTTCGGGCGAATGTTCTCCAGCACTGCTGCCACGTCTGCTGGGCGGCCCAGCAACGGTGTCGGATCGTTGTAGTCGCTACCGTCATCGTGGTCATCGTTTTCCAGGTCGAGATAACCGAGGAGCCGCAGACCAGACTCCGGGTGCTGCAAGAGCAGGTCCGCGAGGACCCGCCCGGTGTGTCCGGCGCCCACGATCAAGGTGCCGTAGCTGACGAACCCGCGCCGGCGCAGCAGCCGGACGGCGCTGTAGTTGATACTGCGGACCAGCACCACCGCTGTCAGCACAAAGACAGCCCAGGCGAGGTCCATCAGCTGGTTCCTGATCAGCTGGGTGCCGATCAGTACCACTGCCACGGTCACGATCCATGAGCCGAGCATCCTCGGGATGTCGTCGAGCACCAGCAGCGCCAGGCGGGAGCGGTACAGGCCGGCCTGGGCCAGGACCAGCACCAGGACGACGGTGAACGCGGCGGCGACCCCGACGTCGGTGGGGCGGATTAGCCAGGCAAGCACGCAGGCCGCGAGATCTCCGGTCATGAAGAACGGCCGGACGCCGTCGCGGAGAACCCTGGTTCTGAGCGGGCTACGGCTGCGCGGCATCTGCGGCGGCTGCGGCACCGCGGGCTGCGGCATCTGCGGCATGGTTTGCGGCCGCAGCGGTGCGGCGTGCAGCCCCGCCGGAGCGGCGAGTGCCTGGTGCTGTAAATCTTGACGGTGAAGCGTCACTGAGATCCCCCGAAGTCAGGTTGTGCGTGTGCTGGTGAAGCGGATGAGTTAGCGAAGGCCTCCGCTGACCACTCCCCGTAGCACGGTCTTGCCGCCTGCCGGTTCCCCGAGACCGAAGTGGCTGGCGGCCTCGTCCGCCAGCATGGCTGCGATGGCCAGTGCCGCCGTTGCCGCCGGACTGGGCGCGTTGATGACGTGCAGGCTGCCCTCGGACTTCACCAGCTTGAAGTCGTCCACGAGGGTGCCGTCGCGGCCTACCGCCTGGGCCCGGACACCGGACGGCCCGAAGACCAGCTGGTCGCCGCGTACCTCAGGAACGTAGCGTTGCAGATCTTTGACGAACGCGGCCTTGACGACGTCGCGCCAGACTTCGGCGGCGCCGACCTTCCAGTACCTTTTCGCCATCTTCCGAAAGCCCGGGTAGGTGACGGTCTGCCACAGGTCGCGCACGTCGAGACCGGTGCGACGGTAGCCCTCACGTTGGGTGGCCAGCACCGCGTTCGGGCCGGCCCACACTTCCCCGTCGTAGCGTTTGGTGAAATGCACCCCGAGGAACGGCAGGGTCGGGTCCGGAACCGGGTAGATGAGACCGCGGCAC
>DASQLI010000127.1:0-21741 GCA_035630075.1 Microlunatus sp.
CCGACACCGACACCCACCCCGACACCGACACCCACCCCGACACCCAGCCCGACACCGACCTCGAGCGCCTCGTCCAGCACGCCGCCGGCGCCGGCGGCGACAGATCCGGGCACCGAGACGAACAGCTTCATCGGCGGCGGATCGGGAGGTGGAGGTGAGCTGGCAAGCACAGGCGGGTCGTCACCGTGGCTTGCGCTGGTTGGCGGCGCCCTCGTGGCTGCCGGACTGGGACTGGTGTCCTTCAGCCGTCGTGGACGCCGAGTCGGCTGAAGCCGGCCTCTCGTACCGCGACCTCGGCTCAGTCGTCCGTGTGGACCACCGGTGCAGCGATGACTGGCGCGCGTCGCACCGAACGGTTCACCGAAGGGGATGGTCTCGACCGTAGGCAGCGCCTCGGTCGCCGAAGATCATGCACGCGTATCCAGCCCGCCTTTTTGCGGTTTCGTCGAGCGGCGCTCGCAGCCGTATGTCGGATGGCCGGTGGAACTCCATCTGGTCAGCGACAAGCTCGACTATATTAGTTATCACTTATATAGTGTGCGCCTTGCCTAACGATCTGGAGCACGAAGCCATGAAGTACACCGTCTCGATCGAGATCGCCCTACCGCTGGAGAGGGTGGCCCAGCTGCTCGCCGACCCCGCGCAGCTGCCGAAGTGGCTGCGAGGCCTGGTGCTGCACGAGCCGTTGAATGGGATGCACGCGCAGGTCGGTACCAAATCGCGCGTCGTGATGCAGATGGGGCAGCAGAAGATGGAGGGCACCGAGACCATCACACGCCGGGAACCGGCGAACCTGCGCGGGATCCCGCGAGACAGCGTCGTTCACTTCGACCGCGAGATCGTCGCCAAGGGCATGTGGAGCGCCGCGCGCGAACGGCTGACTGAAGTCGGTCCGGAGACGACGCTCTGGGCGAGCGAGAACGAATACCGGTTCGGCTTGCCGATGCGACTGGTGGCGCCCTTGATGCGCGGCGCCTTCCGCAAGCAGTCGCTCCAGCACATGCAGGACTTCAAGGCGTTCGCTGAGCAGGGAACGGACGTCCGCGGAGCGAACGACTGAGCCGCGCGCTGGCGATGATCAGCCGGCCTCGCCACCTTCTCGGGCGCGAGCGGCCCCCTCAGCTGCACCATCGTCGCCGTGCCACCGGCGGCGCCACGATGCTGGTCTACGACGACCAGGACACGTGAGCCGCGATCCAACGGAGCCCAGGGACGCTCACACTAATCAGGCGGTCGATCGTCCTCGTGCGGAACGCTGTCGACACCGTCACCAGGTCTTGGCGCCGACGGTGCACTGTCACAGGCGTCGTCAGCGTCTCGGAGCCGGATCGGTGTCGAGTGTGTGCTGCCACCAAGCGGCGACGGCGGCGCGGCCGCGTACGCCAGCCTTGTCGAAGATCTGGGAGAGATGCTTGCGAACGGTCGTCACCGTGATGCCCAGGCGCCTGGCGATCTGTCGGTCGGTCCACCCGGCAGTGACGAGGCACAGCACCTCGGCCTCGCGTCGAGTGGGCTGGTAGTCGCGGCAGAGACTTCTCACGGCTTCCTGACTGGCTCGGCCACCTCGGGCGCGCCGCTCAGTCGGCAGGTGGTCGATGCTTCCATCGAGCTGCGTGATCGCAGCGTCGAGAGCGGCGCGGTACGCGAGGGCGGGAGAGATCACCCGTTGTAGGACTGCGAGATCTGCAAGGTCTTGATCGCTGAAGTCACGCCGTTGGCGGTGCAGTCCGAGGAACACCAACTCGGTAGGTGAGATGGCCAGAGCGGCAGCGGTCGGGAATCGTCCACCGTGACCGTGCATGCACTCGAACCCCTCGGTGCCCCAGAAGGACCGCAGGTCCACCACGTCGCTGACCCTGAGCGGTCGCGTACAGCCGGCCGTGAGCATGCTGGTGATGCCGGGATAGTGCGGTGCGAAGTGCTCGGCCCGCCGCAACATCTGGGCGGTCGGCAACAGGTCCCTGGTGTCGGTTTCGATTTCTACGCTCGAGGATCGCCCGCCACCCTTGAACCACCACCTGGTCACCGCCACTCCACCGTCGACGCCGAGCAATGAGCGAGCCCGTTCGGCCAGCAACGCGCCGTAAGCCTCACCGCGGGCACCGATCTCGGCGACCTCGACAGCCGCGGTGAGAAGTTGAGTTGATCGCACAAGTACCGCCACTAGGAGGCCGATTGAACCGTCTTCGGAGGCGTAAGGCGGCTCGCCGTGTCAAGTGTCAAGAATGACACCCTGACGTCGGGCCGTACGAGCCGGAGTATGACCTTTGTCTGCTTCTACCCGCGGGGAGAACCCATGATCCGGCATCCCGAGCGATCTCTGATTCGGCCGCTAGGCGTCGCTGTCGCTGCCCTCGCACTTCTCCTCATCGAGACGGCCGCCGAGCTCTTGTCGTCCCGGCGCACGCCGATCACCCTGCTGCCTACGGCACCACGCAGAAGCCACCCCGCAAGCCACGCCCGCCAATCACCCCACCACCACAGCCCGCGGTGACCCCATCAGCAAGCACGACTGCGACCACGTCACCCTCGGCCACTGCCACCCCCAGCACCGCACCGACCCCGACAACCGGTCCGACCGTCCCATCGAGCCCTGGCCCGTCGTCGTGCGCCTCCGAAGCGGCGTCGGTTGAGTTCGGCGGCTCTTCGTACTGTCCCGGCTACGTTTTCGCGGTCCGGCGGACCTTGTACGCGGTGGATACCCGCATCGTCCTGCGCGGCGTGGCCGTTGTCTCGGTGTCCGGGTCGCGGGTGCAAGTCGCAGGGGGGCCGTCGTGCCTGCCCACGGAGTGGTGCGGGCAGACGATCCCTAGCAGCACCGTCACCTTCCCGGCCGGAGCGGCACTGCCGGCGTACGGCGATGTGGTCAGCCTCTACGGGATCACAACGATCGGAGGACTGAGGCCGGTCGGCTTCCAGGTCACGGGGCACTGCGACCCGTACTGGGGGGACTGCTGACCGCCGCGGCCGTTCTCGGTCCAGAGGTGAAGCACCATGAGGCGCGTACCGAACACGTTCGCGTGATCACCGTTGCCGCGATCATGACCATCGGCGGACGCCAGCTTGTCGACGGATCTGCGTTCACCGGCGGCATCGAAGCGATCCCGCTAGGGTGCCGTCGTGGTCGGAGCGGTGGGGATGTCTGGATGGACTGACCGACGAGCGGGCGCTGTGGTTGGTCTGGCAGGAGCGATCCTGTCCGGGATCGGTGATGTCCTCATTCTCGGCCGGTCCTCCTCTGCGAGGGACTTCGACCGAGCTGAGGGTGTGATCCCGCCGCACATCGATGCCGACCGGAGATGGAGGTCGCTGTGGAACGGCACCATGCTCGCGCCATCCCGGATCCACGCTGGAACCTTGACCGGAGTCGTCGGGATCGGCTTATTGCAATGGCTGGGTATGCGAGGGATCGCTGGAGCCATACGACCTGGAGTGCTGCGCCGCCTGGCCACCGCCTCGGCCACGGCTTTCGCGGTGTCTGGAGTTCTCACCCATGTGTGCTGCGGAACGGTGATCCTGGCGTACCGGCGGGCGGCAGAGACTGGAACCGAGCCGGCGGCCGGTACCCGGCCCTCGCCTCGGTCGGTCACGACCTTGCTCGCGGCGAGCGCTGTCGGAGCGCTCAGTGCCTTGGCCGCCTTCAGTGCCAGCCTGACCATCGAGGCGCTGCGTCGCAACCCGGCTCCGACGGTGTGGGCACTTGTGACGCCGTTTCCGTGCGTGATGTCGACGCTGCTGACGTTCGGCTACCTCCCAGCCCCCGTGGCCGGATACGTCCGTCCGGCATCCATGAGCATCGGCTTGATCATCTACTTCGCCGTCACCGCCGCGCCGGATGGGCATTGAGCTCAATCGGGACGCGCGGGTGTGTTGGACGCTCCTCAACCCAACGCAGAGCCGTCTTGTGAGTCACCTGGCTGAGAACGCTGCCGGACTCCGCGTACCAGGAGATACCCGATCATCCAGAACTCCCCGACGGTGGCCGGGACCACGAGCACCTCGGCGACGTACGGAACCTCGGGGAACAGGTAGCCGGCGAACCCGCTCAGGACATAGCCGAGCCCGCCGAGGATCAAGACGTGCCCGAGCAACCGTGGCATGGTGCCCGTGCGGAGCACGCACCAACCCATCGGAACCAGCCAGAGCCCGAAGAAGAGGTTCCCCGCGCCCCAGAGGTGCTCACTCAGCGCGTACATCAGCTGCGGTGTGCTCTCGTTGCCTCCGGCAGCGCCGAGGGCGGCGTCCAGTGCGGTGGCCAGTGCGGCCGCGCTGACGAGCACAGCAACGGCGTTGACCGTCCCGAAGACGGCAACAGCGACTGCGGCGAAGGAGTCGACGCGGCGGAAGAGCCGATAGAACCAGAGTGCGACCAGCGCTTGGGCGAGCACCAACCCGAGCTCCAGCGAGATTCCGGTGCGGGCCAGCAGCTGGTGAGTTCGGAGGTTGGCCAGCGTCATCGCAGGGTCGGGGTCGTGCAGCATCGGCCGCACGAGCAGAAACGAAAGCATCCCGGTGAGGCCGACCGCCAGATACAGGGCGCCGGTGACGCGAGCGGTCCGGACAGTCGGCTCTTCCAGGTCGGTGGGCGTACCAGCTGCATCCGTCGCAATGGAACTCAGGCTCATGGCTCTCCTCGATCGGCGACCGTTTTCTTACATGATAAGAAAATCACAGTGCGTACGGTCAGTGCAAGAGTTCTGCGGCACCGAGGGAGGCACAGATGGCCAGACGCGGACGTCCGCCGACACTCAGTCGCGACCGCGTGCTGACTGCCGCGGTCGAGCAGGCCGATCGCGACGGACTGTCTGGACTGACCATGCGGGCCGTCGCGGACCGGCTCGGCGTCGAGGCCATGTCGCTCTACCACTACCTTCCGGGCAAGGACGGCCTGCTCGACGGGCTCGTCGAGAGAGTGATGGCCGAGGTCGACGAGGCGTTCGTGACCACTCCGACGACCGGTCGCCCGGACTGGCGCGTGATCGTGCGAGATCGCTGTCTCACCGCCCGCCAGGTGATGGTCCGGCACCCCTGGGCGCCTGGCCTGATCGGCTCCCGTTCTACGATCCCGTCGACTGTTTATGCCCACTACGAGACGGTGCTGGCCACGATGGTCGACGCCGGCTTCTCCTACTCACTGGGCCATCGGGCGATGCACGCCCTGGGGAGCATGGTGCTCGGCTTCGTTCAGGAGCTCTTCGTTCCCACCGCCGGAGGCGAGGACCTGTCCGAGCAGGAGCTCCTGAGGCTCGCCGAGCAGCTGCCGTACACGATCGCGATGGTCTCAGCTGAGATGCACGACCACGACGGCGATGTGCTCGGCTGGTGTGACAGCCAGGCCGAGTTCGAGTTCACTCTCGATCTGCTGCTCGATGGGCTCGAGGCCCGGCGAACCAGCATCGCGACATCCGGCTGAGGCGAATCGCTGCGCCGAGGTGTTCTCGTGACGTGCGGCGAAGCCGCGTCGGCGAAGCATCTCAGCCGGCTCGAGTCACGTACACGTAGAGTCCGAGCGTGGCCGAGCTGGAGTCCGTGATCTTCGACTGGGGTGGGACCCTGACGCCCTGGCACACCATCGATCTCGGCCAGGCCTGGCGCGCCTGCGGTCTCGGTGAGGAGATGGCCGACCGGCTGGTCGCAGCCGAGCTCTCCGTCTGGCAGCGAGCGAAAGAGACCCAGCAGAGCGGCACCATCGACGAGGTGTTCGCTGCGGCCGGCGCGTCAGCGGGACCGGCTGAGATCGCCGCCCACTACGCCTGGTGGGAGGAGCACACCTTCACCGACCCGGACGTGCGGCCGCTGTTCACCGCGCTGCGGAGGCGCGGGATCAAGATCGGTGTGCTGTCCAACACGCTCTGGCCTCGGAGCGAGCACGACCGGGTCTTTCGTCGAGATGGCGTGGCCGAGCTGATCGACGCCGAGGTGTACACCAGTGAGATCCAGTGGACCAAGCCGCATCCGGAGGCCTTCCGCGCCGCACTCGCCGCGCTCGGGCAGACCGATCCTCGCCGCGCCGTGTTCGTCGGCGACCGGCTCTGGGATGACATCCACGGCGCGCAGCAGGTCGGCATGCGAGCGGTGTTCGTACCGCACAGCGACCTCCCGGAGCTCCAACGTGGGCCGGTGGACGGCAGGCCGGATGCGATCGTGCAACGGCTCGCGGACCTGCTGCCCATCGTGGACGGCTGGCGCGGATCCGGGCGGGCTGCCGGTCCGCTCGGCGCCCGAGGCTCGACCGATTGAGGCTGGCGCGAACTGATCAGCCCACTCAGTGAGCTCGGTCATCATTTCTGCCGATTTGTCTCTTGCCTCAGCATGCCAGAGGTGCTACATAAAACCTATAGCGCACGCCACAGATCGTATCCGGCGGTCTGCGGTCCACCTGGAGCATCAACGACAGATGGAGGTGAGAACGATGCTGATGCGCACTGACCCTTTCCGTGAACTCGACCGGCTGACCCAACAGGTGTTCGGTGACGGCACCCTGGCCCGCCCGGCCGTGATGCCGATGGACGCCTGGCGTGACGGCGACACGTTCCACGTCGAGTTCGACCTGCCTGGTGTCGACCCCGGCTCGATCGACCTGGACGTCGAGCGCAATGTCATCACGGTCAAAGCCGAGCGTCCCACGCGGGCCAGCGACGCCGAGCTGGTCGCGGCCGAGCGGCCACGCGGTGTGTTCAGCCGGCAGCTGATCCTGGGCGACAACCTCGACACCCAGCGCATCACCGCCGGCTACGAGGCAGGGGTGCTCGCCCTGACGATCCCGGTCGCCGAGCAAGCGAAGCCGCGGAAGATCTCGATCACTCAGGACAGCAACCACCAGCAGGCCATCAACGCATGACGGCGAGGTGACGGTGATGGCTGCGACGACAGTCCGCCAGCACCCCAAGGCCTGACCGGCGAAAGGAAGGTGATCGCCAGACCGATTCCTCGAAGTAGGGGACCGCGACTCCCGCCTGCGCTGCTCGATGATCCAGCGTCGTGAGGCACCCGCGACGCCGCGCCGCCTGCGCACCTCTGAAGCAGGCCGGAGGCGAAGGCCGCCGCTCCTCGTGGTCCCGGCCGGACCAGGCCGGGACCACGAGCCATGCCGACCCTCGAGCCCTCCCGAACTCCGACCAGGCCCGACTCAGGTCAGTCGTCCGACGACGCCGACTCCGCCGCGATGTCTCGATCATGCGCGGCCCGGATGCTGCGACCCAGCGTCAAACCGACCAGGCGGGACACGAACAAGGCCACGTACGCCAGCCCGGCGAGCTGCTCGATCATCACCACCGAACGGGCGTGCTCGGTGATCGGCACGACGTCGGACAGCCCGGTGCTGGACAGGTTGGTGAAGGACAGGAACAGCAGCTCCACCCACGTACGCGGCTCGTCGGAGTCGACGGCGGCGATGAAGCAGCCCGGCTGCAGCATCTGCAGGGCCGTGAAGACGTACGCGAACGCCCAGGCCACCAGGGTGAAGGTCGCCCCGACCGCGTACAGCTCGTCCACCGTGACGTACCGGTCCGCCAGCATGTAGATCATCAGGTTGGCCGCCGCCCAGAAGTAGAACAGCGCATGCAGCACGGCCGAGCCGAAGGCGAGTCCCCAGGTGTGGTGGAAGGCGTCGATGATCGACAGACTCGAGGCCGCCACGCCGAGAGCGATCGAGATCCACACCTGACCGGCGGAACGTCGCACCGACCAGATCGCCAGCGCCAGCACCAGCGCGCCGAACACCTCCAGCACGACCCGGCCGGCGCCACTGGACGGCACGAACGGGTACAGCAGAACGCCGAACAGCTGGGCTCCGAGCAGGATCGCCGACGGGTGCCGGAACAGCAGTCGGCCGTGCGCCGGCTCACCCGTCTCGCCCACGCGCGCAGGCTACCCTCGCGGAGCCCTGCGGTCGGCGATAGAGTGCACGAGTTCGACGGAGGGACCGGAAGTCGGTGAGAACCCGACGCGGTCGCGCCACTGTGTGGGAGGTCCGAAGCCGATCCGGCCAGGTCTTCCGAGTCAGACCCACCCTCCGCCCGTGCCACGACCGACGGGTCGCCGTAACCCAGGAGGACACATGACCGCACCCCACGCCGACCGACTGGACGCTCCGGTCGCTGTCGCCATCCCCACGCTCGACATCCGCCAGATCCTGCCGTGGCTGCTGTTCGCCGCGCTGCTGGCTCTGGTCGGGCTGTATTTCGTGTCCGCCGAAGAAGGCGCGACCTCACTGATCGCCGGCAACGCCGTGCACGAGTGGGTCCATGACAGCCGGCACCTGCTCGGCTTCCCGTGCCACTGAGCGGCCCGATGAACGCTCGTGACTTCCTCGTTCGTGGCCTGCTCGCCGGCCTGATCGCTGCCTTCGTGGCGTTCGGTGTCGCCTACGTCGTCGGCGAACCGCCGGTGCGGGCCGCCATCGCCTTGGAAGAGGCCGGCGGCGGGCACAGCCACGGCGGCGAGGAGGCCGAGGAGGCGTCTCCCGCCGGTGAGGCGCAGGTGCCCCGGTCGCTGCAGTCCACCGTCGGTCTGCTGACCGGGATGCTGGTCGCCGGTGTGACTCTCGGCGGGCTGGTCGGCGTGGTCAGCGCCATCGCCCTGGGCCGGTTCGGGCGGCTGACGCCGCGAGCGACCACCCTGTCGGTCGCCGCGATGGGGTTCGTCGTCGTGTACGCAGTGCCGTTTCTGATCTACCCGCCCAACCCACCGGCGGTGGGCAGCAGCGACACCATCGGGATGCGCAGCAGCCTGTACTTCGTCTCCTTGGCGATCTCGCTCATCGCTGCGGTGACCGCGGTGCTCATCGGCCGCCGCCTGGCCGACCGGCTCGGTGGCTGGCACGCGGCGCTGGTTTCGATCGCCGGGTACATCGTGGTGATGCTGATCGTGACGGCCCTGATGCCGCACTACAACGAGGTGCCCGACACCTTCCCGGCGACGATTCTCTACGAGTTCCGCCAGGCGAGCTTCCTGACCCAGCTCACTCTCTGGGGGGTGCTCGGCGTCACGCTCGCCGAGTTCGTCGGCCGGCTGTCCGCGCGGAGCGCGCCGACCACTGAGCAGCCGGTTGCCGAGGTCCGTGCCTGAGCCGCTCCGCGGACCAGTCAGTCCTCCGTCGACAGAGCTGGCGCTGGAGGCTCGGTCGCGGATCTCCGCGCTGGCCAAGCCGCTCGGCGCGCTCGGGCGGCTCGAGGACCTGGCGGTGTGGTGGTCGGCCTGTCGCGGCAGCTGTCCCGCCCCGCCGCCGGCGAACGTACGCGCGGTGGTGCTCGCCGGCGACCACGGCGTCACGGCTCACGGCGCAGGCGTCTCGGCCTACCCCCGCCAGGTGACCGCTGCGATGGTCGGCGCCTTCGTGGCCGGGGTGGCCGGGGTCAGCGTGCTGGCCCGCCAGCACGGCGTCTCCGTCCGGGTGCTCGATCTCGGCGTCGACGCCGATCTGACCGGGCTGCCGGCCGAGGTGACCGCCCACAAGATCCGCCGCTCGTCCGGGCCGATCGACCGCGAGGACGCGCTGACCCGGTCCGAGACCGTACGGGCCCTGACTGCCGGCCAGGCCATCGCGGCCGAGGAGATCGCGGCCGGCGCCGACCTGCTGATCGTCGGTGACATGGGCATCGGCAACACCACCCCCGCGGCGGCGCTGATCGCGGCCACCTGGGGTGTTCCAGCCGCGGAGGTCACCGGCCGGGGCACCGGCATCGACGACGCCGCCCTGCTCGCCAAGACCGCGCTGATCCAGCGAGCACTCGACCGCGTCGGGCCGCGGTCCACCGATCCGATCCAACGATTGGCGGCGCTCGGCTCCGCCGATCTGGCGGCCGGCGTCGGGTTCCTGGTCGCGGCGGCGCGGGCCGGCGTACCGGTGCTGCTCGACGGCGTGGTCTCGCTGGCCGAAGCCGCGGTCGCCGAGGACCTGGCCCCCGGCAGTGTCGCCTGGTGGGCGGCCGGTCACCGGTCGACGGAGCCGGCCCAACAGCTGGCCACTGAGAAGCTCGGAATGGTGCCGTTGCTCGATCTCGGGCTGCGACTCGGCGAGGGCAGTGGGGCGGTCGCGGCCGTCCCGCTGGTTCGCTCTGCCGCATTGCTGCTGGCCGAGATGGCGCTGCTGTCCGACCTGGCGTGAGATCGCGATGAGCTGGGCATCGGCCTGGCGGCTGGCCGTGGGAACGCTGACCGTCATCCCCGTGCGCCCTCCGTCCGTCGTGAATCGGCGAGTGGCCGGCCGCGCGATGCTGCTGGCGCCAGTCGCCGTCCTGCCGCTCGCCGTGCTGGCTGCGGTCCTGGGTCGGCTGGCGGCGCTGACCGGGTGGCCGTCGCTGCTGTCGGGTGTGGTGGTGGTGGCCGTCCTCGCACTCGGCACCCGGGCACTGCACCTGGACGGGCTCGCTGACACCGTCGACGGTCTCGGCTCGGGCCGCGTCCGAGAGCGGGCGCTGGAGATCATGCGCCGCGGCGACGTCGGGCCGATGGGCGTCGTCGCGCTCGTCCTGGTGCTCGGTGCTGAGGCGGTGGCGGCTGGTGTGCTGACCTCGTCCTGGACCGGTGCCGCACTGCTGGCGGTGGTGATCGCTGTCTCCCGGACGAGTCTGCTGCTGGCCTGTCGAGTCGGGGTGCCGGCCGCCCGCCCGGATGGGCTGGGGGCGACGGTTGCCGGCAGCGTGCAGCCCGCGCTCGCGGCCGTCAGCGGGCTGCTGTCGGCGCTCGTGCTGGTCGGCACGGTGACGATCGTCGGACGTCCGTGGTGGATCGGTGCGCTGGCGGTGATCATCGGCGGGACGGTCGCGTACGCGATGGTCCGGCTCGCCCTTCGCCGGCTGGGCGGCATCACCGGCGATGTGTTGGGGGCTGTCGTCGAGCTGACCCTGCTGGCCCTGCTGCTCGTCGTCACCCTCTGATCACCGAGTTGTCAGCTCGGCGGGTGTTCGGGCGACCACTCAGGCTGACACGTCAGGTTCGGTGAGCGCAGCGATCACGAGCAGGCGTACGGAGTCGTCGACTCCCTCCGGCAGCGCGTCCACCGGGTGCCAGGCCAGGTCGTCAGACTCCACACTGATCCGGTGCCTGGCGTCGGGCGGTGCGTACGCCCGGAACTGCACGTCGAGGTGCCGCGTCGGCTTTCCGAGCGAGCAGCTGATCGGGTGGACATCCAGCCGGACGGGCACCGGGTCGAGGACCAGGTCCTCGATCCCGGACTCCTCGGCCGCCTCCCGGAGAGCGGCCGCCACCAGCGACCGGTCGTCGGGCTCACAGTGGCCGCCCAGCTGGAGCCAACGACCGACCCGAGGATGCAGGGTGAGCAGCACGGCCGTGCGGTCCGCCGACAGGACCAGCGTGCTCGCGGTCAGGTGCCCGGGCTCGCAGGAGCGCCACATCGCGTCCGGCCGGGCTGCCAGGAAGCTCAGGTACGCCTGGCCGAGGCTGCGCTGGTCGGCGTTCTCGACCCGCCACCGGGTCAGCAGACCGACGGCGTCGTCGTGCAGGGTCACGTCAGCGCAGACGGACGTCGATCATCCGCAGCTCGACACCGCTCGGACCGGCCAGCCCGGTCAGGTCGCGCAGCGAGGGCGCCGAACCGGCCAGCAGCGCGCGCGGGTCGTCACTGTTGCGCGGTGGAACCAACCGAGCCGGCAGCGGCACGCGCACTGCGGGCTGCAGCGGAGCGTCATCGGGCAGCTCGGCCAGTCGGCGGGCGATCCGAGTTGCGTCGCGCAGGCCGCCCAGGTCGTCGACCAGCCCGTTCTCGTACGCGTCCCTCCCGGACCAGACCCGACCTCGGGCGAGCGGCTCGATCTCGGCGACGCTGCGCCCGCGCCCGGCCGCCACCTTGCCGACGAAGTCGGTGTAGATGGCATCCATCTCCGCGTTCAGCCGCTCCCACTCCTCGTCGCTGAAGCCACGGCGGGCCGACCACATCCTGGCCCGCTCGCCCTGCTGAACCGACCCCTCCGTCAGACCGAGCTTCGCCAGCAACCCCGAGGTCACGAACTTGCCGCCCAGCACCCCGATCGACCCGGTCAAAGTGGAGGGCAGGGCGACGATCCGGTCCGCCGGGCAGGAGACGTAGTAGCCGCCCGATGCGGCCACGTCACCCATGGACGCCACCACCGGCTTGCCGGCCTCTCGCACCCGGCCCACCTCTCGCCAGATCACCTCGGAGGCGACCGCTGAACCGCCCGGCGACTCGACGTGCAGCACGACCCCGCGGACACGATCGTCGTCCAGGGCGGCCCTGAGCTCGGCCGCAACCGTGTCGCTGCCGACCTGGCCGCCCATCGGGCCGGGCCTGCTGCGACCCGAAGCGATGCCACCACGTACCTCGACCAGCGCGAGGTGCTGCCGGTGCCGCGCCGGCAATCGGAACCGATGCCGCGGCTTCCACCGGTCAGCGAACAGCAGCTCGGCGTCAGAGGCGCCGACTCTCTCCCGCAACGCGGCGAGCACCTCGTCGCGGTAGCCGAGACGATCGACCAGCCGGGCATCGTGCGCCTCGGCTGCGGTCCGGGGCCCGCTGTCGACCAGCTCGCGGACCCGCTCCGGCGTCATGGACCGACCGGCACCCACGATCGCCAGCGCGTCGGCGAAGACCGAGGCGGCGAGCGCGTCCAGGGCCTCGCGGTGGGCGTCGGTGAGCTCGGTCCGCATGAACCGGTCGGCGGCGTTCTTGTACTCGTGACGCTGCTCGAGCTGCGGCTCGATGCCGAGCTTGTCGAAGGCGCCCCGCAGGAAGGTCGTCTCCACGGCCACCCCGAGCAGTCCCACGCCGCCGCCCGGCTGCAGCCAGATCTCGTCGAAGCCGGCCGCCAGCACGTACGCGCAGGTGCCGATCGGGCCGTCGAGGAACGTCTCGGCCCACGCGATGGTCGGTTTGCGCGCGTCCAGGAACGGTTGCAGCCCGCGGTGCAGCTCGTGCATGGTGGACCAGCTCATCGGGCCGCCGACCTTGGCCACCAGACCGACCACACGCGGGTCGTCGGCGGCCTCGTGCAGGGCGCGGAGCGTCGGTCGCAGCTGGTGGCGGCCTCGGGACCGCAGCTGGCCGAGCGGGTCGCCCGGCGGTGGATCGACCAGCGGCTGGGTCAGGTCGAGCTCAAGGATGATCGGCGGGCGATGAAGCGGCGACGGCGTCACCCCACCCACCGTACGTTCCCGCAGGAACGCCCTGACCGCCCGCCAGGTCACAAGGCGATCGGCCGACCCATCACCATCAGCACCACCTCGTCGCTGGCGGCCGCCACCTGCTGGTTGAGCCGACCCAACAGGTCGGCGAACAGCCGGCCGGAGGCGTGCTCGGGAACCACACCCCAACCGACCTCGTTGGTCACGCCGACCACGTCGCACTCCCGGTCGCGCCAGCTGCGGACGAACGCGGCCGCGCGATCCTCCCACGCCGGCCGCCAGTTCGGCACCGGCCGCTGCCACGCCTCAAGCTCGTCCAGGCAGGCGGTCAACCAGGTGCCCAGACAGTCCAGAAGCACCGGACCGTCGGCAGATCGCAGCACCCGAGCCGGGTCGGCGGTCTCGATCGTGGTCCAGCCCAGCGGGCTGCGCCGGCTCTGATGGGCGGCGATCCGAGCGGCCCACTCCGGGTCGGCCGCCGGATCGGGCACCGGCCCGGTCGCGAGGTAGGTGACGTCGGACCGGGCGGCGAGCAGCCGCTCCGCGTACGCCGACTTGCCGGACCGGACCCCGCCGGTGATCAGGATGCGTCGACTCACCAGCACATCATCGTCGGTGGGACCGCTACCGTGACCGGTGATGTCCACGCTCGCCCGGCTCGGCCGACGACTCGCTCCCGCCGGCGGCCTGATCGCCGGCTATGTCCTCGACCGCCTCCTCGGCGACCCGCAGCGCCGGCACCCGGTCGCGGGGTTCGGCCTGCTCGCGGGCCGGCTCGAGCAGCGCCTGTACGCCGACGACCGCCGCGCCGGGATCGCGTTCGCCACCGTGAGCGTCGGCGCGCCGATCATCGCCGCCGCCGCTGTCGGGCGTGCCACCCGGCGGTGGCCGCTGCTGACCGGCGTTCTGACGGCCGCCACCACCTGGGCGGTGCTGGGTGGCCGGTCGCTCGTCCACGAGGCCGAGGCGGTGGCCGATCACCTGGGCGTCGAGGACCTGACGGCCGCCCGCAGCCAGGTCGCTCGGCTGGTCGGTCGCGACACCGCCGAGCTCGACGAGTCGGAGATCGCCCGCGCGGCCGTCGAGTCGGTCGCCGAGAACAGCTCCGACGCGGTCGTCGCCCCGCTGCTGTGGGGAGCGGTCGCCGGTGTGCCGGGGCTCGTCGGCTATCGGGCGGTGAACACCCTGGACGCCATGGTCGGACACCGGACGGCACAATACGAGAGGTTCGGCTGGGCCACGGCCCGGCTCGACGACCTGGCGAACTGGCTGCCGGCCCGGGTGTCGGCGTCGCTGGCCGCGCTGGGTGCGCCGTGGGTCGGCGGCTCCCCGAAGGAGGCGGCAGCCATCGTGCTCCGGGACGCGTCGGCGCACCCCAGCCCCAACGCGGGGGTGGTCGAGGCCGCGTACGCGGGTGCTCTCGGTGTCCGGCTGGGCGGCCGGAACACCTACCAGGGTCAGGTCTCCGATCGCGGCACGCTCGGCGACGGGCGTCCGCCGCAGGGCGGCGACATCGCCCGAGCCACCCGGCTGGCCACGATGGTGGGCGACGCCGCGCTCGTCGTCGCCGTCGTCGTCCGGCTCGCCCGGGCATGACCTGGTCGCATTCGGAGAGTCCGGTGGCTGACCCGATCCTGCTGCTCGGGGGTACGGCCGAGGCCCGGGCCCTCGCGGCCGCGCTGGTCGAGGCCGGCCGCCCGGTGATCAGCTCGTTGGCCGGCCGGGTGTCGGATCCGGCGCTGCCCGTCGGTGAGGTCCGGATCGGCGGTTTCAGCACCGATGTGCTGGACGGTGGCACCGGGCTCGCCCAGTTTCTGATCGACCGCCGGATCGCCGTCGTCGTGGACGCCACCCACCCGTTCGCCGCCACCATCACCGCCAACACGGTCGAGGCGACCGAGCGGACCGGCACTCCGCTGCTGCGCCTCCAGCGGCCCAGCTGGCACGATCACCCCGACGCCGACCGTTGGACCTGGGTCGACCACGTCCAGCAGGCGGTCCGGGCCGGCGCCGGGTCCGCGCGGCCGTTGCTGACCACCGGGAGGCAGTCGCTGGCGGCGTTCTTGGACTGGGCCGACAAGCACGCCACCGTACGGGTGGTCGATCCGCCCGAGTTCGACCTGCCGGAACGCTGGCGGCTGGTCCGCTCCCGCGGCCCCTACGCGTACGCCGACGAGCTGGCCCTGATGAGCGACGCCGAAACCGATCTGCTGGTGACCAAGAACTCCGGTGGCAGCCACACAGCCGCGAAGCTGGACGTGGCGCGGGACCTCGGTATTCGGGTCGTGGTGGTTGATCGACCGCCGTCCCGGGCAGGCGTGACGCAGGCGGCAACCGTGGCCGAGGCGCTGACGTGGCTCGGCTGAGCGCGACGCCACCGACCAGTCCCGGCTTCCGGATCTGGCCGCCGGTCTCGATCGCAGTGCCCTGGCTGATCGGCTGGACAATCGGCCGCGCGATCAACCTGCGCTGGGATCCAGGCTGGCCGGTGCTGGCAGCTGGCTGGGCGCTCGTAGTCGCCTTCGCGGTCTGGAACAGCTGGTGTCTGATCCTGTTCGCCCGGCACCGGACCGGTCTGCTGCCCGGTCAGGAGACCTCGTCGCTGCTGCGCTCCGGACCCTTCCGGGTATGCCGCAACCCGCTCTATCTGGGCCTGCTCGCGCTGTACGTCGGGACGGCGCTGCTCGCCGGCTCGATCGGCGCGCTGGTGCTCACGCCAGTGGCCTGGGCCGGGCTGCACTGGGGCGCGGTGCTGCCTGAGGAGCGGTACCTGTCGCAGCGACTCGGCGAGCCGTACCAGGCCTACTGCCGGGAGGTCCGGCGCTGGTGAGCGGCGCCCCCATCGAGCAGCACGGGCAGCAGGTGTGTGCGGATCAGAGTGAGCGCAGGCTGCCAGTCCGGTGGCAACCGATCGGATGCCGGAGGCCCGAGGGAGAAGCCCGGATCGCCGGTGGTGACCACCACCGCCCCCGCCCGCGGCACGACCAGCAGGTGCTGACCCGCCCAGCCACCCGCCATGATCAGGTCCGGCGGGAGCCAGGTGAGCAGTCCGTACGGGACCTTCTCCGGTGGACCGCCTGCCGACTGGGGGGTGGTCATCTCCGCGAAGAACCCGGGTTCCAGCAGTGGCCGGTCATCGAGCAAGCCACCAGCCAGCCACAGTTGACCCAGCCGTCCGAGATCGGGCGCCGACATGGCGACGCCGGCGGATCCCCAGGAGATGCCATCGGGATCGGTGGGCCAGCGGACGTCGCCCAGTCCGAGGGGTCCGAACAGCTCGCGGGCGGCGAAGTCGCCCACCGACTCGCCCAAGATCTCGGCGGCCGCCGCGGAGACCAGGTGCGGGGCGCAGTCGTCGTAACGGAACTCCGTGCCCGGCGCCACCAGCTGCGGAGCGGCCGCGATTCTCGCCACCTGGCCGCCCGGCAGGATCGCGACCTCGTCGAACTCCCACGGACCGTCGACCCGGGCTCCCCTGGTCATGGTGAGGACATCACGCCAGGTATGGGTCTCGGCCGGACGTCCCTTCAGTGAGGGCAGCAGCTCCGACAACCGGCGGTCCAGGTCGGGGAGCAGGCCGCGGCCTGCCATCACCGCGAGCGCGGTCGCGAGAACGCTCTTGGTGATCGAGAAGACGTCGCCGACGACCGGACCGCGCAGGTGCTCATCGACCACCGGACGGCCGTCCATGATCACCAGGAGATGCGTCGTATGTGCGAATCGTGGATCTGAGCTGACCTCCGACAGCACGCGGTCGCAGGCAGCGGCGACCTCGCCCTGATCCGTCACCCGACCGTCCTCAAGCCAGCGAGTCCCGCCAGGCCCGGTGCAGCGAGGCATAGTGACCGTCGTCGGCGTCGACCAGTCCCTCAGGGGTGCCGTCCTCGATCACCCGCCCGTGTTCGAGCACCAGCACCCGGTCGGCGATCTCGACGGTCGACAGCCGGTGGGCGATGATCACCGCGGTCCGGTCGGCCAAGATCGTCTTCAGCGCCTGCTGGACCAGTCGCTCGCTCGGCACGTCCAGGCTGGAGGTGGCCTCATCGAGGATCAGCACGGCCGGGTCGGCCAGGAACGCGCGGGCGAAGGCGACCAGCTGCTTCTGACCCGCCGACAGGCGCGATCCGCGCTTGCCGACGTCCGTCGCGTAGCCCTCCGGGAGCGCGGCGATGAAGTCGTGGGCGCCGACCGCCCGGGCTGCGTCCTCGATCTGAGACTGGGTCGCCTCGGGTCGGCCGAAGGCGATGTTGCTGCCGATGGTCCCGTCGAACATGAAGTTCTCCTGGGTCACCATCACCACGGCGCGCCGCAGGTCGGCGTCGCTCAGCTGGCGCAGGTCGACCCCGTCGAGCAGCACCTCACCGGCAGTGGGGTCGTAGAACCGCGACATCAGCTTCGCGATCGTCGTCTTGCCGGCGCCCGTGGTGCCGACCATGGCCACCGTCTGCCCAGCCGGGATGCAGAGATCCAGCCCTGGCAGCACGGTCCGCTCCGGGACGTACGAGAACTGGACGCCGTCGAACCGGATCGTGCCGCGGGCGTGCGGCAGCGGCACCGGGTGCTCCGGCTCTCGGACCGTCGGGTCCTCCTCCAGTACACCGGACAGCTTCTCCAGCGCCGCCGAGGCGGACTGGAACGTGTTGTAGAACTGGCTGATCTCCTGCATCGGCTCGAAGAACATCCGCAGGTAGAGCAGGAACGCGGTCAGCACCCCGATCGTCATCTCGCCCTGCATCACCCGCCAGCCGCCGTAGAGCAGCACGATGCCGATCGTCACGTTACCGACCAGCCGCACGCCCGGCATGAAGACCGCGACCAGCCGGAACGACTTGACGTTGGCGTCCTGGTACTGGTGAGCGACCCCGGAGAAGATCTCCGCGTTCCGCGGCTCGCGGCGGTACGCCTGCACCGCGCGGATCCCGGTCATCGTCTCCACGAACTGGACGATCACCAGCGCCGAGGTCTCCCGCACCTTCCGGTATGTCAGCGCCGACGCGCGAGAGAACCAGCGCACCAGCAGCATCAGCACGGGGAAGCCGATCAGGCAGACGGCGCCGAGCTGGAAATCCAAGGCCAGCAGCAGGATGCCGACGCCGACCATCGTCAGCACGGCGGTGACCAGCCCGTCGAAGCCGCCCTGCAGGAGCTCCATGATCGCGTCGATGTCGTTGGTCAGCCGGGACACCACCCGCCCGGTGGTGTAGCGGTCGTGGAACTTGACGTCGAGCCTCTGGAAATGGGCGAACAGCCGTCGCCGCAGCTCCAGCAGTACTTTCTGGCCCACTCGGCCGGACTCGCGCAGGAACAGGATCCGGCTGACGGTTTGCACCACCAGGGCGGCAAGCATCAGCCCGATCGTCTGGTAGAGAGCGGCGCCGCTGCCGCCGGCCATCAGCGGCGGGATGCCCAAGTCGATACCGCGCTGGACCAGCCACGGGATCGACAGGCGGGCGGCGTTCTCGATCACCACGACGACGACCAGCAAACAGACGACCTTCAGGTACGGCCGGAGCAGGTCGGCCAACAGCGCTCGACTGCGCTTCTTCAGGAAGCCGCTGTTGCGGTCGGCGAGCTCGTCGTTGTGCTCGGCGGCGACGCCGCGCCACTCCTCGACTCCCTGGCGCCGGCCCTCGGCCCGGTCCCGGTCGAGCTCGTCCTGCCGCTTGTTGGCCCGTCCGTTCAGCACACTCATGCCGGCACCCCCTCGGTGTACTCGGCGGAGAGCAGGTCTCGGTACTCCGGCACGGTCGCCAGCAGGTCGGTGTGGGTGCCGATGTGGGTCAGGGTGCCGTTGGACAGCATCGCGACCCGGTCGGCCAGCAGCACCGTCGAGGCCCGGTGGGCCACGACCAGACCGGTCACGCCGACCAGCACCCGCTGCAGCGCCTCCTCCACCAGCGCCTCGGTGTGGATGTCGAGCGCGGAGAGGGTGTCGTCGAGAACCAGCACCCTGGGCCGGGAGAGCACGGCTCGGGCCAGGGCGAGCCGCTGCCGCTGGCCTCCGGACAGGCTCATGCCCTGCTCGCCGATCCTGGTGTCCAGGCCCCAGGGCAGGTCGTACACGAACTGGGCCTGCGCCACCTCGACCGCCTCGGCGATGTCGGCCTCGCTGGCGTCCGGGCGACCGAGGGTGAGGTTCTCTCTGGCCGACATCGAGAACAGGGTGGGGTCCTCGAACGCGGTGGCGACGACCGTACGCAGCTGCTTCAGGGTCAGGTCGCGGACGTCGACACCGTCGATGCTGACCGAGCCGGCGGTCACGTCGTAGAGCCGTGGCACCAGCTGGGTGAAGATCGTCTTGCCGGAGCCGGTGGCCCCGACGATGGCCACCGTCTCGCCGGGCTGGATCTCCAGGTGGATGTCGTGCAGGACATCCACCGCCGAGTCGGGGTAGCGGAACGCCACCCCGGAGAACCTGACCAGGCCCCGCGGGTTGTGCAAGGTCTCGGTGCCGTCGGTGATGTCCACCTCGGCGTCGAAGATCTCCATGATGCGGTCTGCGGCGGTGAAGGCCTCCTGCGTCATCGCCAGCAGGAAGCCCAGCGCGGCCACCGGCCAGACCAGCGACAGCATCAAGGTGATGAAGGCGACCAAGGAGCCGAGTGTCAGCTGACCCTGGGCGGCAGCGACCGCACCGAACCCCAGCACCACGATCAGCACGGCGCTCGGGATGATCTCGAGGAACGTCCAGAACTTGGCGCTCAGCCGGACCCGCTCCATCGACGTCTCGTACAGCTGGCGGCTGCGGGCGTCGAAGGTGTCGAACATGTGCGCCGCTCGTCCGAACGACTTGATCACGCGCAGCCCGTACGCGCCCTCCTCCACCGTGGAGGCGACGTCGCCGACCTGGTCCTGGACCTTGCGCGACAGCCGCGTGTACTCCCGCTCGTTGTGCAGGCACATCCAGCTGATCGGCACCACGGACGCGGCGACGACGAGGCCGAGCGGCCAGTACATGTGGATGAGCAACGCCGTCACGATGAGGATCTGGGCGATGTTCATCACGATGAAGAGCATCCCGAAGCCGAGGAACCGGCGCACTGTCGCCAGGTCGTTCATGATCCGGCTCAGCAGCTGGCCGCTCTGCCAGTGGGAGTGGAAGGTCATCGGCAGCCGCTGGAGCTTGTCGTACAGGTCGAGCCGGATGCCGGTCTCCACCCCGTTGGTTCCCTTGGACACGATCCACCGGCGCAGGAACATCAAGAAGGCCTCGACGATGCCGAGTGCGGTGGCGAACAGGCCGAGGGCGAGCAAGCCGCGCGGGTTGGAGTTCGCGATCGGCCCGTCGATGACCGCCTTGGTCACCAGCGGGATGACGATCGATGCGCCCAGTCCGATCCCCGCGATGAAGAACATCACGATGAACCGGGCGCGGTAGGGGAGCAGGTAGCCACGCAGCCGCCACATCGAGGCGGACGAGCGTTGCTTGGCCATGGTGGAGACGTCCTCACGGGTTGCACGGGAAGCTTCGGACGGGTTCGACGCCGGGGACGGACCGTCGTCCATAGAACAACAGCAGCCACTGACAGCCAACCGATATTCCGAGTGGGGCGCGGCCGTGGCAGCGTTCACATACTACATAGTTAGCAACGCTAAGGTCCAGTTGATATGGCCCGTCGCGAGCGGCCGCGCCGCATAGCGCGGCTCTGTCTGGCAAGGAGCGAGCAGACAACCCTTCACCGTCTGCGAGCGACGTGGGAAGACAGAGTCTGAGCGCGGAGCGGACCAGCTCGTGACGACAGCACAGTCACTACCATGCAGAGCACCGCACGCCGTCATCGAGGGCTGGCAGTGCCAGGCCCATCCAGAGCAGAAGGAGCCACCGTGCCGCAGCAGGTTCAGGGAGTCATCTCGCGCGCCAAGGATGCGCCGGTCGAGCTGGTGACGGTCAATGTCCCCGATCCGGGTCCGGGGGAGGCGGTGGTGCGGGTGCAGGCCTGCGGGGTGTGCCACACCGACCTGCACTATGTCCAGGGCGGCATCGGCGAGGATTACCCGTACCTGCTCGGTCACGAGGCGGCCGGGATCGTCGAGGCGGTCGGCGATGGCGTCCGCGACCTCGAGCCCGGTGACTACGTGATCTTGAACTGGCGGGCGGTCTGCGGATCGTGCCGGGCCTGCAAGCGGGGCCGGCCGTGGTACTGCTTCAACACCTTCAACGCCACCCAGAAGATGACCCTGGAGGACGGCACCGAGCTGTCCCCGGCGCTGGGGATCGGCGCGTTCATCGACAAGACCCTGGTCGCCGCCGGTCAGTGCACCAAGGTCGACCCGGCCGCTGCGCCGGAGGTCGCCGGCCTGCTCGGCTGCGGGGTGATGGCCGGCCTGGGCGCGGCGATCAACACCGGCAACGTCGGTCGCGGCGACTCGGTGGCGGTGATCGGCTGCGGCGGGGTCGGCGCGGCGGCGATCGCCGGAGCCCGGCTGGCCGGAGCGGCGAAGATCATCGCGATCGACATCGACGAGCGGAAGCTGGCCACCGCGACCGAGCTCGGCGCCACCCACACCATCAACTCCAAGCAGACCGACGCCGTCGAGGGCATCCAGGCCCTCACCGACGGCAACGGCGCCGACGTGGTGATCGACGCGGTCGGCCGACCGGAGACCTGGCTTCAGGCGTTCTACGGCCGGGACCTGGCC
>DASQLI010000128.1:0-3694 GCA_035630075.1 Microlunatus sp.
CCACGCTCCGCCCTCGAGCCGGGCGAAGCACTGCGCCTGGACGGCCCCGAGACCGGGGGCGTGCCGATTGCTCTGTTCCACACCGACGATGACGAGTTCTTCGCCGTCGACGACACCTGCACCCACCAGGACGCCTCGCTGGCGGACGGCTGGCTGGAGGGTTGCGAGGTCGAGTGCCCGCTGCACGCTTCCCGGTTCGACCTGCGGACAGGTGCCGTCGACGCGCCGCCGGCCAAGCTGCCGATCCGTACCCATCTGGTGTCGGTCGTCGATGACACCGTCTACGTGACGATGTCGGGGGAGACTCCGAACCTTCCCCCCGGTGTCGCCCCCGGGAGCGCGGCGTGAGCGCCGCCCCGCAGAGTGTGGTGGTCGTGGGCGCCTCGCTGGCCGGACTGTCGACCGCCCGTGCGCTGCGCGCACAGGGCTACGCAGGCATGTTGACCATCATCGGCGACGAGATCCACCGGCCCTACGACCGGCCGCCGCTGTCCAAGGAGTTCCTGCACACCCTGGATGCGCAGGTCGAGCTGTCCCTGGAGGCCGAAGGCGAGGATCTCGACGCCACCTGGCGGCTGGGGGAGCGCGCCGCTGCTCTGCGGCCGCTGCCGGGCGGGGGTGCTGAGGTCGAGCTGCGCGACGGGACCACGGTGTCCGGCGACCGGGTCGTGATCGCCACCGGTGCCTCCGCGCGGTCCGCGGTGCCCGGCGCCGGGCTGCCCGGCGTGCACCTGCTGCGCACCCTCGACGACGCGACAGCGCTACGGCAGGACCTGCACGATGCCGTCACCACCGGCCGGCCGGTCGTGGTCGTCGGCGGCGGCTTCATCGGATCGGAGGTGGCGGCGACCGCCCGCCAGCTCGGCTGCCGGGTCACCCTCGTCGTCCCCGACGACGTTCCACTGCGAGCTGCCCTAGGACCCTATGCGGAGGCGATCACCGACCTCCACATCCAGCACGGCGTCAGGATCCGGGCACACGCCCGGGTCGAGGGCGTCCGGGTCGGCGCCGCCGGCCTGGAGGTGATTCTGGGCAACGGCAGCCGGATCCCCGCCGCCACGGTGGTGTTGGGCATCGGCGCGGCCCCGGTGGTCGGCTGGCTCGCCGGTTCCGGCCTGGATCTGGGCGAGAGCGGGGCGGACGCGATCCGCTGCGACGAGCACGGTGCGACCAGCGTCGATGGCGTCTTCGCCGTCGGCGACTGCGCCGCCTGGCACAACCCCGGCCTCGGCTACCACTACCAGATCGAACACTGGACGTCGGCGAAGGAGCGGGGTGCGGTGGTAGCGGCCCGGCTGCTGGGAGCCGAGCGGATCCCCACCTGCCGCGCGCCGTACGTGTGGTCCGATCTCTACGGCAAGAAGCTCCAGCTGGCCGGCTACCGCGACCTGGCCGATCATCCCAACAGCATCGAGCACACCCTCGAAGCCGGCTCGCTCGCCGAGGGCGGCTTCACCGCCGTCTACCGCAACGGTGCCGATCCGGTCGCCGTCCTCGCCCTCGACCAGCCCCGACAGTTCGCCGCCGTCCGTCGTCGCCTCGTGCCCCCCGCCCCCGCGCCCCTCGAAGGAGCCTCCGCATGACCCTCACCGAGCACAGCCCGCAGCCTGATCCGTCGATCCTCGAGCACGCCGGGGACTCCATCTCCGACAGCCTGCTGCGCACCCTGCCCGGGAACGCCTACTCCTCGGCGGAGGTTTTCGCCAAGGAGCAGGAGAAGATCTTCGAGCAGATGTGGTTCTGCGCCGCCCGGGGCAGTGACCTGGCCAAGCCAGGGGACTTCAAGACGGTGCGAGTGGGGCGGGAGAGCCTCATCCTCAGCCGCAACCGCAAGGGTGAGCCGCGCGCCTTCTTCAACATCTGCCGGCACCGGGGCGCCAAAGTCTGCAGTGAGGACAGCGGCACCGGCAAGCGCTCGTTCCAGTGCCCCTACCATGCCTGGACCTACGATCTCGACGGCAAGCTCATCGCCGCGCCCAACCTGACCAAGATGCCCGATGTGGGCCGGGAGGAGTACGGGCTGCACAAGGCGCACATCCGCGAGTGGCTCGGCTACCTGTGGGTGTGCGTGGCCGATGAGCCGCCGTCGTTCGAGGACACGGTGATGGCCAACGTCCGCAGCCGGCTGGGCGACATCGAGTCGATCGACCACTACGCGGTGGAGACGCTGGAGGTCGGCAAGCGGATCGTCTACGACGTCAAGGCGAACTGGAAGCTGATCGTGGAGAACTTCATGGAGTGCTACCACTGCGCGACCATCCACCCCGAGCTGACCGAGGTACTGCCCGAGTTCGCCGACGGCTTCGCCGCCCAGTACTTCGTCGGCCATGGTGCCCAGTTCGGCGATGACGTCAAGGGCTTCACCGTCGACGGCTCCGAGGGCCTGGAGAAGATCCCGGGCGTCACCGACGACCAGGACCGCCGCTACTACGCGGTCACGATCCGCCCCAACGTATTCGTGAACCTGGTGCCCGACCATGTCATCTTCCACCGGATGTTCCCCCTGGCGCCCGACCACACCATCGTCGAGTGTGACTGGCTGTACCTGCCCGAGGTGGTCGCCTCCGGCGTCGACCTGGAGAAGTCGATCAAGCTGTTCGACCTGGTCAACCAGCAGGACTTCGAGGCCTGCGAGCTGTGCCAGTCGGTCACCGACTCGAAGAAGTACAAGCACGGTGGCGTCCTGGTGCCCAGTGAGCACCACATCGCCGAGTTCCAGAACTGGACGGCCGAAGCCATCGCCGACTAGGCATCGGCATCTGATAGCTGCAGGCCGGGCTCTCGCCGTGCAGGACCCGGCTTCAGGAATCAGTCCTGTACGTCCCTCTCTGGGCCTCGCTGGTCCAGGTTCTCCCCCCCAAAGAAATGAGTTTTCGTCGTGCCGCAGCAGGTTCAGGGAGTCATCTCGCGCGCCAAGGATGCGCCGGTCGAGCTGGTGACGGTCAATGTCCCCGATCCGGGTCCGGGGGAGGCGGTGGTGCGGGTGCAGGCCTGCGGCGTCTGCCACACCGACCTGCACTATGTCCAGGGCGGCATCGGCGAGGATTACCCGTACCTGCTCGGTCACGAGGCGGCCGGGATCGTCGAGACCGTCGGTGACGGCGTCCGCGACCTCGAGCCCGGGGACTATGTGATCTTGAACTGGCGGGCTGTCTGCGGATCGTGCCGGGCCTGCAAGCGGGGTCGGCCGTGGTACTGCTTCAGCACCTTCAACGCCACCCAGAAGATGACCCTGGAGGACGGCAGCGAGCTGTCGCCGGCGCTGGGGATCGGCGCGTTCATCGAGAAGACGCTGGTCGCGGCCGGTCAGTGCACCAAGGTCGACCCGGCCGCTGCGCCGGAGGTCGCCGGCCTGCTCGGCTGCGGGGTGATGGCCGGCCTGGGCGCGGCGATCAACACCGGCAACGTGGGCCGCGGCGACTCGGTGGCGGTGATCGGCTGCGGCGGGGTCGGCGCGGCCGCGGTCGCCGGAGCCCGGCTGGCCGGAGCGGCGAAGATCATCGCGGTCGACATCGACGAGCGGAAGCTGGCCACCGCGACCGAGCTGGGCGCGACCCACACCATCAACTCCAAGCAGACCGACGCCGTCGAGGGCATCCAGGCCCTCACCGACGGCAACGGCGCCGACGTGGTGATCGACGCGGTCGGCCGACCGGAGA
The DNA here is from genome assembly GCA_035630075.1 of Microlunatus sp. Classification (GTDB taxonomy): domain Bacteria; phylum Actinomycetota; class Actinomycetes; order Propionibacteriales; family Propionibacteriaceae; genus Microlunatus. The sequence goes on from DASQLI010000128.1 coordinate 3,660, forward strand.
CCTGGCTTCAGGCGTTCTACGGCCGGGACCTGGCC
>DASQLI010000129.1:0-3300 GCA_035630075.1 Microlunatus sp.
GGTGACCGGGCGGGAGGTCGTCGAGGTGTACGCGATCGGGGCGAACAAGGGCGACCCCGAGTTCACCAGCCTCGCCGACGTCGACACCGCCTCCGCCCTGCTCACCTTCGACGACGGCACCATCGGGGTCATCAGCAACACGCGCTACAACGGCGCCGGCTACGACGTCCGGCTGGAGCTGCACGGTTCCGCCGGATCGATCGCCGCCGGCCTGGACGACGGGCTGCCGATCAGGTCGGCCGAGCCGTCGGTCACCTTCCCGGCCGGACCGGCGCACACGTTCTTCATGGATCGGCTGGCCGCCGCGTTCCGGATCGAGGTCGCGGCCTTCCTCGACGTCGCGGCCGGACGTGCGCCCTCGCCGTGCACCATGGCCGACGGTCTGGAGTCGAGCTGGATCGCCGAGGCCTGCGCCCGCTCGCTGGCCGAGCGGCGGCCCGTCCGGGTGAGCGAAGTGCGTTAGCTGCCCGACCCCCGAACGCCCTACCCGGGCAGTGCGGCCTCGCGGCGGGCGGCGACCGCCTCGTCGAGCAGCGTCCGCTGAGCTTGCTCGTAGATGGACATCGCCTGCGCCGGTGTATCGCCGACGGCGGTCATTCCCACCCGGCCGATCTCGCTGAGGCAGCTGATCATGTGGAACACCACACCCGTCTGGCTCGACTGATCGAAATGCAGTCCGTGCCGGGCCACCACGTCGAACAGGTCGTCGACCGACAGGGCCCGGAGGTCGTCGGACTCGAGGTGGTCCGTGGCCACGAGGTGCTTCTCGGCCCCTCGCCGGGTGAGGAACCGACCGCTCGCCCCGTCGTAGTCGCCGTCGGTCAGGAACTGCAGTGTCAGGAAGGGGTGAGTGGTCCCGCCCCGGCGGAGATTCAGCTCGATCGCGTAAGCCGACCACTCGCCGGAAGCGTCCCGGACCACCACGAAGTCGATCGCGAAGCGGCCCAGGGCGCCGGCCTCGGCCAGTTGCCGACCGATCCGTTCGGCCGGTTCGCTGATCAGCCGGGAGTAGGCGGCATCGGCCGGGAACTGGCATCCCAGGTAGCTCTGTCCAGTGGTCCCCCCGAGCATCTGATCGTGGGTCGACAGCAGCTCGACGCTGCCGTCCGGCCGAGCCCGGAGCTGCACGCTGGGGCTGAGCAGCTCCTCTCCCAGGATCCGCTCCTCCACGATCCCGCCGTCGGCCTCGAACTTGGCCACGTAGGCATCCATCGGCACTCGTGTCGACTCGAGCTGCATGGCGCGTACGCGCACGTCGATCTCGGCCCGACGATCCGCCTCCGGCACGTCGCCGATGCCGCCGAGGTCGACCAGGGCGTTGCCGGAACCCGAGACGCCCTCGTTGGTCTTGATGATCACCTGGCGGAGCGAGGGCCGGGCGGTGAGCATGTCGTGGATCGCGTCGCCGACCGCAGCGAGGCTGTGCAGGTTCTCCACTCCGAGTGGGTGCGGAACATGACAGTCGGCGAACAGCTTCCGGCAGCCGCTCTTCGTCCCCAGGTCGGCCAGCCGAGGATCCGCCCCGTACATCGGGATGCCCAGACTCAGGGCAAGATCACGTTCGAGCTCGGTCGTGTTGTACGGCAGCAGGTGGCTGTGCTCGCGGTTGGGGATCTCGGCAGCGATCCTGGCCAGCAGTCGTGGCCGCTCCAGCAGCTTCGTGGTCAGCGACCGGTCCGAGGTGTCATCGGTCGACAACAACGTGAGCCGAGCCAGCGCGTGGCTCGGGATGACACCGGGCAGCAGCGCCAGGTAGTACTCCACGATGCGCGGGTTGATCGGCATCGAGGTGACGTAGATCATCCGCAGGTTCGGCTGGCGCAGCAGCAGGAGGAGGAACAGGAATCGCTCCTCGTAGGCCTGGGTGATGGCCGATCCGCTACTGCCTGCCCGCGTGACGGTGACCGCCGGCACCACCACGACGGACTCGTCGTCCAGGTTGAGCTTCATCGACGTCCAGACCGACACCATGCGCTGCTGCAGCTGCTCGAACCTGCGTCGTCGCTCGGCGTCGTCGAGATCGGAGAGCACCGCGGCGTGCGGGCGCTGGTCGGTCGACTGATCGTTCATCCTGACTCCCCTGTCTGGATTGTGCCGGCATCGGTCTCGACACCGGTGACGTCGAAGACCCGCATGGGGCGGCTGAAGCCCTTGAGGGGCAGAGCGCCGACCTCGCTGCCGATCGAGGCGGGCTCGGCGGCGTAGAACACACGTTGGGAGGCGAGCACCTGCCACGGTCCGGCCTCTCCACACAGCCGCGCCGCGAGGTTGGTCACGCTGCCGATGGCGGCGTAGTCGAAGCGACCTTCGAAACCGATCCGGCCGAGCGTCGCAAAACCCTGTGCGATGCCGATCCCGAGTGCCAGGTCGAACCCGCGGCGGGTCCAGCTGTCAGCCAGCCGGCGGACCTCGTCGCGCATGTCGATCGCCATCCGGATGGCTCGCTCGGGGGCGTCGTCGATCGGCAGCGGGTCGTTGAAGAAGATCATCAGACCGTCACCGGTGAAGCGCTCGAGTGTGCCGTCGTAGGTGAAGATCAACCGCCCGAGCACCTCGTGGTAGTCAGCGAGCAGGCCCATCACCTCCTCGGGCTCGCTCGACTCGGCGAACGGTGTGAAGCCACGCAGGTCGCAGAACACCACGACGATCTCGCGGCGGTGGCTCCTCAGCAGATCGTCGTCACCGGACGCGATCACCACGTCCACCAGCTGGGGAGACAGGAACCGGCGCAGCCGATTGGCCCGCTCCAGGTCCTGGACCTGTGCCTGGACCCGCTGCTCCAGCTCGGCATTGAACTGCCGGAGCTCCTCGGCCTGACGCACGATCGTGTCGTGGTAGCGCTTGACCCGGGCGAGCGATGCCACCCTGGCCAGCAGCTCGCCCTGGTTGAACGGCTTGCTGACGAAGTCGTCGGCGCCGGCGCTGATGGCCGCCAGCTTCTCCTGGTCACCGTGCGCGGTGATCATCACGATCGGCAGGTACGCGGTCGCTGGATCAGCTCGGAGCCGTCGGCACACCTCCAGGCCGTCGATCCCGGGCATCACGAGGTCGAGCAGCACGATGTCCGGCGTCTCCCGTGCGATCAGCTCGATGGCGGACTCGCCGGTGCCCGCCGTCAGCACCCGATAGCCGCGCGGAGCGAGCACGGCATCGAGCAGCCGCAGGTTCTGCGGCTGGTCGTCCACCGCCAACACCGTCACCCGGTCAGACATCGCCATGACCGTCGAGGTAGACCGCCAGCTGGGCCGGCAGGTTGCGGATGTCGATCGGTTTGGCGATGTAGCCGTCGAACCCAGCTGC
>DASQLI010000130.1:0-2001 GCA_035630075.1 Microlunatus sp.
CGACGAGGTCGGCTGGACGGTGGCACCTGGGCTCGAGTACTCCCGGTGGACCCGGCTCGAGCTGCAGGGCCCGGTGCAGGTGCACCTCCTGACCGCCCGGCTCGACCAGCCGGGACTGGTCCTCGACCAGGTCAGCGGGACAGCGATCCGTTCCCGGGCTCCGCTGACGCAATGGCTCCGAGCCGACAAGGCAGTCGCAGGTGTGAACGCCGACTTCTTCGACATCGGTGACACGGGCGCGCCGCTGGGGGTGGGGGCAGACCGGCAGCGGCGTCTGCTCCATGCCCCGCGATCGGGCTGGAACAACGCCTTCCTGATCGACTCGGCCGGTGCGGCGCGAGTGATGGTGGATCACTTCTACGGGCGGGTCGTGCCACGCGTCGGCCGCGCAAGGACGATCACCAACTTCAACTCCCCGGTGGTGGCGCCGGACGGCATCGGCCTGTACACGTCCTCCTGGGGTCGAACGGCCGGTCGCAACGTGGTCAACGGCGCCGGTCGCGTGCGCCAGGTCGTCATCCGCGACGGGGTGGTTCGCTCGAACAGCACCACGCTCTCCTCGGGTTCCACCATCACCGGCTCAGTTCTGGTCGGGCGCGGCGACGGCGCTGGACGCCTCAGGGAGCTGAAGGTCGGTCGCCGCGCTCGCATCGAGAAGGCCCTCGGCACCAGCGCCCGGACGGCAGTCGGTGGCAGCGTCCAGCTGATCCGGAGCGGGACGGTGGTCACGAAGGACAACGGTGAGCTGCACCCGCGGACAGCCATCGGCATCGACCGCGACCTCAGGCTGCTGCACCTCGTCGTCGTGGACGGCCGCTCGGAGAGCAGCTCAGGCCATACGCTGCTGCAGCTCGCCAACCTGCTCAGGGAACTCGGCGACGACGCCGCCCTCAACCTCGACGGGGGCGGATCCTCGACGATGGCCGCGAATGACCCGGCCGGCCTGCTCGGCGTACGCAACAGCCCCTCGGACGGCGCCCAACGGGCGGTGCCCAACGGGCTGGGCTTCCGCTACACGCCGCCCCGCTGATTGTTCCGTCCGGTACGGCTGCTGCCATCACGTCAGCCGTACGACGATCCAGTCGGCCGCCCCGAGCAGCACCAGGAAGCGGACGTACCGACCGACCAGGCAGGTGCTGACGAACAGCCAGATGTTCACGCGCAGCTGCCCCGCGAGCACGGCCATCACGTAGAGCGGCGGGAAACCGACCGAGGCCGAGGCGAACAGCAGTCCCCCGGTGCCACCGGGATGCTCGTCGATCCAGGCCTGCCAACGCTCGTAGGACCTCGCCCACTTCGGGGAGGCCATCTTCTTGCGGATCCAGGGCAATCGCATCGCCCAGTCGGCCGCGTAGTAGAGCCCCACCTTGCCCGCGGTCTGACCGATCGCCGCCGCGGCTGCGACCTCCCACACGCCGACGTCCCGGATCGCGGCACCGACTGCTGCCAGGTAGGCCTCGATGTTGACGAACGGCAGCAACGCCGAGCCGAAAGCCACCAGCAACGTGGTCAGGACCAGCTTCACGGGCGAGCGACCTTGACGGCCGGTCTCGAGCCCTCGAAGCTCCCCGGAGGTGCGCTGGGGATCGGCATCCCGAGGCGCAGCAAGCTGGCCAGGGAGTAGCTCTTGGCGGCGAGCAGGGCCAGCGCGATCGCGAGTCCGAGCCACATCGACCCGGTGACGAGCAACAGGATCGCGAACAGGCCCGAGTTGAGGGCCGCGGGGTGGGACCAGTTCCGCAGCCAAAAGCCGCGGTCGATGACGTAGAAGTAGTTGGGACTGGTGATCGGCCAGGCGAGGAAGCCGAGTGAGACGAAGCAGTCCACCACCATGAACATCGCCAGGTAGACGAAGATCGCCGGCGCCAGGTGCGGCTCCAGCCAGGCCAGGCCGACGTAGAAGGCTGCGAAGCACAGCCGGTCGCAGAGGATGTCGAGTACTGCGCCGGTACGGGTCTCGCAGTCACGGACTCGGGCGACCCAGCCGTCGAGGGAGTCACC
>DASQLI010000131.1:0-17753 GCA_035630075.1 Microlunatus sp.
TTCAGCACCAGCAGCAGGAAGTTGCCGATGAACAGGCTGGCGATCAGGGCCCAGACCAGGCCGCTCTCCCGCTGCAACAGCAGCGGCCCCGGCTGGATGCCGAACGAGACCAGGGCGGCCAGCATGATCGCCGAGGTGGCGTTGGTGGGCAGGCCGAGCGAGAGCAGCGGCACCATGGTGCCGGCGGCGCTGGCGTTGTTGGCCGCTTCCGGACCGGCCACCCCCTCGATCGCTCCCTTGCCGAACTCCTCGGGATGCTTGGACAGCTTCTTCTCGGTGATGTAGGAGAGGAAGGTGGGGATCTCCGCGCCACCGGCCGGGATGACACCGAACGGGAAGCCGAAGGCGGTGCCCCGCAGCCACGGCTTCCAGGAGCGCTTCCAGTCCTCCTTGCGCAGGAAGGGCTGGCCGACCGGGATGATCTCCGTGGCCTTGCGGCGCAGGTGCGCAGCGACCCAGAGCGCCTCGCCCAGGGCGAAGATGCCGACCGCGACCACGACCACGTCGATGCCGTCGCCGAGCTGGGCGACGCCGAAGGTCAGCCGCGCCTGGCCGCTGACGGCGTCGATGCCGACCAGGCCGATGGTGAGTCCCAGCACCAGGCCGATGAAGCCGCGCAACCGGGAGGCGCCGAGCACCGCGGTGACCGCGACAAAGGCCAGCAGCATGATCGCCAGGTACTCCGGCGCGCCCAGGGAGACCGCGAACCTCGCCATCAGCGGCGCGAAGAACACGATCAGCGTGGTGCCGATGGTGCCGGCCACGAAGGAGCCGATGGCCGCGGTGGCCAGTGCCGGGGCGGCCTTGCCGGCCCTGGCCATCAGATTGCCCTCGATGGCGGTGACCACCGAGGACGACTCACCGGGAGTGTTGAGCAGGATCGAGGTGGTCGACCCGCCGTACATGCCGCCGTAGAAGATTCCGGCCAGCATGATGAGCGCCCCGGTGGGCTCCAGGCTGTAGGTGATCGGCAGCAGCAGCGCGATCGTCATGGCCGGGCCGATCCCGGGCAGCACACCGACTGCGGTGCCAACCAGGACGCCGATCAGGGCGAGCAGCAGGTTGATGGGTGTCGCCGCGGTGGCGAAGCCCTCGAGCAGGAAGCCGAGGTTCTCCATGGTCGCGCCTCCTTACAGGATTCCCTGGAGGATGCCGGCAGGCAGGCCGACCCCCAGACCGATGGCGAAGCCGTAGAAGGTGATCAACGACAGGGCGACGGCGATCACCAGGGCACGGACGTAGTGACGGCTGCCGAGAGCGAGAGCCGAGCCGTAGAACAGGATCGAACCGGAGATGACCCAGCCGAGGACGTCGATCAGCACGATGTTGGCCACGAAGACGCCGACCAGCATCAGCACAGTCTTGATGTCCACCCGTTGCTCGAGGTCGACGTCCTCGCCGCCCTCGAGCTCGGGCCGGCTGCCGCGCAGCACGGCGACGGTCAGGCAGATCGCCAGCACGATCAAGGCGCTACCCAGGACCAGCGGAACGGCCTTGGGGCCCAGCGGGTCGGTGCCGGTGGTGTTGTTCCCCAGCGTCGACGCATCGACCAGCATCACCACGCCGAGCAGCGCCAAGAAGGCGCACACTCCCAGCTGGGCCAGATCCCGGACGGGGCCGGTCGGCGAGGGTTCCCACGCCGACTCGGCAGCCGCCTCGCTCATGCCAGGCCCAGCTGCTTGAGCGTGTCCTCGACCGCTGTCGTCTGCTCGGTCAGGAACGGAGCGAACTCCTCGGCGGGCAGGAAGGCATCAGTCCAGCCGTTCTTCTCCAGTACGTCCTTCCACTCTTGACTGGCCTGCATCGTCGTCAGGGCGCCGACCAGGGCGGCCTTGTCGGCATCCGAGATCTCCGGGGGAGCCACCACACCGCGCCAGTTGGTGAAGACGAGGTCGATCCCGGACTCCTTCAGCGTCGGGGCGTCGACCGCCTCGACCCGCTCGGCACCGCTGATGGCCAGAACCCGCACCTCGCCGGCTTCCACCTGATCGAGGAACTCACCGAAGCCGGAGGCTCCGAACGCGATCTTGCCGCCGAGCAGCGCCGGCAGCAGGTCGCCGCCGCCGTCGTAGGAGACGAAGTTGACATCCTTGGGGTCGATACCGACCGCCTGGGCGAGCTGCATCGGGAGCAGGTGATCCGGGCCGCCCGGCGACGAGCCGCCACCGACAGCCATCGCCTTGGGATCCGCCTTCCAGGCGGTGACCAGGTCGTTGATGGTCTGGTACGGGGAGTCCTTCGGCACCACGATCGCACCGGACTCCTCGATCAGCTTGGCGATCGGGGTGGTCTGGTCCAGCTTCGCCTCGGACTTGTTCGTGTACTGGGCGCCGACGACGCCGAGGCCCATCATCATCATGAGCTTGCCGTTGCCCTTCTCCGACACGGTCCGCGAAAGACCCACGGTGCCGCCGGCGCCGGCCAGGTTGAACACCTCGACGTTCTCGGTGACACCGATGTCGTCCATCGTCTTGGCCGCGGCGCGAGCGGTGGTGTCGTAACCGCCACCTGCGGTGTTGGGGACCATGAAGCGGAGACCGGTGAGCGGTTCGCCGCTCGCTGCACCGCCGGCACCCGGCTCGGCCCGATCGGCGGTGGCGCCGCAGCCGGCAGTGATCAGCAGGGCTCCAGCCGTCGCGAGCGCGGCACCCAGCTTGAGCCTGGTGGTGAGCTTGTCGAACATCGTCGTTCCTTTCGTGGCTGTCGGGGTTCGGAGCGTCAGGACCCGACATCGGACGGCCGGAATGCTGCGGCCTGGAACGGACTCTGGCAGCGAGAACCAGGCGGTGTCTGCTTTCGACCATCGTGGACGTTGTGGTCTTTGTGGTCGGCGTCACACTGGGTGTTTCGGTCATCGGTGTGACCACAATGTGTTGACACCGAGGTCGGAGCGAAGGGGTGGTGCGGGTGCGACGGCGCTGGCGGCTCCCGTTGGCCTCCCAGCTGGTGGTCGTCCAGCTGATCGTGATCGGCGCTGTCCTGCTGGCCGTGTCGGCGGTCTCGGTGGAGATCACCCGACTCGGGTTTGCGCGCGACGAGGGCCGCCGGGTGCTCACCCTGGCCGAGAACCTGGCCGCCAACCCGGTCCTACGCAGCGAGGACGTCGACCGTGCCGGAGCGGTGCTGCCGGCGGCGGTCACGACGCAGCAGGCTCTCACCGGTGTCGACCTGTCCATGATCGCGGACCGCTCGGGACGGGTGGTGGCGAGCACCGACACGCTCCTGGTGGACGAGGTGGTTCCGTGGCCGCAGCTGCTGGCCGCGTCCGACCGAGCCCATTCCGGGTCGGTGGAGCTGCGGGGCACCACCTACCTGATCGCGGCCGCCCCGATCTTGTCCGACCCGCCGCTCGGTGAGCCGGTGACGCAGCTCGGTGTCGCTCTGGTGGCCCAGCAGAGCCCCACCAGGGCAGAGTCACTCGTCAGCGCCGCCCCCACACTGCTCACCTATCTCGGGGCGGCGCTGCTGCTCGGCGTCGGGGCCTCGGTGCTGCTGGCGCGCTGGATCAAGCGAGGCACGCTGGGGATGGAGCCGGCCGAGATCGCCGCCCTGGCCGAGCAGCGCGAGGCGATCTTCGCCGGGATCGCCGAGGGGATCATCGCCCTGGACACCCACCAGCGGATCACGGTGGCCAACGAGCCTGCGATCAGGCTGCTCTCCCTGCCGGCCGATCCGGTCGGCGCCAGTCTGGACGACCTGGCGATCACCGGACGACTGCGCGACGTGCTGACCGGTGACGACGGCGTCGAGCCGGATGCGGTGGTGATCAGATCCGGACGGGTGCTGGTGCTGAACCGGATGCCGGTCAGTCGGGCCGGGCAGACGCTCGGTTCGGTGACGACTCTGCGGGATCGCACCCAGCTGGCCGAGCTGGAGCGCGAGCTCGGTTCCTTCCAGGGCACGACCGACCTGCTCCGGGCGCAGGCGCACGAGTTCGCCAACCAGCTGCACACCATCTCCGGGCTGATCCAGATCGGCGACTACGACGAGGTCGTCACCTACGTCCACACCCTGGTGGCCAGCCGCGCGGCCGTCGATCTCACCGTCGCCCAGCGCGTACGGGACTCATCGGTCGCCGCCCTGCTGGTGGCGAAGTCGGCGCAGGCGGCTGAGCGACGCGTGGATCTGAGGGTCGGTCCGGGCACTGCCCTGGAGCCGCTGGAGCCGCAGTCGTCGTTCGACGTGGCCACGGTCCTCGGCAACCTGATCCAGAACGGGGTCGACGCCGTCACCTCGGCTGCCTCGGACAGCACCGGCTCCGACTCGTCGGTCGGCTGGGTGGAGGTCGACGTCCGCCAGACCGGTGATGTGGTCGAGGTCCTGGTCCGTGACTCCGGACCGGGCGTGGCCAGCACGATCGCCTCGGAGGTGTTCGAGCACGGATTCACGACCAAGGCGGCTCGGGACGGGGAGCGCGGCATCGGGCTCGCGCTGATCCGACGCATCTGCCGGACCCGCGGGGGCGACGTGGAGGTCCGCGACTCGGCGAAGGGAGCCGAGTTCGCGGCCTGGATGACGATCAGGTCCGCGGCACCGAAGGAGTCCGCACCCGTGGAGGACGCTCGAACCGCGATCGCGACGGAGCACGTTCCATGATCACCGTTCTGGTCGTCGACGACGACTTCCGGGTGGCGCGGATCCACAGCGCCTTCATCGACCGCATCGAAGGGTTCCGCACGATCGGCGTGGCCAACACCGGCCAGGAGGCCATCCGGTTGGCCGTCGCGCTGAGTCCCGACCTGATCTTGCTGGATCTCTACCTGCCCGACATCTTCGGGCTCGACGTGTTGAACCGGATGCGGGTTGCGGGTGTCGAGGGCGACGCGATCGTGATCAGCGCGGCCAACGAGTCCGAGACCGTCGAGCGGGCCGTCAAGCTCGGCGTCTCCAACTACCTGCTCAAGCCGTTCACCAGGGACGACCTGGTCCAGCGGCTGAGCCAGTACCGGGTCACCCGCCAGGCCCGCCGGCCCAAGACGCTCTCCGACCAGGCGGCCGTCGACCAGCTGATGGTCCGAGGCGAAAGTGGCCGCCCCGAGTCCCTTCCCAAGGGGCTGAGTCCGGAGACCGCCGACCTGATTCTCGCGGCGGTGACCAGGGCCGGGGTCGAGCTGTCGGCCCAGCAGTGCGCGGACGCGGTGGGAATCTCGCGGGTCAGCGCTCGTCGATACCTGGAGTACTTCGCGACCCACGGCACGGTCAGCGTCTCGCTGCGTTATGGAACGGTGGGGCGGCCCGAACGGCGGTACGCGGTCGTCAAGGCCGTCGACCCGCCAGCAGGTCCGGCGTCCTGACCGGCGTCAACTCCGTTTGCTCAGCCTGTCGAAGCACCTGCCCTTCGACAGGGTTCTCCTGAGCTCGTCGAAGGGCTCAGGGCGCGTCCACCGGCAGCCGAGCTCAGGACGCTCGATCACCGGCCACGTCGACGACCCGGCCGGGCGTGACGATCCGGTGCACCGGCAGATCCCAGACGTCGGTCGGCACGACCTCGAGGACTTCGTCGTCGTTGAGCAGGAGCCAGGTCTCCAGGGCGAGACAGCTGACCCGAGCCCGGTCGTACCAGCCGCCACCTCGGCCCAGTCGGTGCCCCTCCGGATCGGCGGCCAGCCCCGGGATCACCATCACGTCGGCGGCGCGCAAGGTGTCGCCCGAAACCATCGGACCTGTCGGCTCCAGGATCTGCGACCGTCCCTCGCGCAGTCGATCCGGTCCCTCGTACGCCGCCCAGGCGGGTTCGTCGAGCCAGGATCCGGCACCGTTGGTGAGCACCGGCAGCAGCACGGTGATCTCCCGTGCGGCGGCCCAGGACACCAGTCGGAGCGAGTCGGGCTCGGTGCCGGTCGACAGGTAAGCCGCCAGACGTCGCGGAGGTCGTAGCCGCAGCCGCTCGATCAGCCGGCCTGCCCGTTGCTCGTCGTCCTGTTCCCGCTGGGCGGTGGAACGGGCCGATCGGCGTATTCGGACGGCATGTCGGAGCAGCCGCTTGGCTTCGGCGATCGCGGCTGCGTCCGCCTGCTGGGTCACGTCGGCCATCGTAGAGTTCGAGCCCGAGGCAGCCGCAGCCGCTCAGCCGGGGACCGCTGTCGATCCGCGCAGGACGAGTCGGGTGGGCAGCACCCGCTGCAGGTTCTCCGCTGTCTCGCCGCTCGCCAGCTCGAGCGCCAGTGCCGCCGCTCGGTGGCCGAGTTCGGCAACCGGCTGCGCGACCGTGGTCAGGTCGAAGAGGGGAGCGTAGGCGCTGTCGTCGAAGCCGAGGACCGAGAGGTCGTCGGGCACGCGCAGTCCCGCCCGGGACAGTGCCGAGATCAGACTCATCGCGATGTCGTCCGTCTCGCAGATCACCGCGGTCGGCAGCCGTTCCGAGCTGAGCAGCTGCCCGACCGCGAGCTGACCCACCTCGTCGACGCCACCACTGCTGTCCACCACCATCCGGGCCAGTGAGTGGATCGGGTCGTCGACCCTGACTCGGTTGTGCTGGTCGACGGCTCGTCGCGCGCCGGTGAAGCGCCGGGCCGCACTGAAGGTGAAACCATCGAGATCACGGGTTGTGACGTACGCGAGACGCCGGTGGCCCAGGTGGATCAGGTGCCAGGTCGCGGCCGCCGCGCCACCGGTGTCGTCGATGCAGACGCCGGCAGTCTGGTCCAGCTCCTGGTTGAGGTAGACCACCGGCACCGACAGCTCGGCCAGCCGCTCCCGTTCGTACGAGCTCAGAGCGAACGAGGCGACGACCAGAGCATCCACGTTGCGCCGGGCCGGCAGGGCGGCGAAGAAGTCCGCCCGGTCGGCCGCGTCGAGGATGCGGTAGATCACCAGCTCCTGTCCGGCGGTCCGCAGGGTCGCATACGCCGCCTCCAGCACCGACGAGTTGAACCAGGTGCTGAGCGGGCTGCTGACCAGCACCCCGATGCGACCCAGTCGCCCGGAGGCAAGCGCAGAGGCGGTTCGAGAGAGCGCGAAGTCGAGCCGGGCGGCAGCCTGGTGCACTCGATCACGGGTGCTGGCCGAGATCCTCGGAGAATCGCGCAGGGCGCGCGACACGGTCGAGGTGGAAACCCCGGCCAGGGCGGCGACGTCATCCATGGTGGCGGGTGCAGTCGTGGCGGTCACACGCTCATCGTGCCGGGGCCGGCGGACTCGTGCAAGCGATTGTGACCTGTCGTGTGAGCAGAACCACGTCCAGCGTCCGGCAATCGGATGGTCAGCAGGGCACCACCACCGTACGCTTGTGCAAGCGCTGGCATTACGGCTGCGACCCCTCCGACACCTTCTCTGAAGGGCCCGATCGTGACCGATCTGACCGTCCTCTCCACCGACTCGACGACCGACGCCACCTGGTGGCGCCAAGCCGTGGTGTACCAGGTGTATCCGCGGAGCTTCGCCGACAGCGACGGCGACGGACTGGGTGACCTGCCCGGCATCACCTCACGGATCGGCTACCTCGCCGGCATCGGTGTCGACGCCATCTGGCTCAGCCCGTTCTATCCGTCCGCGTTGGCCGACGGCGGGTACGACGTGAGCGACTACCGCGACGTGCACCCCCAGCTGGGGACGCTGGACGACTTCGACGACCTGGTCGGTGTTGCCCACGCGGCGGGCATCAAGGTGGTCGTCGACATCGTGCCGAACCACACGTCGAACCTGCACCCCTGGTTCGCGGAGGCGCTCGACTCGCCTCCGGGTTCACCAGCGCGCGGCCGCTACATCTTCCGCGACGGCAAGGGGCCCGACGGTTCCAGGCCACCTTCGGACTGGATCTCCCACTTCGGCGGCTCGGCCTGGACTCGGGTCCCGGACGGCCAGTGGTACTGCCACCTGTTCGCCCCCGAGCAGCCCGATCTGAACTGGGACAGCCGTGAGGTGCGCGACGACTTCCTGCGTACGCTCCGCTTCTGGGCCGACCGCGGCGTCGACGGGTTCCGGGTCGACGTCGCCCACGCGCTGGCCAAGGACCTGTCCGAGCCGCTGCGCAGCAAGCCGGTGCTGGAGAACCACCCGTCGATGCCGGTCGACGGGACCGACCCGCTCTACGACCGCGACGAGGTGCACGAGATCTACGGCGAGTGGCGGCAGGTCTTCGACTCCTACGACCCGCCGAGAACCGCGGTCGCGGAGGCGTGCGCGCCGTCGGTGCGGCGAGCCCTCTACGCACGACCGACCGAGCTGGGACAGGCGTTCAACTTCGACCTGCTGGAGGCCGATTTCGACGCGTCCTCGTTCCGGGACGCGGTCACGTTCTGCCTCGATCAGGCGGCGGAGTCGGGATCCTCCTCGACCTGGGTGCTGTCCAACCACGACGTGGTCCGGCACGCCTCCCGCTACGGGCTGCCGAGCGGCACGGACCTGGAGGAGTGGCTGATGGCGGACGGGACCCTGCCCATCGCCGACGAGGAGGCCGGTCTGCGGCGGGCCCGCGCCGCCACGGCACTGATGTTGGCGCTGCCCGGGTCGTCGTATCTCTACCAAGGCGAGGAGCTCGGCCTGCATGAGGTCGCTGACCTGCCGGCGCCGGCGCTGCAGGACCCGATCTGGTTCCGCACGGCGAACGAGAAGAAGGGCCGCGACGGCTGTCGGGTGCCGCTGCCCTGGCACCACGAGCACAGTGCGTACGGCTTCAGCTCCTCCGGTGCGTCCTGGCTGCCACAGCCGGCCGGCTTCTCGCGGACCGCGGTGGCTGCGCAGGAGGGCGTCTCGGGCAGCACCCTGGAGTTCTACCGGGAGGCGCTGCGCGTCCGTCGGCAGCTGCAGAGCGCGGAGGAGCTCACCTGGGTGGAGTGCGAGAACCCTGCGCTGCTGCACTTCGTCCGGCCGGGAGGCTGGCACTGCATCAGCAACTTCGGCGCCGTGCCGGTGGCCCTGCCCGACGGCGTGGTGCGGCTGAGCAGCGGTGTGCATCATGTCGCTGGCGTGCTGCCGGCCGAGACGACGGTCTGGTTCACCGAGTGGACGGCCTGACCCACACAGACGGGTGAGCGGTCTGGATACGGTTGCGCCATGGAGTATGTGAAGCTGGGCAGCACCGGACTGGATGTCTCACCACTCTGCGTCGGGTGCATGACCTTCGGCGAGCCGGACCGTGGACCGCACCCGTGGACGCTGCCGGAGGCCGAGAGCCGGCCGCTGATCAAGGCGGCCATCGAGGCGGGCGTCAATTTCTTCGACACCGCCAACGTCTACTCGGCGGGGTCGAGCGAGGAGATCGTCGGCCGAGCACTCGCCGAGTACGGCAACCGGGACGAGCTCGTGGTGGCGACCAAGGTGCACGGCCGGGTGGGGACGGGCCCCAATCGTGGCGGCCTGTCGCGCAAGGCGATCCTCGCCGAGTGCGACGCCAGCCTGCGACGGCTCGGGATGGACTACATCGACCTCTACCAGATCCACCGTTGGGATCCGACGGTCCCGGTCGAGGAGACGTTGCAGGCGCTGAGTGACCTGGTCGACGCCGGCAAGGTCCGCTACCTGGGTGCGTCGTCGATGTATGCGTGGCAGTTCTCCAAGGCCCTCTATCTGCAGCAGATCCACGGTTGGCACCCCTTCGTCACGATGCAGGACCACTACAACCTGATCAATCGCGAGGAGGAGCGGGAGATGTATCCGCTCTGCGCCGACCAGGGCGTCGGTGTCATCCCGTGGAGCCCGCTGGCGCGTGGCGTGCTGACCCGAGCCTGGGGTGAGTCGACCAGCCGATCAGAGACCGACCAGTTCGGCAAAACCCTGTACGACGAGTCGACGGACCGGGTGATCGTCGACCGGGTCGCCGAGATCGCGACCGAGCGGAACGTATCGAGGGCGCAGGTGGCGCTGGCCTGGGTGCTGAGCAACCCGGTGGTGACTGCGCCGATCGTGGGGTTGGGCAAGCTCTCCCACCTCAGCGACGCCGTGGCGGCACTCGAGCTGGAGCTGACCGCCGACGAGCGGGAGCGGCTGGAAGAGCCGTACGTCCCACACCCGATCATCGGTTTCTGAGCAGTCGACTCGACTCCGCGGTAGCTGCAACCACTGCGGAGTCGGAATGGACTTGACCCTGACGTAACGTCAACCTTCACCATGGTGGCGTGAGCACTACGTCAGGACCGGCCACCACGTCTCGCGCCTCGCTCGCGCTGTTCGTGGCGGCCGAGAGCTTCTCGCTGTTCGGGAACTCAGCGATCGCCATCGTGCTGCCGTGGCTGGTGCTCAGCCGGACCGGCGACCCAGCCGTCACCGGGTTGGTGGCGGCCTTCGCCGCCCTACCTGCCATCCTGGCCGCCCTGGTCGGCGGTTGGCTGATCGACAAGGTCGGTCAGCGGCGGATGAGCGTGCTCTCCGACCTCGGCAGTGCGATCTCGGTCGCCGGACTGGCCGTCGTCGACCGCGTCTTCGGGCTCGATGTCGGGTGGTTCATCGCGCTCGGCGTCCTCGGGGCCCTGTTCGACGTACCGGGCATGACCGCTCGCGAGACCCTGATGGGTCGGGTGAGCCGGACCAGCGGGGTGTCGTTGGACAAGATCGCCTCGCTCCGGCAGACGGTCTTCAGCCTCGCCTTCCTCGGGGGCCCGGCGCTGGCCGGGATCCTGCTGGCGGTTCTCGACCCCATCCAGGTGGTCTGGGTCACCGCCGGCTGCTCCATGGCGGCGGCGATCTGCATGATGATCCTGCCACTGACCGCCCCTGAGGTGGCCACGCCGGACACCCTCGAGATCGGTGGAGTGGCGACCGTCAGGCGCAGCGCACCGCTCCGGGCGATGCTGGTCATCGGGTTCGGCAGCGCGCTGGTCGTCACCCCGCTGCTGGGTGTGCTGCTGCCTGCCCATTTCTCCCGGTTGGGTGAGCCGACCTGGCTCGGCTTCACCATGTCGGCGTTCGCCGCCGGGTCGATGGTGGGCGCGATCCTCTACGCGGTCATCTCCGCTCGGTCCCGCAAGGCGGTCTATGTCGGCGGCCTCCTGCTGCAGACCGTGGGCATGGCGGGATTCACCACCCTGTACGGCGTCTGGCCGGTGGCACTCGGCTCGGCCTTGACCGGGATCGGCAGCGGGCTGCTGTCGCCCGTGTTCATCGTCTTCTTCACCGAGCAGGTCGCCGAGTCGGTGCGGGGCCGGGTGCTCGGCCTGTTCAACGCGCTCGCGCTGATCGCCTCGCCGCTCGGCCTCGCCGCGATCGCGATCGCATTGTCGGTGACTACGCTGGAGGTGGCGGCGTACGGTCTGCTGGTGGTGTGGGTGCTCGTCTCGGTCTACGCCTTCGTGAGCAAGGGGATGCGGGTCTTCGCCGCCGACCCCGTCCAGCCCACCGCCACGTCCTCAGCAGCCGCAGTGGCGACGACCCTGGACACTGACCTGTCGGCAGAGCGTGATCGCGTTGCTGACGATTAGCCAGCTCGCCGCGTACGTCGGCGTGACCGTCCGAACCGTCCGGCACTATCACCGGCTCGGTCTGCTGCCCGAGCCGGAGCGGGACCACTCCGGCTATCGCCGCTACGGTGCCGAGGACGTGATCATGCTCAAGCGCGTCAGCACCTTGGCCAGGTCCGGCGTCCCGCTGGCCAGGATCTCCGACCTGCTGGAGGCGGGCCCCACGGCGTTCGGCCGTGCGATCAAGGAGATCGACGCCGATCTCGACAGTCAGATCGCCGAGCTGCAGCAGCGCCGAGCAGATCTGGCCGAGCTCCCGTCCGCCGAGCGTCTTTGCATCCCCGACGAGGTGGCCGAGATCTTGCAGCGAGAGCGCGAGATCGGACTCAGCGAGGCCGCGGTGACGATGGAGCGAGACACCTGGATCCTGATGTCGGCGGGCTATCCCGAGCTGCTCGGGTCCTCGCTGGCCACCAAGCTCGCCTACCTGGACGATCCCGAGTATCGCGATCTGCTGCTGGCCCTGGACGAGGCGCTGAGCTGGGACCCGGACGACCCGCGACTGCACGGTCTCGCCGAGCGCAGCATGGTCGTACTGCAACGGCTGTATCCGGTGGAGACCGCCCGGCGCGATGCCGGACGGTGGAACGGGGTGGATCCCTCGACCCTGCGCCTGATGACGGAGATGAACCAGCGCGCCTCCCCAGCTTGGCAGCGGCTCTACGAGCTGGTCGGCGAGCTGACCCGGGAGCAGGGCTACCCGGAGTTCTGAGCAGAATCTCCCTCGCGTTCCGGGTGGCTCCGCGTGATCCCGTGGCGGCCGAGCGACGCGCGGGTGATTCTCCTCATCGCAGGCTGCCGTGCGCCGATCCCGGGTGCCGGCGCTGGCCGTTCTAGGGTGGACGTCATGCCTTTGTTCGGCCGCAAGAAGACCGAGGACACTCCAGCACGCCCCGACTGGGAGCCGCTGCCGTTGCCGCCACCCGCGCGCTCTGACGGGCTACGCACGATGGAGGACCATCGCAGCTACCTGCTGAGCTGCGTGACCGAGCTGCCCGCCTTCGGTCAGCAGCTGCTGGATGCAGTCGACCTGGCTGTCAGCGAGGAGATCGTCTCCCCGATCAGCCTCCCGGGCTTCGACAACACCGCGATGGACGGGTATGCCGTCCGGGCGCAGGATGTGGCATCCGCCTCAGCCGACGCTCCGGTCCGGCTGCCCGTGGTGGGGGAGGTGCCGGCCGGTCAGCCGGCGCCGCACCGGTTGTCGCCCGGGACCGCGATGAAGATCATGACCGGAGCGCCGATCCCGACCGGAGCGGACGCCGTCGTCCCGTACGAGGCCACCGATCGCGGATCAGCCGATGTCGTCGTCCACCAGCCCAGTGAGGTGGGTCAGCACATCCGTCGGACCGGCGAAGACGTCGCGGCCGGGCAACGGGTACTGCGTGAGGGCGATCAGCTCAGTCCGCGATCCATCGGCCTGTTGGCTGCCATCGGTCGCGACAAGGTGCTGGTTCGACCGCGGCCCCGCGTGGTCGTCATCGCCACCGGGTCGGAGCTGGTCGAGCCGGGTCAGCAGCTACCGAACGAGTATCAGATCTACGACTCCAACTCCTACCTGCTGGCGTCCGCGGCCCGGGCGGCCGGCGCCCAGGTGTTCCGGGTGGGGATGGTCAGCGACGATCCCGACCGAGTACGGGAGCTGATCACCGACCAGCTGATCCGCGCAGACCTCATCCTGACCACCGGGGGCGTGAGCCAAGGAGACTACGACGTGGTCAAGGCCGTGATGCCGGAGCTGGGAGCGACCGAGTTCGTGCAAGTCGCGATGCAGCCCGGAAAGCCGCAGGGCTTCGGCCTGATCGGAGACGACCGGATCCCGATGATCATGTTGCCCGGCAACCCCGTCAGCGCCTTCGTGTCCTTCGAGGCGTTCGCCCGCCCGGTGATCAGGAAGCTGATGGGAGTGACTCCCTACACCCGGACTCCGGCAAAGGCCAGGGCCACCCACGCGATGAGCTCGATCATGTCGCGCCGTCAGCTGGCCAGAGGCATCATCACCCACGACGACGACGGGAACCGGCTGGTGTCGCTGGCCGGGGGACACGGTTCGCACCTGATCGGCGATCTGTCCCGTGCGAACGCCCTGGTGGTGCTGCCGGAGGAGACGGACCTGGTCGCGGCCGGCGACCCGGTCGAGGTGTGGCTGCTGGACGAGGGACTGTGAGGTTGTTCCCGTGAGCGACTCTCCTACCGGGCTGACCCACCTCAGCGCCTCCGGCGAGGCGCGGATGGTCGACGTCTCGGCCAAGGAGGTGACGGTACGTTCGGCCACCGCGGCCGGCCGGGTGCTGCTGTCGCCGGACTGTGTGGCCGCGCTCCGCGACGGGGAAGTGCCCAAGGGGGATGCGCTCGCGGTGGCGCGGATCGCCGGCATCCAGGGCGCCAAGCAGACCCCGTCCCTGATCCCGCTGTGCCATCCCCTGTCGCTGAGCGCCGTGGACGTGACGGTCGAGGTCACCGACGACGGAGTGGAAATCAGCGCCACGGTCAAGACGACTGACCGTACCGGGGTGGAGATGGAGGCGCTGACCGCGGTGTCCACGGCGGCGTTGGCCATGATCGACATGATCAAGGCGATCGACAAGCGGGCGGTGATCAGCGACATCCGGGTGACCGCCAAGTCCGGTGGACGCAGCGGCGACTGGCGACGCGATGACGGGACAGGTACACGCCGGTGACGGCGACAGTCGGCACGGCTCTGGTGATCACGGTCTCGACCCGGGCGCATGCCGGGGTGTACGCCGACGAGTCGGGGCCGATGGTCTCGGCAGCCCTGGTCGAGGCCGGATTCGTGACCGACGGGCCCCAGCTGGTGCCGGACGGCAAGGCGGTCGGCTGGGCGCTGCAGGACGGGATCGACCACGGCTACGACGTGATCATCACCACCGGAGGAACCGGTCTGACGCCAGGCGACGAGACACCGGAGCAGACCAGGCCGTTGCTGGACAAGGACATTCCTCACCTGGCCGCGGCGATCGCTCAGCACGGCGTGGCCGAGGGCGTGCCGACGGCCGTGCTCAGCCGTGGCCTCGCCGGCCTCGCCGGTCGCACCCTGATCGTCAATCTGCCCGGCTCGCGGGGTGGCGCGCGCGACGGGATGGCGGTGCTCGGTCCACTGCTGGCGCACGCGGTCTCCCAGCTGCGGGGGGACGACCATCCGCCTCGACGGCCACCGCCGCCGCACGCGGCGGACGGATGATGGGGCTCACCGGTCGCGAGCCGTACGAGATCGTCGGTCGTGGCGGCTTCGGCACCGACCACCGCTGGCCGGTCACCCTGCGTTATCGAGACATCGAGCTCGCGCCGATGCGGGCCCGACACCAGGCGGACTGGGAGCAGGTCCGTCGGGCGAACCAGAACTGGTTGCGGCCGTGGGAAGCGACCTTGCCCCCGGGCGCCCAACCCGGCCCCACCTCTTACCCGGCGCTGGTCCGCCTGCTGGCCCGCCAAGCCAAGGACGGTCGGCTGCTGCCGTGGCTGATCTTCCTTTCTGACAATCCGAAACGGCAGCCTCAGCTGGTGGGCCAGCTGACCGTCAGCGGCATCGTCGGAGGGTCGGCGGCCTGGGGCCAGATCGGCTACTGGGTCGACCAGCGGGTCGCCGGGCGGGGGGTCGTCCCGACCGCCGTGGCCCTGGCCACCGACTACTGCTTCGACGTCTTGAAGTTGCACCGGATCGAGGTCGCCATCCGGCCGGAGAACACGCGCAGTCTGCGGGTGGTGGCCAAGCTGGGCTTCCGGCCGGAGGGCCTGCGGCCACGCTATTTGCACATCGACGGCGACTGGCGCGACCACCTGGTGTTCGCGCTGAACGCCGAGGAGGTGCCCGGCGGCCTGCTGCAGCGTTGGCTGCACCTGCGCCCGCAGGGTCCGTGAGGCCCACCGGGCCCGAGTGTGAGCATCGCCTGCCGACTGCCTGGAACACGCCGACGACGCTCGGGTGGAAGCCCCAGTCGAAGCTGATGGATCACGACCGGATGAACGTCGTTGGGCGTCGCGGCCGTCGCCGGTCAGGCTCGCAGGTTCTGGAGGGCCACCTGTCCGGCCGCGACCAGGCGCTGCTGCTCGTCGAAGGTCTCCACTCGCCAAACCTGTCGCGAGCGTCCACGGTGCAGCGGTTTAGTGACCGACATCAGCCGATCACCGGACTTGCTGGCGCGGTAGAAGTCGGTGCTGTTCGTGGTGCCGACCACCCGACCCTCGGGGCCCAGCCAGCGTGCCGCGGCGACGCTGGCCAGGGTTTCGACCACGGCGCAGTGCGCGCCCCCATGCAGCAGCCCGTACGGCTGGAGGAGGGCCTCGGTGACCGTCCAGGTCGCCTCGAGCACGTCCGGAGTCGCCGTCGTGACCGTGAGTCCGAGCTGGTTGGCATAGGCACCCAGATCGTTCAGCTCAGATGACGTGGGCGCGTCTCTCTCCGGCAACAGCATGGCGCGAGCCTATCCACACCGACTGCTCTGACGCGTCGAGTAGCCACCACCGCGGTGCAGGGCTGGGCTCGGTGGTCCCTCGGGCGATCGGTCGAGCCAGGTCCGCTGCGTCACTGCTCGTGTGTCCTCGCCGCTTCGTGCTCTGAGGGCGAGATCAGCGATCTGACAGGAAGTATTGACGCAGCAACGCGATCGAGTCGTCGGCGAGGAACTGGTGGCCCGCGTCGGTGATCACCAGATCCGGCGACGGAGCGTTGACTGTGTGCCACACGTCGACCAGCTCCCCGTACGCAGTCTCGGTGGCTGTGACCGGGAAGATCGGGTCGTGCCGTCCGGCCTCGATGATCAACCGGCGGGGCGCGATCATGGCCGCGATGTCGGCCATCTCGAACCAGGTCGCCAGGTTTGGTACGGCATTGCAGATGCAGTGTGGCACGGCCTCGACGCTGGCGGCGAACGAGCTGAAGAAGGTGCCGACCACGGCGGCCGGCAGCTGATCATCGAGCGCCCCGGCGAACAGGGCGACGGCGCCACCACCCGAGCCACCGACCACGGCGATCTTGGTCGGGTCGACACCGCCGACGGATCGGACGGCGCGCACAGCGGCCAGGGTGTCGGTCACCCGTCGGCCGAGCACGGGTCGACCGGCGTGCAGTCCCCGCATCGCGTCGACCTGACAGGTGTTCTCCGTGGCCGGCACGGTGTCCGGCATCGGCGTCCGGCGTCGGCCGAAGCTGATCATCTCCGGGCACAGCACCGTGAACCCGGCCGCGGCCAGCTTGCGGGCCAGGCCGCCATGAAAGTCGTCGACGTCCGGCCGCGGGTCGATCAGCGCGTCGATGCCGCGAGGGCCGTGCCCGGCGACCGCGACGACGGCCGCGTCGAGGCGGCGCTCTGTCGATGGGGCGAGCAGCCAGCACGGGACGTCGCCATCGTCAGTGGCCAGCGTGATCAGCTGCGGTTCGCCGTCGCCGATGGCCTTCCCGGTGAAGATCAACTCACCGTCGGTCCGGTCAGTCGGAAGTGCCAGCAGATCGGTGAGCCGCCGGGTCGCTGTGGTTCGCCATTCCTCCAGGGCGGTCGGGGAAGCGTGGCCCGGCGGACGGAGCCGACGCGTCGCCGGGAAGCCCCACGATGCTGCCCCTTCCGGGGCGTTCGAGGGGGCTTCGTGTGGGTTCAGGTCTGACATCTCGAGAACAGCGTACGATCGTGGACCCTGTCGTTCCGCTGAGCGTGGCCAGGTCGGCGTTACCTCCAAGATCGCGTTTTGATTCAGCGACACACCGATCCGGATGGTGAGGCGAACCACACCAGCCCCATACGGTCTGGTTGTGGGGACGACCGGTGTGATCTTCGGAGCGATTGCGATCGCGTGGCTGGCCTACCTCGTGCCCCATTTCGTACGGAAACGTGACGACGAAGCGGTGGTCGACGTCGATGACCCGGCCGAGCGATTCGCAGGCTCGATGCGGGTCGTGCAGCACGGGACGGCGCCGCTTCTGGATCAGGATCTGTCCGAGATCGGGACCTACGAGGTGTCGACGCCGCTGACCCGGCGGGCGGCGGTGGCCGACCTGCGACGGCTGGAGCGGGTGGCCGCGCTGCGGCGGCGCCGGGTGCTGCTGGCCCTGATGGCCGTTCTCAGCCTGGTGGTCGGGGTTGCCGGTGCGGAGCTGATCCCGTGGTGGTCGACGGCCATCCCCGGCGGCCTGGTGGTGCTGTTCTTCGCCGTGTCCCGCTTCAGCGTGATCGGCATGCGGCGCAGCCTCGATGCGCGATACGCCGACATCAGGCGCGGCGGGGACGAGGTCACCGTCTTCATCAACCGGGCCGAGGTGAAGGCCGAGGTGGAAGCCAGCGCACCGGCGACGGCGAAGCCGGCGGTCGAGGAGAAGAGGTCCAGCGCCGGAGTGCTGTGGGACCCGGT
>DASQLI010000132.1:0-16924 GCA_035630075.1 Microlunatus sp.
CGCTGCTCCTCACGACGCTTCTTCGGTACGTGCGAGCTCCCGATCAGCAGGAAGAGCAGCAGACCGACCCCGGGCAGCAAGAAGATCAACAGCAACCAGGCCATGGCCGAGCCCGGACGCCGGCCCTCCGGCACCAGACCCAGCGCGACGATGTTGATGATCAAGATCACCACTATGGGAATCAGCTGGGTGAGCATCGAACCAACCAGCGTTGTACAGCTCGTGCAGTCATGATCGACTCCTTCGATCCCGGATCTGGTCCAGCATTCCTGTCCTGACGGCGCCCAGCGTCACCCTACGCGGGTGACTCGGCGACCGGTTGATCACGCGCCGCGGGCACGGCGAGCGACGTGCTGGATCTGCTACTGCCGGGACATGACGATCCGGAGCCGCTCGTCGGGATCGACGAAGTGGTCGTTGTCGTCGGTGCCGACGTCCAGCTGTACCCAGTTGATCCTGCCGGTGAACCGGCTGGTCGCCGCGGTGTAGTCGGGGGTGACCGTGGTTCCTGACTCGTGGCCGATGTCGGTGGTCTCGTCGGCGGAGAAGATCATCGGTTGGGTGATCTCCACCCGTCCGCTGCCGACCGGGTCACCGTCGTAGAAGAGGGTGACGTCACCGCCCTTGGCCAGCCCGCCACCGTCGTAACCGAACTCCATCCGGACCTGGTGAGTTCCGGTCGGGATCGGCTTCGTCGCCTCGGTCGTGAAGGTGTGGATGCCGAGGGTGTTGTAGACGAACTTGGCTCGACCGCCTTTGGTGTACACGCTCCACCCTCCGAACCGCCCACCCTGGGCGATGATCACGCCATCGGCGCCTGTCTCGGGCACCACCACCTCGGCGGTGATCGAGAAGGACTTGTTCTTCATGCTGACCACGCTGTTCTCCGACAGCCTGCCCATGCCCGGGAAGAACAGCTGCGACGTGCCGTGGATCAACGTGGGTCGGCCGGCCATCACGGGCTCGAGGCGTTCCGACGTTCGGTCGTCCATCGGCAGCACGTTGTACTTGACCGCTTCGATCAGCCAGAGTCGTTGCAGCTTGGCCAGCAGCTCGGGATGCTCGGCGGCCAGATCATGGGCCTGGCTGTAGTCGCTCGAGCCGTCGTACAGCTCCCACAGGTCGTCGTCGAAGGCCGGGAGCTCGCCGCCGACCATCACCCAGGGGGTCCGGTGCTTGGTCACCGCGCTCCACCCGCGGTGGTAGATGCCGCGGTTGGCGAACATCTCGAAGTACTGCAGGTCGTGCCGCTCCGGCTCGGACTCGCCGTTGAAGGCGTAGAGCATCGACGTGCCCTCCATCGGCGACTGCAGGACGCCGTTGACCATCGTCGGCTCCGGCAGGCCCGCCGCCTCCAGGATGGTCGGGGCTACGTCGATCACGTGGGTGAACTGCGTACGCAGGCCACCCGGCTGCTCGATGCCGGCCGGCCAGTGGACGATCGTGCCGTTGCGGGTTCCTCCCCAGTGCGACGCGACCTGCTTGGTCCACTGGAAGGGGGTGTTCATGGCCCAGGCCCAGCCGACCGCGTAGTGGTTGTAGGAGCTCGGCGAACCGAACTCGTCCATCTTGGCGAGCATGAACTCCGGTGTCTCCAACGCGGCCATGCCGTTGAAGTTGGCCATCTCGTTGAACGCCCCGTTGAGCGTGCCTTCGGCGGAGGCGCCGTTGTCGCCGATGATGTAGTAGATGATCGTGTTGTCGAGGATCTCCAGGTCCTCGATCGCGTCGATCAGTCGGCCGACGTGATGGTCGGTGTGCTCGAGGAAGCCCGCATAGACTTCCATCTGGCGAGCGAGCACGGGCTTGAGCTCGTCGGGCATGTCGTCCCAGGCCGTGATCACGTCGTGCCGGGCGGTGAGATCCGCGTCCGGTGGGATGACGCCCAGCTCCTTCTGGCGGGCGAACGTCTGCTCCCGCAACGCGTCCCAGCCGGCGTCGAACTGGCCCGCGTACTTGTCGGCCCACTCCTTGGGGACGTGGTGCGGAGCATGGGTCGCGCCCGGTGCGAAGTAGACGAAGAAGGGCTTGTTCGGCATCAGCGCCTTCTGCTGTCGCACCCAGCCGATCGCCCGGTCGGTCAGGTCCTCGGTCAGGTGGTAGCCCTGTTCCGCGGTGGCCGGCGGCTCCACTGGCGTCGTTCCGTCGTAAAGAGCCGGCTCCCACTGGTTGTTCTCGCCGCCGATGAAGCCGTAGAAGGTCTCGAAGCCCCCGCCGCCTGTCGGCCAGGCGTCGAACGGCCCGAGCGGCGAAGACTGCCAGACCGGCACCTCGTGGCACTTGCCGAACTGGGCGGTGGAGTAGCCGTTCAGCTTCAACGTGGTCGCCAGCGGAGCCTTCGTGTTCGGTCGCAGCGAGTTGTTGCCCGGCGCCGAGGTCGCGGTCTCGGTGATGCTGCCCATCCCGACCGAGTGGTGATTCCGTCCGGTGAGCAGAGCCTGCCGCGTGGGAGCGCAGAGGGCCGTCGTGTGGAACCGGTTGAACCGCAGGCCACCGGCGGCCAGCCGGTCGGCGGTCGGCGTCTCGCAGGGTCCGCCGAAGGTCGCCGACGCGCCGAAGCCCACGTCGTCCAGCAGCACGACCAACACGTTGGGCGCTCCCGCCGGCGGCAGCAGCGGCTCGATCGGCGGATACGTCGTCTGCGGGTCCTTGGCGTCATAGGTCGTCAGGCCCGGCGCCGGCCGGTCCGGGATGGGCAGCATCGTGCGGGCATGACGGTCGTGCGACATTCGGATCCTCCAGTGCTGGTCGTGAAGCCGTTCGGTCGCGTTCGCTTCTGCTTCCGACTGCTCCCGATCAGCCTCGGCCGAATAGCTCGCCGACGCCTCACCTGATCCAGGTGAGCCCCACGTTCACCTGCTTCGGGGGATCTCTCCAGGGCATCTGATCGGCGATCGTGGTCACGGTCGGGTGTCCGCCCGGCGCTGGGAGGTCCACCGTGGTGATGACGTCGCTGCTCGGCCCGTACGCGGACGAAGGCCGCGATGACTGAGAGCGTCCCCTCTCACCCGCCGGAGGCGATGCTGGGTCGCAGGCTGACCACGCCACGGGCGGCGGCTGTGGCGGGACTGCTGTTCGCCGTCCTGTTCGGGACGGCCCTGGTGCTCCTCCGGACCGCCATCCCGCGAGATACGGCCGATGGGATCGATGATCTGGAA
Organism: Microlunatus sp.; assembly: GCA_035630075.1. Taxonomy (GTDB): domain Bacteria; phylum Actinomycetota; class Actinomycetes; order Propionibacteriales; family Propionibacteriaceae; genus Microlunatus. Next base: position 3,159 of record DASQLI010000132.1, read on the forward strand.
CGGTCGGTCGGTCAGCTGAGAGCAGCGGCCGTGTTGATGCCGATCGCCGGCATCACCTTCCTCTGGTTCGTCGGGGTGGTCCGCGACCGGCTCGGCCAGCTGGAGGACCGGTTCTTCTCTTCGGTGATGTTCGGCAGCGGTCTGTTGTTCCTGGCGATGATCTTCGTCGCCACCGCGTTCGCGGGTGGCCTGCTCGCCGTGGCGCGCGGACCGGTCGACCCGATCGAGCGGACGATCATCGGCTTCGGTCAGGAAGTCATGGTCCAGATCAGCGGCGTGTACGCGCTGCGGATGGCGGGGGTCTTCATGATCTCCTTGGGAACGATCTGGCTGCGCACCGGGCTGATGCCACGCTGGGTGGTTGTCGGCACCTACCTGCCAGCCGCCATCCTGTTGTTCGTGGCCAGCGTCACGGTCTGGGTGACGTTGCTGTTCCCAGCCTGGGTCGGTGCGATCAGCATCGTGATCTTGCTCAACACCTTTTCTCCCAACCGTGCCGTCACCCGCTCCGGGTGACGCCGACCGGCGAGGGAGGCGGCAGGGTCGACGTCGTCCATGGCCTCCTGCGCAACCGAGCGAATCGAGACAGAGCGATGACGAGCGCCACGTACGAGATCCGCGTCGAGGGCGTGGTCCCGCCCGATGTGCTGGAGAACGTCGAGGGCGTCTCGTCGGTCGCGGCCACCACGGACACCACGCTACGAGCCGAGCTCGCCGACACCGCGGCCCTGAACGGCCTGCTGGCCGCGCTGCGCCGTGAGGGTCTCGTCCTCCTCGAAGTGCGCCGGGACCTCTGGGCCGGTGACGACGACGTGCTGGACATCGACGACCAGCGTCGTTGACGTCCCGCGCGTCGGTCCCGCTGGCGGGCACGGCCCTCGGTATCTATGCTCACTGGATCGACGACTGCTGGCGGGGCGGCCCCGGATGAACGCGCAGCGACGGGACGAGGGTGGGCCGACCCGTCCCGGGATCGACGCATTCCTCACCGCGAAGCTCGATCCGCCGGCCGTGCGCGCGAGCTGGATCCGCCGGGATCCCCTGGTCGAGCTGCTGAGCCGCTCGGTCACCGAGCATGTCCTCACGCTGATCGCAGCCCCAGCCGGGTACGGGAAGACCACCCTGGCAGCCCAGTGGCTCGCCACCTCTCCGGGCCACCGGTTGGCCTGGGTCGCGCTGGACCCCGCCGACAACGACCCGGCTCGACTGTGGACCCACATCGTGATCGCCCTGGAGCGCGCTGGCTGTCGGTTCCCGGACGAGGCCGGTCGCTGGGTGGCGGCCTGCGGACCGGATCTGATCGGCGAGCTGCTGCCGACCGTCGTCAACGCTCTGGCCGAGCTCGATCAGCGCGTGGTGCTGGTGCTGGACGACTACCACTTCGTCCGCACCCGGGACTGTCACGACCAGATCGACTTCCTGGTACAGCACCTGCCCGCCTCTGCCTCGGTGGTGATCTTGACCCGGGCCGATCCCGCGCTGCACCTCGGGCGGCTGCGAGCAATGCAAGGCCTGGCCGAGATCCGCGCCGATCGTCTCCGGTTCGGCACCGGTGAGGCCTCGGCCCTCCTGGGCAGCCAGCAGATCGATCTCGGTGAGGACGCGCTCGTCGAGCTCGTGCAACGAACGGAGGGCTGGCCCGCTGGTCTCTACCTGGCGACGCTCTCGCTGGTCGGCCGGGACGAACCGGACGAGTACGTGCGTGCGTTCAGCGGAGACGACCGGTTCATCGGGGACTACCTGACCGAGGAGGTGCTGGCCCGACAACCCGATCCGGTACGGGACTTCATCGTCAGCGCGTCGATCTTCGAGCGGTTCTCTGCCGAGCTGTGCGACTTCGTGCTGGAGATCGAGGGATCGGCCCGGCTGCTGCGCGATCTCGAGCGGTCGAACCTGTTCCTCGTGCCTCTGGACGCCAACCGACAGTGGTACCGGTTCCATCACCTGTTCGCGGCCGTGGCTCGAGGCGAGCTGGAGGCGGATCCCGGACGGAACGTACGCGGACTGCATGATCGAGCGTCTGACTGGTTCGCCGCTCACGGCTACGTGGACGAGGCGGTCCGGCATGCGCTCGCGGCCGGCGATCGGGCGCGCGCGGCGCGGTTGATGCAGGCCAACTGGATCCGGTGGGTTAACGCCGGGCGAACGGCGACGGTCGAGGACTGGCTCCGCACCGTACGGGCGGCTCCGGGGCCGACCGAGCCGGCAGCGCTGATCACGGCCGCCTGGGTCGCACTGGTGAAGGGGAACGAGGGTGAGCTCAGGGACCTGGTCTCGACCCTGGAGCTGACGCCCGACGTCGGGCCGCTGCCGGACGGCACGCGAACGGTCGGGTCGTCCATCGCGCTGCTGACCGGCATGACGGGGTACGACGGACCGGAACAGCTGCTCGCGTCGGGTCAGCGGGCGGTCGACCTGGAAGACGATCCCCGTTCACCGTGGTACGCGTCGGCGCAGTTCATCCTGGGCCACAGCCACTACGTGCTGGGCGATCTCGACACGGCCGGCGAGGTTCTCCCGCGCGCCGCTTTCAGCACGACCACGTACCCCATCGTCCGGCAGCTCGCACTCGCCGTACTGTCGCTGACCGCCCACGAGCAGGGCAACCGCGACCTCGCCCGCCGCACGGCGCTGGGCGCCATGGCCGAGGTGGACGCCGCCGGTTTGCGCTCGATCCCACAAGCGACGCTGTCCTACACCGCCCTCGGGGTGAGCGAGGCCGCGACCGGCAACCTGACCTCGGGTCTGGCGGTCCTGGACGACGGTCTGCTGCTGCGACGCAAGATCGTCGACCTCAACCCGTGGCCAAGCATCCACCACCTGGTGGCGATGGGGTCGGTCTTGGTCGCGGCCGGTGACCTCGAGCGGGCGGAGCACCTGCTCGACGACGCCGCCCGGCTGATGTCGCGCTTCTCCGAGGGGATGCGCGCGATGCGAGCGCGCCTCGCGGCCGCACGGGCCGCGTTGCGACGTCGTCGCACTCCTGATGCCTTGCCGGAGCCGCTCACGTCCCGAGAGCTGGACGTGTTGCGGCTGCTGCAGAGCTCCTCGAGTCTCAACGCGCTCGCCGACGAGCTGTTCGTGTCGCCCAACACCGTGAAGACGCATGTCCAGGCCGTCTATCGCAAGCTCGGTGCCACCAGCCGGTCGGAGGCGGTGGACATCGGCCGGCGGCGCGCCCTGATCTGACCCGGGTCTCACCCGGGTGAGATCGCCCGGCGGGTGATGCCGACCGGATCGGACCGCGGTCAGGGTGTCAGGTGACAGCCGCTCGCTCGAACCGAGGTGCCCGCCATGACGCAGACGATTCAGACGGTCGACGACCAGGACATCACCACGGTCATCGACGCGCCCGAGCTGCCGCCGTCCTTCGTCGTACGCCGACGCCTGAACGCCCGACTGGACGCGAGCGTGGCGGCGGGATCACTGACGGTGGTCCGAGCCCCAGCGGGTGCCGGGAAGACCGTCGGCGTCGCCGGTTGGATCCGGGAGGTGGCGACGCCGCGCTCGGTGATCTGGATCGCCGTCGACGCAGAACTCGACCAGATCGGGTTCTGGCGCCGGATGCGATCCGACCTCCTCCGCGCCGGCTCCGGGCCGCTGCCGAGGCTCCCGGCGTCGTCAGTCGGGGAGAAGGGGTGGGATCGCTGGTGCGGCGCACTGGCCACCGCACTGTGTTCTCAACACCGAAAGTTCGTCGTCGTCCTCGATGACTTCGTTGCACCCAGTGCGGATCGCTTCAGCCAACGGCTCGGCCGAACTCTGAGGCAGTCTCACGACAGGCTCCGATTGGTGCTCATCCAGTCGGTCCGAGGGGGAGTCGAGGAGCTCGCGGCCGAGACCGCCGACGGCTGCACCGAGATCGGCCCCGAGTGCCTGAGGATGGACCTCGGCGAGGTAGCCGAAATGCTGGCCCTCGCGGGTGCCGAAGCCGGTCCGGAGCTGGTGTCGGCGGTGACCGAGAGGACGTACGGCTGGGCTCACGGCGTCGGGTTGGCGGCTTACCTGATCCGGGAGGCGCCGCGCCGCGACGGCATCGCGCTGATGGACGAGCTCGACCAGGTGCTCGACACGGTGGTCGACCGCGGGGTCCTCGCTGCCCTTCCCGCCGGTGGTCGCGAGGTGATCATCCGGACGAGCCCGCTGCCCGAGGTCACCCCGGCTCTGGTCCATGGTGTGCTGGGCCGTGATCTCGGCGACCCGACGCAGCTGCTGACCGGCGGCAGGGGGTTCATCGACGTCGCGGAGGACGGGACCTTTCGTTGCCATCCGCTGCTCCGCCGCTGCGCAATTCGCCGCCTGGACCGAGAGTGGCCGGCTCTCGCCCGCGCGACCCGCCGCGAGCTGGCCAGCTGGAAGCTCTCCGGCGGGGATCGCTCTGTTGGTCTCCAGCTCGCCGCCGGGGTCGATGACTGGGGGTGGGCAGCCCGCACCATGGTGAGCTCATTGGCCGTTCCCGCCATCGTCCTCGGGGCCATCGACCACGCGGCGCTCGACGATCACGGCTGGTCGTGCGTAGAGCAAGCCGAGCCGCTGATCGCGGCGGCGAGGGCGGCCGTCCGTGGCGACCTGTACCGAGCCGACAGCGCGCTGGTCCGTGCAGGAACTGCTGAAGAGATCGACCCGGTCCGCCTGCTCAGTGCCGCGGTCGTGCGTCTGGCTGTCGCTCGGCATCGTGCCGACCCCGAGGAGGGCCCGGCGCTGGTCGAGAAGTGCCGTGAGCTCGCTGCACGGATCCCACGTCAGCGCGAGCAGGCTCCGGAGCTCGCCACCGTGCTCGACACCCATCACGCTGCCTTCCTGGCCCGGAGTGGTGAGCTCGACAAAGCAGTCGGGTTACTGGATCGACCACTGGTCTCGATGACACCCACGCTCGGGCAACAGCTGGCCGTGGCCGGCCGGCAAGGGCTGGGGGCATGGCTGCACGCCATCCGCGGAGAGCTGACTCTCGCCGCTCGCCTGGCTGCTCAGGTCCTGACCTCGCAGCCGGCGAACTGCGACGGAGCGGGTGTCGGGTATGCGCAGCTCGCCAGCGCGTGGATCCATCTCGAGCGCGGGGAGCTCGATCAGGCTCACCAACGGCTCGGTCACGCCCTCAGCCTCGACGGTGGGTGCCCTGCCGGTGGACCCCTCGAACCCTGGCTGGTCGGCGCCCTGCGACTGACCGAAGCACGCTTGGCTACGGCAGTCGGCGAACCCGATGTCTGCCTGAGGCTGCTCCATGACCTCAGCCACAGCCCGACAGCTCCGGAACCGGGCGGCTGGCTGGCCGACCGGTGCCTGGTCGCGACAGCGGAGGCGCACCTGGCCGCCGGAGATCCGGGCCGAGCGCTGAGCGCACTCACCCCCGAGCCACGATCGACCCCGATCGAGGCCCGGGTGGTCGCGGCGACGGCACGGCACGCGGTCGGTGATCGGCGCGGCGCCAAGGCGTTGCTGCGCGGAGCCGACGGCGACGTGGCGTCGGCCCCGCTGCCGGCGGCGGTACGCGTCTGGGCGTTCGGGGCACAGCTGGCCGCTGAGGATGGGGACGACGACCGAGCCCGTCGTCTGATCCAGCGAGCACTTCGTGCCGCGGAGCGGGAAGACCTGCGATTGGTCCTGGCGACGGTTGGGCCGTGGTTGTCGGCGTACCTGGATCACCACCCAGACCTGGCGCGCCAACACCGATCGCTGCTGGCCTCGATGCGAGCCGCCGGGCGGACTTCTGCGCCGAAGACACCTGCCCGACGCAGGATCGCGACCCAGGCGCTGGCCGATCCGCTGACCGACCGGGAGATCGAGGTGCTGGAGTGGCTCGCCCAGCTCTGCACCACGGAGGAGATCGGGGTCAGGCTCTTCGTCTCGCCGAACACGGTCAAGACGCACATCAAGAGCCTGTTCCTCAAGCTGGCCGTCAATCGCCGGTCCGATGCTGTCCGGCGAGGCCGCGACCTGGGGTTGTGCTGATGAGCTTCCTCGGTCGGCACGCCGCAGCCCGGTCACCCGGCCCGGGTGACCCGCGCGGTCGCTGCGGCACGCAGAGTCTGCTCATGGTCGACCCGACATCTCCCGATGCTCGTGCGACGTACGAGATCCGGGTGCACGGCGAGATCCCGGCAGCGCTGCTCGCGAGGTACCCCCGTCTCCATGTCCGGACCATCGCGACCGAGACCGTGTTGCACCGCGATCTGACCGACCTCGCCGACCTCGACGTCCTGCTCGAGCATCTGCAGTCTGTCGGGCTGGAGCTGGCCGAGCTCCGGCAGATCCCACTCCCGGCCGATCCGGAAGCCAGCGACAGGTCGAATGATCATGCGTGAACCGTTCGACGAGCAAGCTCCTCGACCTGTTCTCCACCGCGAGTACGAGATCCACGTCGGCTGCCGGCCCGGACCGGCCTTGCTGCGCTCCATGCAGTGGGCCCACCGGGTCCAGGGAACGCAGAGCGTCATCCGGGTGCGGGCCAGTGCCGAAGGCCTGGCGGAGTTCTTGACCTGCTGTGCCGACAGCGGTCTGGAGATCGACCGGATGACGCGGCTCGACCCGCCGGAGGCGTCACGATGAGCTCCGTGAGGATCGGCCGTCCTGCTGCTCACCACAACCACCACCAGAACTCAGATCCACAGGAGCAACTGTGACCGCACCGGAGCAGGGACGTCAGGTGCTGCCGATCCCGGATCGCCAGCACGTCGGAGTGACGACGTACGACGCCCGCGACCCTGATACGGCGTTCCCGCCCATCGTGCCCTTGCGGCCTCCGGCGGGCGCGCCGAACGTGTTGGTGATCTTGCTGGACGACGCGGGGTTCGGGTCGTCGTCGGCGTTCGGCGGACCGATCGCGACGCCGACGTTCGAGCGACTCGCGGCTGAGGGGCTTCGCTACACCCGGTTCCACACGACGGCCCTGTGCTCGCCGACCCGCCAGGCGTTGTTGACGGGTCGCAACCACCACTCGGTGGGCATGGGCGGCATCACGGAGATCGCCACGTCCGCGCCGGGCTACAGCTCGGTCCGACCGAAGGACAAGGCGCCGTTGGCGGAGACCCTCAAGCTGAACGGCTACTCGACAGCGCAGTTCGGGAAGTGCCATGAGGTGCCGGTCTGGCAATCCAGCCCGATGGGTCCCTTCGACGCCTGGCCGACCGGTGGCGGCGGCTTCGAGCACTTCTACGGCTTCATCGGTGCCGAGACGAACCAGTGGGCACCGGCGATCTATCGGGACACGGTGCCGGTCGAGCCGGACCGGACCCCGGAGGAGGGCTACCACTTCACCGAGGACCTGACCGACCGGGCGATCGAGTGGATCGGTCAGCAGAAGTCGCTGATGCCGGACAAGCCGTTCTTCGTCTACTTCGCCCCCGGCGCCACCCATGCTCCGCACCATGTGCCGAAGGAGTGGGCCGACAAGTACGCGGGCCGGTTCGACGCCGGCTGGGACGCTCTGCGGGAGGAGACGGTGCAGCGGCAGCGACAGCTCGGGGTGATCCCGGCCGACGCCGACCTGACCGCACGCCCCGCGGAGGTGCCAGGCTGGGACGACATGCCGGAGGACCTGAAGCCGGTGCTGTCGCGGCAGATGGAGATCTACGCCGGGTTCCTGGAACACACCGACCACCATCTCGGTCGGCTCGTCGATTCCCTGGCTGGGTTGGAGATCCTGGACGACACGCTGATCGTGACGATCATCGGCGACAACGGCGCCTCGGGGGAGGGGACGCTGAACGGCACCTTCAGCGAGGGCATCCCGCTGAACGGGGCCGGGGCCATCGAGACCGTCGAGTTCTTGACGAGCCGGATCGACGACTTCGGCGGCCCGGAGGCCAACAACCACTACGCCGTCGGGTGGGCGCACGCCATGGACACTCCGTACCAGTGGACCAAGCAGGTCGCCTCCCACTGGGGTGGCACCCGGAACGGGATGATCGTGCACTGGCCCGCGGGGATCCGGGCGCGGAACGAGCTCCGGACCCAGTTCACCCACGTCATCGACGTGGCGCCGACGGTGTTGGAGGCCGCCGGCCTGCCCCATCCGTCGTTCGTGCACGGCATCCAGCAGGCGCCGTTGGAAGGCGTCAGCATGGGTTACTCCTTCGACGACCCGGCGGCAGCGGAACGGCACAGCACCCAGTACTTCGAGATCTTCGTCAACCGCGGCATCTACCACCAGGGCTGGACCGCGGTCACCCGGCACTCCACCCCCTGGGGCTCGCAAGGCGACCTGCCGGCGATCGAGGACGATGTCTGGGAGCTCTACGCTCCCGATGACTGGACCCAGGCCCACAACGTGGCCGCCGAGCAGCCCGACCAGCTGCGTCGGCTGCAGCAGCTGTTCGTGTTGGAGGCGTCCAAGTACGGCGTCTTCCCGTTGGATGATCGTCGCTACGAACGGTTCAACTCCGACCTCGCCGGCCGGCCGCAGCTGGTCACGGGCAACACCCAACTGTTGTTCGGCGGCATGGGCCGGCTGTCGGAGAACAGTGTCATCAACATCAAGAACAAGTCGCATGCAATCACCGCCCAGCTCGACGTCGGGGCCGCGGCGGCCGGGGTGATCATCGCCCAGGGCGGCCGGTTCGGCGGCTGGGTGCTCTACGTCCACGACGGCAAACCTGCCTACTGCTACAACCTGCTCGGCGTGCAGCAGTTCCGGGTCTACGGAGACACGCCGCTGCCGGCCGGTGATCACCAGGTGCGGATGGAGTTCGCCTACGACGGCGGTGGTCTCGGCCTGGGCGGGGAGGTCTCCCTGTTCCTGGACGGCACCGCGATCGGCACCGGACGAGTAGCCGCGACCCAGCCGATGATCTTCTCCGCTGACGAGACCACCGACCTCGGGAACGACTCCGCGACCCCGGTCTGCGACGACTACGACACCCGCACCAGCAGCTTCGCCGGTCGTGTTCGCTGGGTCCAGATCGATCTCGGCGACGATGCTCACGACACCGACCACCTCATCTCCCCGGAGGAGCGGTATCGCGTCGCAGTGGCACTCCAGTGATCAGGAGAACCATGCCTCTTGAGTCACAGGCCTCTCACCTGTTGCGGGTGAGTTCGTCGGTGATCATCGAGCCTAACGTCTGACCTGAGGCGGAGCGTTGGGCTCGGCCGGAGAGTGAGTGGTGCGACATGGGATTCTGGGACTTCTTCTGGCTCCTCATCTGGAGCTTCATCTTCGTGGCCTACCTGATGGTGCTGTTCCAGATCATCGCGGACCTGTTCCGGGACCCCGACCTCGGTGGCGGCGCCAAGGCCTTGTGGTGCATCGGACTGCTGTTCATTCCGTGGTTGGTGGCCTTGATCTACCTGATCGTCCGGGGCAAGGGGATGGCCCAACGGCACATGCTCAGGGCGCAACAGGCGCAGGCGTCGACCGACCAGTACATCCAGTCGGTGGCCGGCGGCTCCAACCCCACCGAGCAGATCGCCTCGGCCAAGCAGCTGCTGGACAGCGGCAGCATCAACCAGGCCGAGTTCGACCAGCTCAAGGCCAAGGCGTTGGCCTGACCGAGGAAGGTCGAGCGATCTGAGAGGGTCTGCCCGGCACGGCGACGCGAGTCAGGACGCGCTGCTGTGCCGGGCTCTCGCGCTTTACGGCATAAACTCGCGGCATGCCTGCGACATCGACTCCCTTGGACCTCGGCCACCCGATCTCGGGTGACGTGGTCGACCTCATCCTGGACGATCACCGCAGGTTCGAGGACCTGCTGCGTCAGCTGCGCGACAGCAGCACCGACCGAGACGCGGTACGCCGAGCCTTCGCCGCCCTGCACGTCGCGCATGCGGAGGCCGAGGAGCGGCATGTTTATCCCGTGCTGCGGCGGAAGCGGGCGATCGGAGAGCACGAGCAGGAGCACAGCGAGGAGGAGCACGCCGAGGGCAACGAGGCGCTGCTCGCCGTGCTGGAGCTGAAGGGCACCGACACCCAGTCCTTCGACGACGCGGTGGAGAAGCTCGCGGAGAAGGTCAACCACCACCTGACCGAGGAGGAGCTGACCGTCCTCAACCCGGCCCGGGAAGAAGTCTCCGAGACGGTGCGAGCGGAGCTGGGCCTCGCCTTCGCCCAGGAGCGCGCGGCGCAGATCGAGGCTGACTGCGGTCGGCTGGAGAACGTCCGGTCCATCGTCGCCCGGGCCGAACGCGAGGGCCTGCTGTCCGACGACGAGGGCGAGGAGTCCTGAGCGTGCGCGAGACCGGTGCCGGCCGCGGCGCCGGGCTGGTGGTCGTGGGCAGCGGGCCTGCCGGCCTCGCCGCGGTTCGCTCCTTCCGCGAACGCGACCCTGTCACGTCGGTGATCATGGTCACCGCCGACTGGCACCCGCCGTACGCCAGGCCGCCGCTGACCAAGGACTTCGCGCGCGGTGACAGCGGCCTCGACGACCTCTGGCTGACCGAAGACGGATGGTTCGACGACCAGCGGGTCGAGCTCCGCACCGGAGCGCGGGTCACCGGTCTCGACCCGAGTCGCCGAACTGTCCGGCTTGCTGACGACACCGAGCTGGCCTACCGCGACCTGGTGCTGGCCACCGGCTCGCGGCCGGTGCCCTTGCCGGTGCCGGGTGGGAACCACCCCGCGATCGTCTACCTCCGCGACCTGGACAGCGGCCAGCGGCTGCGCGGACTCGGCGAGCGTCGCTGTCGCGTCGCTGTGGTCGGCTCCGGATTCATCGGTTGCGAGGCTGCCGCCAGCCTGGCCTCGAGCGGGGTCGACGTGGTGCTGATCAGCGGCGAGGAGGTGCCGCACGCCGCCCGGCTGGATGAGGACGCCGGCCGGGAGATCCACCGCTGGCTGACGGACGCCGGTGTCGAGACGCAGCTCGGGGTGACGGTGGAGCGCATCGACCGAGTGAGCGAGACCTTCGAGCTGGGTCTGGACGACGGGCGCTCGGTATCCGTGGACGCAGTAGTGGCGGGATCGGGTGCGCGACCCGACCTGACCCTCGCGGAGAGCGCTGGGATCGTGATCGAGAACGGCGGCATCCGGGTCGACGCGAGCATGCGCACCTCCGCTTCACACGTGCTGGCCGCGGGAGACATCGTCTTCGCCGAGCACCCGGTCGCCGGGCGGCCGCTACGCGTCGAGCACTGGGGGGACGCCGACACCCAGGGCACCGTGGCCGGTGCGGTCGCGGCGGGAGGCGACGACCGGTGGAGCGACCCGCCGGGCTTCTGGTCCACCATCGGCGACCGGACGCTGAAGTACACCGCGTGGGGCGACGGCCACGACACCTCCGACTTCGACGGCGACGAGGCGAGCTGGACCGTCACCTATCGCCGCGACGGTGAGATCGTCGGCGTGCTGACGCATGAGGACGATGCTGCGTACGAGCGAGGGCAGGAGCTGCTCCGGCGGCGTGCCGGCAGCTCGTGATCATGGACGAGGCGGGCTGGCGCGCGCTGATCGAGGACCGGCTCGCACAGGCCGACTCGCAGCGACGGGCGCTACGTGTGGCGATCGAGGAGATGCGGGACGCCCGCCGGCTGACCTTCACCGACGACGAGCACGACCCCGAAGGTTCGACGGTGTCGCTCGACCAAGCCCGTGACAGCGCCTTGCTGGAGCGGGTCGAAGCGAGCGTCGTCGAGCTCGACGCGGCGCGTGAGCGACTCGCCACCGGCACGTTCGGTCAGTGCGAGCGATGTGGGCGGTCCATCCCGGAGGGGCGTCTGGAGGCCCGGCCGGAGGCGCGCACCTGCATGGACTGCGCCGCCGGTTTGCGGCGCTGACGGCAACGACGGTTGGTCAGCGCGGCCAACGGTGCTCGGCACCCGGCAGCGGCGGGAACGGCTGATGCGGGATGGTCTGGTACCAGTACGCCGTGGTGGCGACGTCGTCCTGCCGCTCGAACAGGTCGTGCTGCCAGGTGCCGATCTGCTGCACGGTGACCTTCAGCCGCTGGTCAAAATGGATCGGGTCGGGCAGGTGCCAACGGTAGAGACCGTGCATCGGCATCGTGGCCGTGGCGAACTCAGCGGCTCGCGTCGTATCACGGGTGGAGTAGAAGGGGTAGCCGCAGTACGGGGCGCTGAAGGTGATCACGGTCGGTTCCGGGTCGGAGCGGAGCGCATCCTGGAAGGCCCAGGCGCCGCCGGCGTAATCCTCCAGACCCGTGCTGCACAAGGAAGGCAGCTGATCGTCGTCGTCGACGAAGAACTTCACCTCCCCCTCGCCCCACCAGAACCGGTGCAGTGAGGTGAGCGCGACGTAGGTGCCGACGTAGCTGCCGGATCCGACGACGTCGTCGAGGATGACGTGGTCGGTGCCCAGTGCCGTGGTGCCGTTGGAACGTCGCCACTGCGCGTGGAAGTAGCCGATCTCCGGCTCGAGCTGATCTCCCGTGGTGTAGTCGATCTGGAAGAAGACGTGTGGCAGGTCGCCGCCGTGCTGGCTCTCCAGCGTGATCACGGCCCGCTCGCGGAAGGGCATCGGAAAGTAGCAGTTCATGCCGCCGGTGGGTGCGACCACGATCGGTGCCGAGGTGACCAGGGCACGGGTGGCGAAGCCGTTGCAGAAGAAGTCTCCGAGCGGCACCTCGACCGAGGGGTGCTCGGACCCGTCCCAGAACGCCCGGAGCACCAGATCCCTCAGCACATACGGACCGGCCGGCGTTCGGTCGGCGACGGTGATCCAGATGTGCCGGATGACGCCGGGTCCCTCGACGTCGGCCAGGGTCAGGGTGTTGCCGGCGGCCAGCGGGAGATAGGCAGACCCCTTGCGGCCGGGGCCGAGGTGGGACGCCGCCGACCCGGCCGATCCTGCGGCGCCGGTCGGGTTCTCGGCATTGATGGAGTGGCTTCGCACCCCGCGGGTGTGGCGGGGCGCGGCGACTGTGTCGAACACGGGTGATCCTCTCGACGCTGGCTCGGACTCGATGAAAGCGGTGGTGATGATCGTTCCAGGTGGCTAGTGTCGGCCTGTGAGGTGATCGGCATGGCAGACGATCGAGCAGCGGAGCGAGCGCGGCCGCGAACGCGTCGGCGTCGGGTGCTCGATGACTTCACCTCGCGCGTCTTCAGGCTGCCGCGCGGGCGCCAGGACTTCTCGGTGGCAGCCGATGTGCGGGTGCCCATGCGGGACGGTGTGGAGCTCCTCACCGACATCTACACCCCGGTCGGGACCGATCCGCTGGGCATTCTGCTCGTCCGCACCCCGTACGGGCGTTCCAGCCTGGTCGCTGCGCTGACTACCCGCATCTACGCGGCACACGGCTACCTCGTGGTGAACCAGAGCTGCCGCGGCACGTTCGGTTCCGGTGGCGACGTCGAGCCGTTCATCCACGAGATCGACGACGGTGCCGACACTGTTGCCTGGCTTCGATCCCAGCCCTGGTTCGAGGGTCGCTTCGCGCTGGTCGGGAGCTCGTACCTCGGGTTCGCGGCCTGGGCGGTGCTGATGGATCCGCCGCCGGAGCTGGCCTGCGCGGTGATCGCGGTCACCGGCCACGACAACCACTGGGTCACCCACGGTGCCGGCGCCTTCTCGCTCGAGCAGATGCTGGCCCTGATGGACGCCTTCGGGAACCTGGAGGAAGGGCTGCCGCGCGGAATCGTTCGTACGGCGACCGCGGCACGGCGGCTGAGGCCAGGCTTCGAGGAGCTCCCGCTCGTACGAGCGCAGGACACCGTGCTCGCCGGCAGCAAGATGCCGTACCGGGCCTGGCTCAGCACCCCGGACGCCGACGACCCAATCTGGCAGCCGATGCGGCTGGGAGAAGCGTTGGAACGGGTCGAGGTCCCCGTGCTGCTGCAGGAAGGTTGGCAGGACCGCTTCGTCGACCCGATGCTCG
>DASQLI010000133.1:0-2136 GCA_035630075.1 Microlunatus sp.
CCGCTGGATCCCGTGATCGTCGAGCAGAGCCTGCTGGCCAAGAACCTCAGCGACCAGGTGCCGTTGCTGCAGCGGTACTGGATCTGGCTGACCGACATCGTGCTGCACTGGGACTGGGGGGAGTCCCCCACCGGGGGCAGCGTCAACGAGGAGGTGAGCCGGCGCATCTGGGTGAGTCTGCGGCTGATCACCATCGGTTCGCTGGTCGGCATCGTCGTCGGTGTGGTGATCGGCGCCTGGACCGCGACTCGGCAGTACAAGCCGTCCGACCGGTTCTTCACGGCCACGTCGCTCTTCCTGCTCTCGGTGCCGTCGTTCGTCATCGCGAGCGTGCTGCAGGTCTGGGCGACCGACGTCAACAACGCGTCCGGGTTGCGGATCTTCGAGTTCGTCGGCGAGACCGGGGAGACGGGCAGCTATCCCGGCGCCTGGCTGGTCGACAGGGCCCAGCACCTGCTGCTACCCACCATCGTGCTGATCCTGCTGAACGCCGCGTTCTTCAGCCGCATCCAGCGGAACCTGATGCTGGACTCCCTGGGCGCGGACTTCGTCCGCACGGCCCGGGCGAAGGGTCTCCGGCGATCCCGTGCCGTGATGAAGCACGCGCTGCGCACCTCACTGATCCCCACCGGCACCTACTTCGCCTTCAGTGTCGCCGCCTTGTTCACCGGCGCCACCTTCATGGAGATCATCTTCTCCTTCCACGGCATGGGTGAGTACGGGGTCACCACCATCCTCGGTCAGGACGTCAACGGCGCAGTCGCCGTGGCCGCGTTCAGCGGCGCCTGCGTACTGGTCGGCGCGATCCTGGCCGACATCATGGTGGCCGTCCTCGACCCCCGCGTACGGCTGAATTAGGAGACTTCGATGACAGAGAGGCTCCGCTCATGACGGATAGTCGTGCCGAGGTCGCCATCGAGCTGGACGGCGACCAGCTCACGCCGATCGAGCCCGGTCCGGGCGAGAAGCGCATCACCCGCCGCCGGCTGATCTGGCGACGGTTCCGCCGCAACAAGACGGCAGTTCTCGGCGCCGTGATCATCCTGCTGCTGATCATCCTGGCGTTGGTCGGTCCCTACATCAGCCCGTACGCCTACGACGAGATCGACCGCCGGGCCTACCTCAAGCCGCCGAGCGACGCGCACCCGCTCGGCACCACCCAGAGCGGTCGCGACATGCTCGCCCTGACCCTGCGCGGGCTGCGCAAGTCCCTGCTGATCGGCTTCCTGGTGGCGATCATCTCCACCTCGGTGGCTGCCATCGTCGGGTCGTTCGCCGCCTACTACGGCGGCTGGTTCGAGCGGATCGCGCTGTGGGTGATCGACCTGCTGCTGGTGATCCCCGCGTTCCTGCTGATCGCCCTGCTCACCACCGGTGGTCCGAAGGGGCCGTACTCCTGGTTGCTGCTGGTGCTGCTGCTGGCAGCGTTCTCCTGGGTGTTGTCGGCCCGCGTGGTCCGCAGCCTCTCGATGTCGATCAAGGAGCGCGAGTACGTCCAGGCGGCCAAGTTCATGGGACTCTCCGGACCCAAGACGATCGTTCGGCACCTGCTGCCCAACATCTCCTCGCTGTTGATCATCGACGCCACGTTGAACGTGGGGGCGGCGATCCTGGCCGAGACCGGGCTGTCGTTCTTCGGCTTCGGTGTCCAGGCGCCGGACACGTCCCTGGGCACGTTGCTCGGCGAGGGCGCCCGGCAGATCAACAGCTTTCCCTGGCTGTTCACCGGCCCGGCGGTGGTCGTGGTGGTGCTCGTGCTCAGCGTGAACGCCGTCGGTGACGGCCTGCGCGACGCCCTCGACCCGAACTCCCAGTCCGGAGGATCTGCACGATGAGAACTGTCGGAGGATCTGCACGATGAGTGTCCTGGCCCCGGCCGGCAAGGTCCGTCGCACCACCTCCGGCACCGTGCTGGAGGTGCGCGACCTGCACGTCACGTTCCCCTCCGAAGCCGGACCGGTGCGAGCCGTCCGCGGTCTGGACTTCACCTTGTCAGCCGGCGAGACGATGGCGATCGTCGGGGAGTCCGGCTCGGGCAAGTCGGTCACCTCGCTGGCGATCATGGGACTGCACCCGGAGGCGGCGAAGATCACCGGCTCGATCAAGCTGCACGGCGACGAGCTGCTCGGCCGCAGC
>DASQLI010000134.1:0-29558 GCA_035630075.1 Microlunatus sp.
GACGGTGAGCGCTGATGCCCTTCCTGGTCGCCCAGATCGACGCCGCGCCCGTCGACCTGCGGCGGTGGGCCGCGGTGCTGCCGCTGGTGATCACCCGGCTGCGCGAGCTGTCCTTCGACTCCGACGGGGTGGTCCGGTTCCCCAGCGGCCGGCGCGAGGGACTGCGACTGGTCGACGGTCGAGCGGGTCGGACGGGAGCGACCTACGGCGTGGTGCTGCCGGAGACGGTCGTCGACCCTGTCTCCCGCCAGGAGAGGAGTCGGCCCGCCGTGCCGATCGAGCTGACGGTCGAGCGGGACACCACCCGTGAGCTGCGGGTGGCGCTGTCCTCGACCGAGTACGACGCCGAGATCACGCTCGAGTCACCCACCGCCCCGACCCGGGCGCACGGCCGGTTGACGATGGTCCCGCCTGACGTCCCGAGCTGGCTGGGACGGAAGATCAAGCTCGAGGGCACCCTCGATGTGACCGACGTGCACCGTCCGATGCTGGAGGTCGAGGGCAGGATGCGTCGTGCTCGGGCCTCCGCCCGGCTGCAGCACCTGGACGGCAAGCTGCGGCTCGATCTGACCGTCCGGCCCAAGGGGCTGCTCCGGTTCGCCGCCCTGCTCTGGCCCTTCGTCAGCGGTCAGGCACGTCGGTCCGTGGTCGAGCAGATGACCGAGGCCTGGCCCGGGGTCGTCGCGGCGCTGGCGACCGATCGCACGGTCGAGTCGGCCGCCGACGAGATCATGCTCGGGCTGGAGAACGACCTGGTCGAGCGCGTGGCTGCGTGACGGCCACCACGACCCGGCGCGACTAGTCTCTAGCCATGCACATCCTGGTCGTCGACGATGATCAAGCGGTCCGAGACTCGCTGCAGCGCTCCCTGCAGTACAACGGGTACGAGGTGAGCACCGCCGACGACGGCCTGCAGGCGATGGCCATGCTCGCGGCCAACCGGCCCGACGCGGTGATCATGGACGTGATGATGCCGCGGCTCGACGGGTTGGAGGCGACCCGGATGCTGCGAGCGGCCGGCAACGACGTACCGATCCTGGTCCTCACCGCACGCGATGCGGTCACCGACCGGGTCGACGGTCTGGACGCCGGCGGCGACGACTACCTGGCCAAGCCGTTCGCGCTCGACGAGCTGCTGGCCCGACTGCGGGCCCTGGTCCGGCGCGCCGGCACCACGGCGGACTCGTCCGACCCGTCCACCCAGGCCCTGACCTTCTCCGACCTGGTGCTCAACACCCAGACCCGGGAGGTGCTGCGAGGGAGCCGGGCGATCAACCTGACCCGGACGGAGTTCGCCCTGCTGGAGGCCTTCATGCACCATCCGCGGCGGGTGCTGGAGCGGTCCTGGCTGCTCAACGAGGTCTGGGGTTTCGACTTCCCGACCACCGCGAACTCACTCGAGGTCTACATCGGCTATCTGCGACGCAAGACCGAGGCCGGCGGCGAGCCGCGGCTGCTGCACACCGTCCGTGGGGTCGGTTACGTGCTCCGCGAGACGCCCCCGTGATCTTGGGTCTCCGTGATCGTGCGTCCGTCCGTGATCGCGCGTCCGTCGGGGATGTGGGCCGCTCGATGAGGTGGCGGCGGCGTCCCCGGGCCCTGCTGCGCAGCCTGTGGTCCCGGTTCCGGGAGAGACTGAGCAGAGCGCCGCTGCAGCGCCGGGTGGCCCTGCTGACCAGCTTCGCCGTGGCCATCGCCGTCGCCGTCACCGGTATGGCCGGCTACTTCACCCTCCGGCTCGCGCTCTACCGCAGCCTCGACAGCGAGCTGACCGCCGTGGCGGAGGCGTTGTCCGGGCGGGTCGCCAGCAACATCCGCAGCATCGGCGGGCTCACCGAGTTCACCTTGGAGGCAGGCAACTTCAGCGTGGCGGTGGTCCGTGCTGACGGGGAGGTCTCCTACGTACCCGGCGAGCAGGTCCATCTGGAGGTCGGCGACACCGAGCTGGCGGTGGCCCGGCTCCACAACGGCGTGTCCGCCCGGTCCGGCACCGACACCGAGGGACGCCCGTTCCGGATCGTGGCCGTCCCGCTGCAGTCGCTGGACAACTACGCGCTCGTACTGGGGCGTCCCCTCGACGTCACCAACGACATCCTCAGCTCGCTGTGGATCGTGCTGGTGCTGTTCGGTGCGACCGGAGTGGTCCTGGCCGGTGCCGCGGGCACGGCCGTCGCCCGATCCGGACTGCGTCCCGTACGCCAGCTGACCGCGGCGGTGGAGCACGTCGCCCAGACCGATGACCTGACCCCGATCACGGTGACCGGCAGCGGCGACGTGGCCCGGCTGGCTGACTCGTTCAACCGGATGCTCGCCACCCTCGGCTCCTCCCGGGAGCGGCAGCAACGACTGATCGCCGATGCCGGCCACGAGCTGAGGACGCCGCTGACCAGCCTGCGGACCAACATCGAGCTGCTGTCCTTGGACACCACGTCGAACATGCTGAGCGAGGCCGATCGACGCGACATCCTCGGCGACGTCACCGCCCAGCTCAGCGAGTTCACGTCACTGATCAAGGACCTCGTCTCGCTCGCCCGCGACGACCAGGTCGCGGTCGCCCCTGAGCCGATCGACCTGCGCGACGTGGTCACCGCCGCGCTGGAACGGGTCCGCCGCCGAGCGCCGAAGGGCATGAGCTTCGATGTCGAGCTCAGCCCGCTGTACGTGATGGGCGAGTCCGACGACCTGGAGCGGGCGATCACCAACCTGCTCGACAACGCAGTCAAGTGGAGCCCACCCGAGGGCACCGTCCGGGTCTATCTGGAAGGCGACCGGCTGCGGGTGGCCGACCAGGGACCGGGCATCGCCGACGCGGACCTGCCGCACATCTTCGACCGCTTCTACCGGGCCGACAGCGCCCGCAACACCCCGGGCACCGGTCTCGGTCTGTCCATCGCGGCTCAGACCATCCAGCGGCACGGCGGCTGGATCACCGCCGGCCGCTCGACCCAAGGTGGGGCCGAGTTCACCATCCAGCTACCCGGGGCGACAACCCTGGAGGACCTGGACGAGCTCACCCCACCGGCCTCTGAGGAGCGTGCGGGACTACGCGTCCCACCAGCGCAGCGCCCGGCTGGCGTAGAACGTCAGCCACGGTGACGGCTCGCCTGCCGGGACGTCGATCTCGAACCACACCCGCCCGGGATAGCGCGTCTCCTGGATCCAGGTGCCGTCGGGCTGCCGAGCGGCCCGGATCAGGTCGATCGCCTCACCCAGCCGCTCATCGCGGTCGGCTCCGTCGTACAGCGCCGCAGCGCGGAAGAAGTCCACGGCCCTGAGGACGGTGTAGAACCAACGGAATGGGTACGCGAACCGAGTCGCCCACGGTCCGACCGGCTCACCGGTGGACAGCCGGTAGAGCAGCCGCCGTTCCAGCAGGTACTCCTGGCCTCGCTGCCGCTGCGCCCGGATCTCGTCGTCGACGCCGACCTGCTGCTCGTACCCGAGCAGGCCGGTGAGGGTGTTGAGCGTCGAGTGGAACGAGGAGCGGGTGGAGCCCTCCACCCACTCGCAGTTCCAGCCGCCGTCGGCCAGCTGGTGCTCACCGAACCAGGTCCGCAGACTCGACACGTCGGCGCCCAGCCAGGCACCGTTGGCCAGGGTGAACGCGTTGATGCAGGCGTCGACCTCGCCACCCCAGTACGGCAGGTCGTCGTACTCCCACCGTGAGTTCTCGGCGAGCTTCTCGGCGGTGCCGGCGAGGTGAGAAGCGTCCAGACCCCAGTCCCGCAGTGTGTTCAGGGTCCAGGTCGTGGCCGTGTACGGCTGACCGGCCCCTTCGGCCGCCTCCGGGCCGTTCCAGTCGAAGTCGGCCGGGAAGTAGGCGCCCCCGGCCCACTGCCCGTCGGCATCCTGGTGGGCCAGCAGCTCCGCACCGAAGCCCTCGGTCGCGATCCGCCCGCGGGTCGCCTGCCAGACCTGCGGTGGCTCACCCGCCAGGTCCCGCTCCACCTGCCAGCGCAGCGCCGGATCGCTGTCGAGCAGCCACTCCAGCCGCTGGTGGTCGAGGGCACCGTCATTGGTCACAGCACCTTCACCTCGTCTCCCGTGATCGAACTCCACCAGTGACCGTACCGACTGAACACCGACGGCTCACGCGGCTGCAGCATGGTCGTCAGGTCGGCAGCCTCGGCGGCCAGGGCTTCCCAGACCGTCGACGGAAGGCGGCGGAAGGCGGTGGCTTCGATACCGGTCTCGACCGGTCGCCACACTCCGGCCACCTGGCCGTCGACCAGCAGCGTCGGCAGCACGTCGCCGTTGCGTCGGATCACCGTGCTCCGGTAGTCGGTGGGGATCAGCCGACTGCGATCGATGTGGGCGAGCAGCACGTTGTCCCACATCCCGAGCAACCGGGCCGGGGCCGGGACGTCCTCGTCGCTCAGCTCGCCGTCCGCGAGGTCGAAGATCGGCTTGCCATCCGGGCCGGTGTGCCGGACCAGCTCGTCGCCCAACGCCGTGAGAGCCGCCGTCGCGGGCGCCCGAGCCAGGGTGGTGAACGAGGCGAGATCGGCGGCGGTCGCCGGACCATAGGCCGCGAGGTAGCGACGAGCCAGCAGGATCATCGCCTCGGCCTCGTCGACCGGTTCGACCGGCTCGAGCGGCTCGAGCGGCTGGATCGGGGCGGCAAGGTAGGAAGGCCGTGGACCGAAGGTCCACGGGTGTGGTCCCGGCGCGTGGATCAACGGCGCGTACGTCCGCAGCGCCCACCAGATCCGCTGCTCCGCCACCTCCGGAAACCGCTCGGCGAAGTACGCGTCGACCTCGGCGTTGGTGCGCGGCACGGTCAGGAAACCGAGCAGCTCCTCCAGACTCGCGTCGGCGTCGGCGCTGGTCAGTCCGGTGCTGGTGAAGCGCTTGTCATAGAGCCGCGAACCTCGCAGCGACCCGAGGACCGCGCGGTGCCAGACCGGGCGATCGTCCGCCGCCACGGCGTGCAGGGTGATCCGGAGCAGGCTCGCCTTGACGATCCGGTGCTCGGCGAACGCAGCATCCAGATCCGCCGGGTCGAAGTCGGCGACCCGGTTCCACAGCGCCAGGTACGGAGACGCGGCCTGCTGCGCCTGCAGCCCGACCAGCCGCCGGACGGCGTCGAACACGTCGAGCGGCTGACGCTGCAGCAGCAGCTGCCGTCGCAAGGTGGTCCGGTTGAGCTGCCGACCGGTGAGCTCCATCCGCTGATCATGCAACCGACGACTGACACACGCGGCGCCGACCGGGCACTGCTCGCTGCGTAGCCTGCCGATCATGCGACCCGAGCCGGGCACGGTCCTGCACTTCTCCGAGGATCCGACGATCCGCGAGTTCGCCCCGCACGTGGCCGCCACCTCGGCCGACCCGGAGCCGGTTGTCTGGGCGGTCGACGCAAGCCGCGCTCCGGACTACTGGTTCCCGCGACAGTGCCCGCGGGCGATGGCCTGGGTCACCGACGACACCACCGACACGGATCGGCTGACGGTCCTCGGGCCGCACACCAGGCGGGTGCACCTGATCGAGTACGGCTGGCTGGAGCGACTGCAGACAGTCGAGCTCTTCGCGTACGCCTTCGACGCCGCCGACTTCGTGCCCCATCCCGCCGAGCGTCCGCACGCGCAGGTCGCGCGCAGAGCCGTCCGGCCGCTCGGCCCCCCCGAGCGGGTCGGCAATCTGCTCGCCCTGCACGAGCAGGCGGGCATCGAGCTCCGGCTGACGGACAGCCTGTGGCTGTGGTGGGACGCGGTGATCGCCTCGACCGTGGGCTTCAGCGGCATCCGGCTGCGGAACGCCCGGGCCCGTCCGACGCCCTAGCGGTGCCGACTACGACCGACCACGGGTGGCGTACGGGGTGTGGGTCGGCAGGCTCATCCGCGGACCACGCCGCGGGGTCCGCGGCGCCGACAACGACAGCAGCAGCTGGACCCGGTAGCGGTGGCCCCGGTAGGGCTCCAGGATCTCCAGGCAGGCCGCGTCGTCCAACGGCTCGCCGACCAGCGCGTACGTGATGTCCTTCGCCACGTGGTAGTCGTGGATGCTCCACGCGTCGGGGTCGCCGTGCGCTCGCTGCCGCACCTCCGCCGACGTCCACGGACCGATCCCCGGCAGGCTCCGCAGCGCTCGGTCCGCGGCGTCGTGCGCGCCGGTCAGGGTCCGCTCCAGCGCTGAGGCCCGGCCGGCCGCGTTCACCAGCGTCCGATAGCGCCGTTGCTCGACCCCGGCCGCCAGGAACCTCCAGGTCGGGATCCTCGCCCACACTTCGGCGGGTGGCGGCACCCGCATCCCGTACGCCGCCGAGTCCGGATCCGAGGTCGGCCCCGGCGCCGGCTCGCCGTACTCGGTGACCAGCAGCCGGTACGCCCGGAAGGCCTCCTTGCCGGTGACGACCTGCTCGAGGCAGGCGGGGGCGACCGACTCCCAGACCCGCTCGGTGCGTCCGACCCTGACGTCGCCATGGCGCCGGTGAGCCAGCACCAGCGCCGCGTGCTCGGGTCGTGGCTCGAAGCTGGTCGGATCGTCGTCGACGCCGAGCAGCCGAGGCAGCTGCTCCAGCGCCCAGTCGGCCCCGGGACCCCAGGCGCGGGCCGACACCGCGCAGCCCGCACCGGCGATCCGCAGCAGCACCGGACCCTCCGGGGTCAGCGTGGCCCGCAGCCAGTTCCCGGGCCCGAGTCGGCGATGCGTCGGATCGCCCGGGCCACGGCGGTGCGTTCGGATCAGCGGATCGACCAGCACGGGTCGATCCAGCGTCAACCGCCGGTCCTGAGCGCTATCCCTCATCAGCGTCCGCTCAGCCGGTCCGCCGGGGCGCCGGCCACGGGTTGGCCTTGCACGACCCGACGCCCTTGGTCTGTTGCATCATCACCGGTGCCCGCTTTCCCTTTGCCGGACAGCCCACGTGGCCGTGGCCGAGCCGGTGTCCGACTTCGTGGTTGACCAGATACTGCCGGTAGGCACCGACATCGCTGCCGAAGGCGTCGGCGCCGTGTGCCCAGCGCCAGGCGTTCAGCATCACCCGGTTGCCGGCCTGGCACGACACCCGCCCGTAGGTCCGCAGCGGCCAGCAGTAGCGGTCGACGGTGCCCGGGGTGGCCAGGAAGACGGTGAAGTCCGCCTTGTCCTGGTCGCTGACCAGCTCCAGTCGCCAGTCGCCACCGCCGATCCAGCTCCGCTGGTCCGACAGGGTCGTCTGGATGTCGAGCGCGATCTCGTCGGCGTCGTACGGAAGGTTCTTCTCCACCGTGACCGCATAGCGCAGCAGTCGCGCGCCATCCTCGCCCACCTTCGGGCCGTCCAGCCCAGCGCGGGTGAACGTGCCGGGACCCTGGTCCGGGATCTTGACCTTCTTCTCGGTGGAGTCCGCGCTCGCACCCTTCCCGGTCGTGCTCTTGTCGGTCTTCTCCGACGCCGGCACCGACGCGGTCGGCTCGGAGACCACGGACGGCGTGGGAGTCGCCGCAGCCTGCACCGCTGTGCCCGGCTGCGCTCCCGCCCCAACGCCACCGGAGGCCACCAGCGAGAACGTCAGGGCTCCGGCGGCCAGCGCCCCGGCCGCAGCGACCGGCCACTGGCGACGTAGCGCAGCCCCCGGCCGCCTCTGCGACCGACGTGCTGCCCGCGAGCGGAAGGTAGATTGAGTGCCGCTCTGCAGGCCGAGACCACCCAGGTGGCGACGCGGCCATGGAGTCACGAAGATCAACCCTAGGCGGAGAATGACCCACTCACACTCGATCGACACCCCCCGACGTCGAACTGATCCGACGGGGCGGCGCGGTCGAAACGAGGCGGCCCGGCACCGGCAGGCGCTGCGGATCCTGGTTGTGGTGCTCATTCCGCTGGGCATCTGGACGTTCGCCGGACTGATCGCCTTGTGGCCCAAGGACGTGGCGAGCCACATCAACGCCGACGTGGCGGGCTACAGCATCGCCGGCGTCACCTACCCGACGGGCGAGATCGTCGGGATCGAGCCGGTGTCCTGCGAAGGCATGGCCGGCTCCACTCCCGGCGTGGCCGACCAGACCTGCGCGACGATCAGCGTCCGGGTGCTCGAGGGCGACGACACCGGCAAGGAGGTGGCCGGGATCCCGCTCACCGACGCCCTCTACTCCAGCGGCACCGAGGTCGGGCAGCGGGTCACCCTGATCCGGATCCCGCCCATGGACGGTCAGCCGGCGCAGTACCAGTTCTCCGACTTCGAGCGCAGCATCCCGTTGATCGTCATCGCCGTCGCCTTCGCGCTGGCCGTGATCATCGTCGCCCGGTGGCGTGGCTTCGCCGCTCTGCTGGGTCTCGGCTTCGCCGGCTTCATCCTGGTGAAGTTCATGTTCCCGGCCCTCGTCACCGGCACGAACCCGCTGCTGGTGGGGCTGATCGGCAGCTCGGCGATCATGTTCGTCGTCCTCTACGCCGCCCACGGTTTCTCGGCGCGCACCTCGACCGCCCTGGTCGGCACCCTGTTCGGCCTGGTGACGGCCGCCCTGCTGGGGTGGGGCGCCACTCACTGGGCCCACTTGACCGGCGTCAGCGCCGAGGACGACTACATCCTCTCCGCGGCTGCCCCCGACATGTCCCTCACGTCGGTGGTGCTGTGCGGCATCATCGTCGCCGGGCTCGGTGTCCTGAACGACGTCACCATCACCCAGGCCTCGGCGGTCTGGGAGCTGGCCGACAGCGACCCGAACCAGAAGCGGCTGTTCTCCAAGGCGATGCGGATCGGGCGCGATCACATCGCCTCGACGGTCTACACGATCGCCTTCGCCACCGCGGGCGCCTCGCTCCCGGTGCTGCTGCTGATCGCCATCTACAACCGGCCGCTGTTCCAGGTGCTGCAGACCGAGCAGTTCGCCGCCGAGCTGATCCGTACGATGGTGGGCTCGATCGGGCTCATCCTGGCCGTGCCGCTGACCACGGCCATCGGTGTCGCGGTCGTCCGCGCGTCGCGGAACGCGAAGCCGCCAGGCGTGCCCACAGCCAGATCCGCGGCCCCCGCCGATCCGGGGACGGAGGAGCCCGACGACAACGGTCGCGACACCGCTGAGGCCGACGCGGGCGACGACGAGCAGGGTGCGAGCACCGAGACGACCTTGAGCTCGACCCCTGCGCACTCGTCCAAAGACGCGTCTGGACCGAGCGCCGCGGGCGAAGACACCACCGTGCTCCCCCGACAGACGACGAGGCTGCGGCGGCGCCGCAAGTCCGCCGACGACGACTTCGACTTCTCCGACCTGCGCGACCCCGACTGAGCGATGCTCGCTGTTCGCTACAGCGGGTACGGCACGGCACCCGCGCTGGTGGAGATGCCCTCACCCGTCTGCCCCGACGACGGCGTGGTCCTCGACGTCCTGGCCACCGGCGTGTGCCGGTCGGACTGGCATGCGTGGCGCGGGCACGAGCCGGTCTCGCTGCCGCACGTGCCGGGTCACGAGCTCGCCGGTGTCGTCAGCCAGGTCGGCCGCGACGTGACCGACTTCGCCGTGGGCGACCGGGTGACCACCCCGTTCGTCAACGGCTGCGGCGTATGCGAGTGGTGCCGAGCCGGCGATGCCCAGGTCTGTCCGCACCAGACGCAGCCGGGCTTCACCCACCACGGCTCCTTCGCCGAGCAGGTCGCGTTGTTCGCCGCCGACACCAACCTCGTCCGGCTCCCCGAGGGCATGGACCCGGTGGTAGCGGCGTCGTTGGGCTGCCGGTTCGCCACCGCGTACCGAGCCGTGACCGCCCGTGGTCGCGTCGGTGAAGGCGACTGGGTGGCCGTCTTCGGCTGCGGCGGTGTCGGTCTCTCGGCCGCGCAGGTCGCGATCGCCCTCGGCGCCCGGGTGGTGGCCGTCGATGTCTCCGAGGTCGCCCGCCGCCGGGCTGCCGACCTCGGAGCAGTCGCCCTCGCCCCCGACGGTGCGGTGGAGCGGATCGTCGAGCTGACCGGCGGCGGCGCGCACATGGCGGTCGACGCGCTCGGCTCGGCGGCCACCGAGACGGCCGGGATCCGCAGCCTGCGCCGACGGGGTCGTTACGTCCAGGTCGGCTTGATGCTCGGTGCCGACTCGCGGGCGCCGTTGCCCTGGGACGTCGTGGTGGCGTACGAGCTGGAGATCTACGGCTCGCACGGAATGGCCGCCCGGGACTACCCGGCGATGCTGGCGATGGTCACCGCCGGAGTGCTCCGGCCGGCCGAGCTGGTGGGACGAGTGATCTCGCTGGCCGAGGCGCCGGCCGCGTTGATGGCGATGGACTCCCGAGCCGCCACGACCGCCGGCCTGACCGTGGTGGACCTCACGCTCTCCTGACATCGAGCCGGTCCCACTCCGCGACGGTTCGAAACCTCGCGGAGTGCTTCGACAGGCTCAGCACGCGTCTGGGTGACTCCGCGAGTTTGACAGCAGCCTGTCAACTGCGTACGATTGACAGTGTCCTGTCAAACTCTGGAAAGGCATCCACTCATGACGACGACCGTGGTCTTCTACGCGATGGACACGATGGCGGACTGGGAGTACGGCTATCTGCTGGCCGGGTTCGCAATGGCCGAGGGCCAGGACCCGGGGCGGTTCCGGGTCGTGGTCGCCAGCGCCGACGGCGAGCCGGTGACCAGCATGGGCGGCCTGCGGGTGACGCCCGAAACCTCTCTCAGCCGGCTCAGCGCCGAGGACGTCGATGCGCTGGTGCTGCCCGGCGGCGCGACCTGGGAAGGGGAAGAGGGCCACCAGATCGCTCTCGGCCTGGCCACCGACGTGCTGGCCGCCGGCGGTGTGGTCGCCGGCATCTGCGGAGCGACGTACGGGCTGGCGAGGGCCGGCCTGCTGAACCATCGGGACCACACCAGCAACGCCGCCGATTACGTGGCCGCCGCACCCGGTTACAACGGCGCCGCGCGCTACCGGGAGGTGAAGGTCGTGACCGACCAGGGCGTCGTCACCGCACCGGCGACCGCGCCCATCGACTTCGCCCGGGCCGTGTTCGAGGCGCTGGAGGTGTTCCCGCAACCGGTGATCGAGGCCTGGTACGGGCTCTACACGACCGGCGAACGGCGCTTCTTCGACGCGCTGGTGGCGTGACCGACGTCGAGCGGCCGAACGGGCCGACCCGGACGCCGGCCGGTGATGCGCTGACCGACCTGGTGCTGCCGGTCTTCGAGCTGAACGGGGAGTTCCTGGCCGCGGCCAAGGACATCGCCGAGCCGGCCGGCCTCACGCCGGCCTGGTGGCAGGTGCTCGGTGCGACCCTGGACGAGCCGTTGCCGGTGGCCGAGATCGCTCGCCGGGTCGGCCTCGGCCTGGCTCGGCAGAGTGTGCAGCGGACGGCTGACCTGCTGGTGGAGAAGGGCTGGGCGAGCTACCGGGACAACCCGCACCATCGCCGGGCCAAGCTGCTGGAACCGACAGAGGCGGGCAGGGTCACTCTGCTGCGACTCCGGGAGGCCCAGCATGCGTGGGCAGACGAGGTTGGGGCCGAGGTCGGCTCGGCCGATCTGCGGACCATGATCAGCACCGTACGGCGAATCGTCGCCGCCTCCCGCTCCTACCGCGGAGAGCGCAGCACCGCCGAGAAGTAGCCACGGCACCCGGACTCGCTGAGGGAGGTGCCTGACCGACTTCTCGACGTGGCCGTCACCCTCAGGAGAGCGGCTTGAGCAACGGGAACAGGATGGTCTCCCGGATGCCGGCGTTGGTGAACAGCATCACCAGCCGGTCGATGCCCAGTCCCAGCCCGCCCATCGGCGGTGCCCCGAACTCCAGCGCGGTCAGGAAGTCCTCGTCCAGCTGCATGGCCTCCGGATCGCCGGCCGCGGCCGCCAGCGACTGGGCCGTCAGCCGATCCCGCTGGATCACCGGGTCGATCAGCTCGGAGAACCCGGTTCCGCGCTCCATCCCGCCGATGATCAGGTCCCAGGCCTCGATCAGGTTCGGTTCGCTGCGGTGCGGTCGGGCCAGCGGCTGGGCCGCAGGCGGGTAGTCGCACACGAACGTCGGCTGGATCAGATCCGGCTCGACCAGCTCGCCGAACAGCTCGATCACCAGCTTCTCGGCGCTCCAGGCGGGGTCGTACTCGACCTCGTGCCGCTTCGCGATCAGCTGCAGCGTCTCCACCGACGTCTCCGGGGTGACCTCCTCCTCGACCCGGGCCGACAGCCCCGGATAGACCGCCAGCCACGTCCACTCACCGTCCAGGTCGATCTCACCGCGGGGGGTCGAGATCTGTCGCGACCCGAGGGCGTCGGCGGCGTCCAGGATGATCTGCCGTTGCAGGGCGGCGATGGTCCGCTGATCTCCCCAGGCGTGGTACGCCTCGAGCATGGTGAACTCCGCACTGTGGGTGGAGTCGATGCCCTCGTTGCGGAAGATGCGGCCGATCTCGTACACCCGCTCGACGCCGCCGACGACGGCCCGCTTGAGGAACAGCTCCAGCGCGATCCGCAGCGTCATGTCGGTGTCGAAGGCGTTCAGGTGGGTGGAGAACGGCCGGGCGTGCGCCCCGCCGTGCACCAGCTGCAGCACCGGGGTCTCGATCTCGACGTAGTCGTCGCGGTGCAACGTCTCCCGGATCGACCGCGTGATGGCCGCTCGGGTCCGCACCATGTCCCGGGCGGCCTCGCGGGCCACCAGGTCGGCATAGCGCTGCCGTACCCGGGTCTCGTCGGACAGCTCGTTGTGCAGGGTGGGTAATGGCCGCAGCGCCTTCGACGCCAGCACCCACTCCGAGGCCAGCACCGACAGCTCGCCGCGCCGCGAGGAGATCACCCGCCCGGTCACCGAGACGAAGTCGCCGAGATCGATCTCGGCCTTCCAGTCCGCCAGGGACTCCGCCCCCACCTCGGCCAGCGACAGCATCACCTGCAGCCGGGTGCCGGAGTCGGACAGCGACAGTCCTTCCTGCAGGGTGGCGAAGCACAGCTTCCCGGTGTTGCGGATGAACACCACCCGGCCCGCCACCGAGACCACGTCCTCGGTCTCCTGCCCGGTCTCCAGGTACGCCCACTGCGCGCGGATGTCACGCAGCGCATGGGTGCGCGGTACGGAGACGGGGTAGGGCTCGCGTCCCGAGGCCAGCAGCTGGGCGCGCTTCTCCCGGCGTACCCGGATCTGCTCGGGGACGTCGGGTTCTGGCGCTGGCGGCTGATTGGGCACCGGCCAAGGTTAGTGGAGGACTCCGGACCGCTCAGCCGGGTTTCCCGCCGTTCACTTCCACCCCGCGCGCGCTCGAACCCTCGCGCAGTCGCAGCCCGCCCACTCCGCGTGTGCTCGAAACCTCGCGGAGTGGGTTCTGGCGAGGGCCAGCCCATTTACCGGGCGGTAACGGGCGGACCGATACGCTCCACGCATGGAGGACGTTCTCGCGAGGTATCAGCCTGGAGCGGCGTTCGACGAGATGATCGACTCCACCGGGGAGGTCCGGCCGTCCTACTCCACCGTGTACGAGACGCTCCGGCGGGCCACCCCGGACGAGCTCCGGTCGATCGCGGAGTCGCTGGCCAGCAACTACTCGCAAGCCGGGGTCACCTTCGACGTCGGCGGCGTCGAGCGACCCTTCCCGTTGGATGTCGTGCCGCGGGTCATCCCGGCCGACGACTGGGAGATCATCGACTCCGGCGTCGCCCAGCGGATCCGTGCCCTGGAAGCCTTTCTGGCCGACGTCTACTCCGACGGCAAGGTGATCACCGACGGGGTGATCCCGCGCCAGCTGATCACCTCCTCCAGCCACTACCACCGCGCGGTCTGGGGCATCCAACCGCCGAACGGCGTTCGCGTCCACGTCGGCGGCATCGACCTGATCCGTACGCCCGAGGGTGACGTGCGGGTGCTGGAGGACAACGTCCGGGTGCCCAGCGGCGTCTCGTACGTGATGACCAACCGCAGCTCCATGGTGACGGCCATGCCCGAGGCGTTCGGCACGCAGCGGATCCGGCCGGTGGCCGGCTACCCGCAGCGACTGCTGGCCGCCCTGCGCAAGGCGGCGCCCAGTGGCATCGACGACCCGACCGTGGTGGTGCTGACCCCGGGCGTCTACAACTCGGCGTACTTCGAGCACACCCTGCTGGCCCGGACCATGGGCGTCGAGCTGGTCGAGGGCCGCGACCTGGAGTGCCGCCGTGGCAGGGTGTTCATGCGCACCACCGCCGGGCTGCAACGGGTGGACGTGATCTATCGGCGGATCGACGACGACTTCCTCGATCCGGTCCACTTCCGCCAGGACTCGATGCTCGGCGTCCCCGGCCTGGTGAACGCCGTGCGCAGCGGCGGTGTCGCGCTGGCCAACGCCATCGGCAACGGCGTCGCCGACGACAAGCTCATCTACACCTACGTGCCGGACCTGATCCGCTACTTCCTGCGCGAGGAGCCGATCATCCGCAACGTCGACACCTGGCGGCTGGATGAGGAAGCGGCTCGGGAGGAGGTGATGGATCGGCTGCACGAGCTGGTGGTCAAGCCGGTCGACGGTTCCGGCGGCAAAGGCATCGTGATCGGGCCGGCCGCCACCGCCGACGAGCTGAACGCGTTGCGACAGCGGGTGCTGCACGATCCGCGCGGCTGGATCGCCCAGCCGCTGGTCCAGCTCTCCACCGTGCCGACCTTGATCGGCAGCGGGCTCGAGCCGCGTCACGTGGACCTGCGACCGTTCGCGGTGAACAGCGGCGACGACATCTGGGTGCTGCCCGGTGGGTTGACCCGGGTTGCGCTGCCCAAGGGCGAGCTGGTGGTCAACAGCAGCCAGGGCGGCGGCAGCAAGGACACCTGGGTGCTGAGTCAGCCGTTGCGGCTGCACGCGCCGGACGCCTCCGACGACGAGGACATCGAGGACCTCGACGACCTGGACGACGACTCCGACGACGAAACCGAGGTCGACACGACCCCGACCACCGCACCGCCGCCCAGCCCGCCGCCACCGGCCACACCCCCTGGGGCGTCTCCGACTGCCACCCCCAAGGCAGCCGCCGCAGCCGCCGCGCGCACGGTCGTGCCGATGACCATCGGTGGCGCCCTCGGCACCGTCGGTAACCGGCCGGAGACCCTCAAGCAGCAGATCGAGCAGCAACAACAGCTCGGGACGCCGCACCATGCGGGTGGTCGCGGATGCTGAGCCGCATCGCCGAGTCCATGTTCTGGATCGGCCGCTACGTCGAGCGCGCCGACAACACCGCCCGGATCGTGCAGACCCAGCTCCGGCTGATCGCCGAGGACACCTCGCGGCGCGAGTCGGAGTCGTGCCACAACCTGCTGGCCCTGATGAGCATCGAGCTCGACCAGGACGATCCCGAGCCGCAGGCCGCCGACCTGCTGCGGCTGCTCTGCTGGGACGCGCGGGAGCCGACCTCCATCTTCTACTCGTGGGCGGCGGCCCGCGACAACGCCCGCCGGGCCCGGGAGGTGATCCCGCTCGAGGTGTGGGAGTGCATCAACACCACCTGGCAGAAGCTGCCGACCGGCCACTTCAGCACCGTCCGGGCGTACTCGTTCCTGGACTGGGCCCGCGACCGGAGCGCACTGGTCAACGGCCTGGCCCGGAGCACGATGGTCCGCGACAACGGCTGGCAGTTCTTCCTGCTGGGCCGCTGCCTGGAGCAGATCGACATGACCTCGCGGATGGTGGCATCGGCCTCCCCGGCCACCGGCAGCGCCAACTGGCCGTCGGTGCTGCGCGGTGTCGGCGGCCACGACGCCTTTCTGCGGACGTACAAGGGTCTGCACACCGACGCCGAGGCGGCCGAGTTCCTGTTGGTCGACGCCCGGTTCCCGCGGTCGGTGATGCACGGGGTGGTCGCGGCGCTGGAGTGCCTGGACAAGGTCACGCTGGCCAACCCCGGCGGGGCGGACCAGGCCAAGGAGGCCACCGTGCTGCTGGGCCGGCTGCGGGCCCGGCTGGAGTACACACCGGTGCAGGAGATCCTCGGCTCCCTGGACGACGAGATGAGTGGCGTCCAAGGTGTCTGCGCCGCGGTCAGCGACGTGGTGGCGACGACGTTCTTCGCCGCCGCCGACCCCACGGCCTGGATCACGGAGGGGACCCGCTGATGCGTCTCAACATCGTCCACAAGACCGGCTTCCGGTACTCCTCCCCGGTGCGGGCGTCCTACAACGAGGCCCGGATGACACCGGCCGTCAACCAGACCCAGACCGTCTGGAGCAGTCGGCTCAGCATCGAGCCGGCCGCCTGGAGCATCAACTACACCGACTACTGGGGCACCGCCGTCACCACCTTCGAGGTGCACGAGCGGCACTCGCGGCTGACCGTACGGTCCCAGGCCGTGGTCGAGACTCGCGGGGACGGGCTGCCGTGGGACACGGACCGGCGGGTGCCGACCAGCGACCTCGGCTGGGCCGCGCTGCAGGATCGGGGCGTCACCGACTCGATGTCGGAGTTCCTCACGGTGAATGACCGGACCGCGCCGCCGGACGAGCTGCTCGAGCTGGCTCAGCAGGCGGCCGCCGGACAGTCGCCTCGACTGGCCGGGCTGGACGTCTGCCGGCTGGTGGCCGAACGGCTCAGCTACCGTCGCGGCTCGACGCTGGTGACCAGCACCGCCCGCGAGGTGTGGGAGGGCGGTGCCGGCGTCTGCCAGGACTACAGCCACGTGGCGCTCGGCGCGCTGCGCTCGATCGGCCTGCCCGCACGGTACGTGTCGGGCTACCTCTTCCCGTCCGAGGACATCACCCCGAACGCCACGGTCGAGGGTGAGTCGCACTCGTGGGTGGAGTGGTGGTGCGGCAGCTGGGTGGGTTACGACCCGACCCAACGTCGGCGTCTGTCGGAGCATTACGTCCGGGTCGGGCACGGTCGCGACTACGGGGACGTCGCACCGCTGCGGGGCACCTACTCCGGCGGGGCGTCGGAGATGTTCGTGACCGTGGAGATGACCCAGTTGGGCTGAGTATGTTGCTCTCATGAGCAACTACGGGCAGCAGCCGCCCAATCCGTACCAACAGAACCCCTACGGACAGCAGCCGAACCCGCAGCAGGGACCGTACGGTCAGCCGGTCCAGTACGGGCAGCGGCCCCAGTACGGCCAGCCGCCTCAGCAGGGTCAACCGCCCCAGCAGCCTCAGCCCAACCCGTACGGTCAGCCGCCCCAGCCGAACCCGTACCAGCAACAGCCGAACCCCTACGGTGAGCGCGAGTACGGGCAGCCCCCGCCCCAGCAAGGACCACCGCCCCAGCCGGGCCCGTGGGTCGCCCAGACCCCCTCCCGACCGACGGTGGTGCCTCGCGCGATCCCCGTCGTGACGCTGGACACGCTGCCTGGTCGACAGATCGCCGAGGTCATCGGCGACGTGGTGGGGGTCGTGGCCCGCGGGCGCGATCTGCCGCCGGAGCTGCGCGGCGGCGGGCTCGAGGCCGGCTACGTGAGCATGCTGACCAGGTCGAGGCAGGACGCCGTGGCCCGAGTGGTGGAGATGGCCGAGTCGGCCGGCGCCGACGCCGTCCTCGGACTGCGGTTCGACTGCAGCGAGATCACCCAGAACCTGAGCGAGGTCATCGCGTACGGCACGGCGGTCAAGCTGGTGCCGCTGCCGGGTGAGGAGCAGACGATCCCGGACTCGGCTCCCACACCGGCCAGCGCAGCGTCGGCGGTGGAGCCGCCGGCACCCGACCAGAACCGCTGAGGCCCCCCGGTGAGGGCCCCGAGGTCCTGGGTGAGAATGACGCATGACCTCTGACAAGTCATCTGCGCCGAACGAGACGCCGGAGGAGGAGACCAAGCGGAAGTTCCGGGAGGCTCTCGAGGCCAAGA
Source organism: Microlunatus sp. (assembly GCA_035630075.1). Classification (GTDB taxonomy): domain Bacteria; phylum Actinomycetota; class Actinomycetes; order Propionibacteriales; family Propionibacteriaceae; genus Microlunatus. Next base: position 17,687 of record DASQLI010000134.1, read on the forward strand.
AGGGCCGCAAGGGCGAAGATCACCTGGACGCCGGGAACCAGCCGGTCCACCCGCACGGTCCGGTCGACACGAAGCGGGTCTTCCGCCGCAAGAGCGGAGGATAGGCCCCAGGGCGCGGGGCCCAGCGCTGCTCAGCAGTCGAACACGGACCAACAGATGTCGTTGCGCAGCCGCTGGTCGTCGAGCACCAGGTCACGAATCGCCGCCGGCAGCTGCTCGCGCTGCCACCGGCACTCGCGTCGTCCTGCCGCCTCGCTCCCGGTGGCCGGTACGGCGGCCCGGGCCGCCTTGATCGCGTACGCTGCCGCCCCCAGCTCGTGTGCCGCGACGTGCGCGACGGCACCGGCCTGTCCTGCGGCGTAGGCGGCATGCCGGGCTGCCCCGCGGAGATCTCTGGCCGCTCCCATGGCGTGCCCACCCGCCGCTCGGGCCTCCATCATCGTGATGTCGCCGCGCACCCACGCGCGTGCCTGCTCGATCGCTGTCCGGGGCCGCGGGTCCTCGGGCATGACCGACTCGAACAGGGGCAGCACGTGCTCCGCACACAAGGCCGCCCAGAGGGCGAGGAGATGATGATCCGGGTCGGTGAGGGTTCCCCCGCGACGAAGCGTGATGAACCGAGGATCTCTTGTCTCCGGCAGGATCACCTGGAGTCGCTCGTCATCCGGACCTTGATGGTGCCGTCCTCGGACGCGACGAACTCGACGTCGCCCAGGTTGCGGACGATCCCGTCGGCCACCAGCTCCTCCTCGGGGGTGGTGGTGATCACCGCCAACCGGTAGCAGCCCGCCGCCTCGGCAGCGGTCAGCCCAGCCGGGGCGTCCTCCACCACCAGGCAGCGCTCGGGGGCGACGCCGAGTCGCTCGGCCGCCAGCAGGAACGGGTCCGGGGCCGGCTTGCCGTGCTCGACCTGGTCGGCAGTGACCAGCACCGACGGCGGTACGAGATCCGCCGCCGCGATCCGGGCCTGGGCCAGCGGCATGGTGCAGGAGGTGGCGATGGCGTTCCGGGCCGAGACCAGCGCCTCGAGGGCATCCACCGCACCGGGCAGCACGACGATGTCCTGCACGTCGTCGATCTCCAGGGCGTTGATCCGGTCGATCGCTGACTCGTGCTGGTGTTCCGGCAGCAGCTTGCGGACCACCCGGGCCGACGGCATGCCGTGATGGCCGGCGAGCTCCTCCGGTGTGAGACCGTGCTCAGCCGCCCAGGTCGTCCATGCCCGCAGCACCGCGGGAGTGGAGTCGATCAGCGTCCCGTCCATGTCGAAGATGACGGCCTCGAAGTCCAGCTCCGCCAGCTTGCCCAACCCGATCCTGCCCGACCCCACAGCACTCACACCTTCCGCATGTCCAACCGTCCGAGTTCATTATCCCGAACCGATCCACTTGCTGAGTGAGTGCTCACTCACTACTCTGTGCGATGTGGCCCGCGCAACCCCCCTGCCCGCCGATGAACGGCGAGCCGCCATCCTGGCTGCGACCGAGCCGTTGGTGATGCAGTACGGACGAGACGTCAGCACCCGGCAGATCGCTGAGGCCGCCGGGATCGCCGAGGGGACCATCTTCCGGGTCTTTCCCAACAAGGACGCAGTCATCGACGCCGTCATCGAGGACGCTTTCGAGGGCGGGCCGACTCTTCTGGCCCTGACCGAGATCGACCCCTCGATCGACCTCGGCACTCGGCTCGAGCAGGCGGTCGAGATCCTCGAAGCCAGGATGCGCCGCGTGATCAGCTTGTTCGGAGCCATCCGGCGCCTCCCCCCACAGCCGCCCGACGACCCTGAGCACGCGGCCCGCGAGCACTCCGCGCACGAGGAACGTCGCCGAGCCGACAACGCCCGGCTGACCGCCGCCCTCGCCACCGTCATCGGCGACGACGCCGACCGGCTGCGGCTCCCACCCGAGCAGGCCGCCGACCTGATTCGTGGCCTGGTCTTCACCGTCACCCACCCGGTGATCGGAGCCACCTTCCCCAGCGAGCCGAGAGTCATCGTCGACACGCTGCTGCACGGCATCTTGACCCCCACCCACCAGGAGTCCACCCCATGCTGATGCGACTACTGCGGCAGTATCTGCGGCCGTACCGGTCCATGATCATCATCACCATCGTGCTAGCCACCCTCGGCACGATGGGCGCGCTCTACCTGCCCAGCCTGAACGCGTCGATCATCGACGAGGGTGTGGCCAAGGGCGACACCGAGTTCATCTGGCGGACCGGCGGGATCATGCTCGCCGTCAGTGCGCTGCAGATCGTCTGCTCGATCGGCTCGGTCTACTTCGGGGCCAAGACCGCGATGGCGTTCGGTCGGGACGTGCGCGGGGCGATCTTCGACCGGGTGCTCACCTTCTCGGCCCGTGAGCTCAACCGCTACGGTGCCCCGTCGTTGATCACCCGCAACACCAACGACGTGCAGCAGGTGCAGATGCTGGTGGTGATGTCGGCGACGGTGCTGCTGGCCGCGCCGATCACCATGGTCGGTGGCATCTTCATGGCCCTGCAGGAGGACGTCGGCCTGTCGTGGCTGGTGGTCGTCGCGGTGCCGGTGCTCGCCGGGTCCATCTGGCTGGTAGTCAGGAAGCTGCCTCCGCTGTTCCGGCAGATGCAGGGTCGGATCGACGCCGTGAACCGGATCCTGCGCGAACAGATCACCGGCATCCGGGTGGTTCGCGCCTTCGTGCGCGAACCGTACGAGACCGCGCGGTTCGAGCGGGCCAGCGCTGACCTGACCGAGAGCCAGACCCTGGTCGGCCAGCGGTTCGCGGCGATGTTCCCGATCGTGATGCTGGTGCTGAACGTCAGCAGCGTTGCCGTCTTGTGGTTCGGCGCCCACCGCGTCGACGCCGGCGCCATGCAGATCGGCTCGCTCACCGCCTTCCTCACCTACCTGATCCAGATCCTGATGTCGGTGATGATGGCCACGTTCTTGATGATGCTGCTGCCTCGGGCGATCGTCTGTGCCGAGCGGATCGGCGAGGTGCTGGACACCGACTCCTCGGTCGTCACCGCCGCCGCCCCGGTCGTGACGCTCCCGCAGGCGTCGGTGGTCGAGCTGGCGAACGCTGAGTTCACCTACCCCGGCGCCGACTACCCGGTGCTGAGAGACATCTCGTTCACCGCGCGAGCCGGTCAGACCACCGCGGTCGTCGGCTCCACCGGCGCCGGCAAGACCACCCTGGTCTCCTTGCTGCCTCGGCTGTTCGACGCCACCGGAGGCGCCGTCCGGGTCGACGGTGTGGACGTCCGCGAGATCGAGCCCGAGCTGTTGTGGAGCAGGATCGGGCTGGTCCCGCAGAAGCCGTTCCTGTTCTCCGGCACCGTGGCCTCCAACCTCCGGTACGGCAAGCCGGACGCCACGGCCGACGAGCTGTGGCACGCGCTGCGGATCGCCCAGGCCGAGGACTTCGTCCGGGCCATGCCCGGCCAGCTGGACGCCGCCATCGCCCAGGGTGGCTCGAACGTCTCCGGCGGCCAGCGCCAACGGCTCTCCATCGCCCGGGCACTGGTGAAGAGACCCGAGATCTACGTGTTCGACGACTCGTTCTCCGCTCTCGACGTGGCCACTGACGCCCGGCTCCGGGCCGCGCTGCGGCACGAGACCACCGACGCCTGCGTGATCATCGTCGCGCAGCGGGTGGCGACCATCCGTGACGCCGACAAGATCCTGGTCCTCGACGACGGCGAGCTGGTCGGCTCCGGCACCCACGAGGAGCTGCTGGTCAGCTGCCCGACGTACGCGGAGATCGTCGACTCCCAGCTGAGCGCGGAGGAGGCGGCAGCATGAGTGAACCAACCAACGAGGAGCTGGAGCGGGAGCTGGAGCGCCAGATCCCCGACCCGGTCACCGACTCGCCCAACCCCGGTGAGCAGCCCATCCCGGCCGAGTTCGCCCAGTCGGACGACACGCCGCTGACCAAGGCACCGGAGCGACCCAAGTACGCCCCGCCCGCCGGCCCGCGACCTCCGGGCTCCGCGATCGCGGTGGAGAAGTCGTTGAACTTCGGACCCTCCCTGAAGAGGCTCCTCGGGCACCTGGCCCCGGAGCGGCTGGTGCTCGTCTTCTCCATCCTGCTGGCAGTCACGGGCATCGTGCTGAACGTCCTCGGGCCCAAGATCCTGGGCTGGGCCACCGACGTGATCTTCACTGGGGTGATCGGGAAGCAGCTGCCGGCCGGTCTGAGCAAGGAACAGGCGGTGGCGATGCTGCGCGCGCAGGGGCAAGACAGCTACGCCGACATGGTGCAGCGTCTCGACGTCGTTCCCGGGATGGGCATCGACTTCGGCCAGCTGGGCGAGATCCTGCTGCTCGCGCTCGTCTTGTACGTGGTGAGCTCCCTGTTGATGTTCTGGCAGGGCTATCTGCTCAACGGCGCTGTGCAGCGCTCGATCTTCCGGATGCGCAACGAGGTGCAGACCAAGATCAACCGGCTGCCGCTGTCGCACTTCGACCGGTCTCCGCGGGGGGAGCTGTTGAGCCGGGTGACGAACGACATCGACAACATCTCCCAGGCCCTGCAGCAGACGCTGTCTCAGCTGCTGACTTCGTTGCTGACCGTGGTCGGCGTGGTGATCATGATGTTCGTCGTCTCGCCGACCCTGGCCTTGATCGCCTTGGTCACCATCCCGGTCTCGGTGCTGGTCACCGGCCTGATCGGCAAGCGGGCACAGAAGCAGTTCGTCGCCCAGTGGCGGACGACCGGTGAGCTGAACGGTCACATCGAGGAGGCGTTCACGGGTCAGTCGCTGGTCAAGGTCTTCGGCCGCCGGAAGGAGGTCGAGGAGGTCTTCACCGAGCGGAACGGTGGCCTGTACGAGTCCTCGTTCAGGGCGCAGTTCATCTCGGGGATCATCATGCCGACGATGATGTTCATCGGGAACCTGAACTACGTGATCATCGCCGTCGTCGGCGGTCTCCGGGTGGCCAGCGGAACCATGAACCTGGGCGACGTGCAGGCGTTCATCCAGTACTCGCGGATGTTCACCCAACCGCTGACCCAGGTCGCCTCGATGGCCAACCTGCTGCAGTCCGGGGTGGCGTCGGCGGAGCGGGTCTTCGAGGTGCTGGACGCACCCGAGTCGGTGCCGGACGCGACGGGCTCCCTCAACCCGGTCCGCGGTGCGGTCGGGTTCGAGCACGTCACGTTCTCGTACACGGCGGACAAGCCGTTGATCACCGACCTCAACCTGCAGGTGAGGCCCGGTCAGACGGTCGCCATCGTCGGACCGACCGGTGCCGGCAAGACCACGCTGGTGAACCTGATCATGCGGTTCTACGAGCTGAACCAAGGCCGGATCCTGTTGGACGGGATGGACATCTCCTCGGTGCCGCGGGCTGCCCTGCGCAGTCAGGTCGGCATGGTGCTGCAGGACACCTGGCTGTTCCACGGCACCATCCACGACAACATCGCGTACGGGAGACCGGACGCCAGCGAGGCCGAGATCCATGCGGCGGCGGAGGCCACGTACGTGGACCGCTTCGTGCACTCCCTGCCAGACGGCTACGACACGGTGATCGACGAGGAGGGCAGCAACATCAGCGCCGGCGAGAAGCAGCTGGTGACGATCGCCCGCGCCTTCCTCGCCGACCCGGCGCTGTTGATCTTGGACGAGGCCACCAGCTCGGTGGACACTCGGACCGAGGTGCTGGTTCAGCACGCGATGGCCGCGCTGCGGTCGGACCGGACCAGCTTCGTGATCGCCCACCGGCTGTCCACCATCCGCGACGCCGACGTGATCCTGGTGATGGAGAACGGGTCGATCGTGGAACAGGGCTCGCACAGCGAGCTGCTGGAAGCGCGCGGCGCCTACTGGGAGCTCTACAACGCCCAGTTCTCAGCGGCGATCTCCGACGAGGAGGAGGTTGCCGAGCCGGCCGGGGTGAGCGCCTGAGCCGTCGCCACGCGATCTGCTTCGCAACGGTCCAGCAGCCGCACCCCTTGCTCACAGCCGAGGGTTCGGCAGATCACGGCAGCATGACATTGAACTTCGCGGTTCAGTATGACTATACTGAACCACATGGTTCACACTGACGGACTCGATCGGGCGTTCGCCGCACTGTCCGATCCGACGCGCCGATCGGTGCTGGAACGCCTGGGACGCCAGGGTTCCGCCACCGTGACCGAGCTCACCGAGCCGTTCGACATCTCCCTCACCGCGATGAAGAAGCATCTGACGGTCCTCGAGGACGCCGAGCTGATCATCACCGAGAAGGTCGGACGCTCCCGTCACTGTCGACTCGGCACCGACCGATTGGACGATGCGATGGCCTGGATCACCTTCTACCAGCGGCTGTGGGAGCGCCGACTGGACGGCCTGGACGCCTATTTCACCCTCAGGAAAGGACACCCGGAACCATGAGCGAGCACGCTTCGACCGACGCCATCACCGACACGCTGGAGCTGCGGATGTCACGACATCTGCCGGCCACTCCGGAGCAGGTCTTCGACGCCTACACCGACGCGGAGAAGCAGAAGATCTGGTTCTCCATTCTGGACGAGACGCCCGGCATCGTGGAGATCGAGGTCGACCTCCGGGTCGGAGGCACCCAGACCGCCGTCTGGGGACCGAGCGAGGATCAGCTGTTCCGGGAGGTGCAGACCTTCCTGGAGATCGACCGACCGCACCGGCTCGTCACGTCCTCCACCGGCTCGACCCCTGACGGCATGACCATGACCACCCGGATCGAGATCACGTTCACCGCCGACGGGGACGGCACCGTGATGGCCGTACACCAGTCCGGCTTCCCGACTCCAGAGATCCGCGACTTCTTCGCCGCCGAACCCTGGGTGGGCGCACTGGACCGGATCGAGGCCTTTCTCGTACGACAGGACCGAGCATGACCGCCCCCGCCCCGGCGGTCGGTCGCTCTGGTCGGGCACGAACCCGGAGCCGCTGGCTGGTCGCACCGCTGGCGGTGGTCGCGGCGGTGTTGGTCAATCTCGCGGTGTTCGGGGTCGGCCGGCTCGCCGGCGGTACGTTCACCTTCACCGCAGCCGGCATCGGTCGGACCACGGTCGACGCACTGACCGTGGTCGGCTTCACGGCTCTGCCGCTGGGCCTCGGCCTGCTGATCGTCACGGTCCTCGCCCGGCCGCTGCCCTGGACGGTACCGGTCGCGTCCGTCGTCGCCCCGCTGCTCGCGATCGGCACCATCGCCCTGATGACCCTGCCCGCCGACTTCGACGTGGTGAGCACGGTGACCTTGGCCGCCTGCCACCTGTCGCTCGCGCCGATCAGCGTGCTCGCGCTGCGTCGGATAGGACGGCTGAGCTGAGCGGTGGATCAGAGTGACGCGACCAGCTCGTCCAGCTTGGTGCGCGACCAGCCCAGCTGGCCGAACGCCGCCAGCGACGACATCGGGAAGTTCCCGATCACCTTGATCATCTCCTCGTCGGCCAGGACACCACCGGCCTGCTCGGCGGCCGCGGTCAGCACGGCCCGGCCGCGTTCGTCGGCCAGCCACTCCTGCAGCGTCGACTCCGCCGACAGCGGGGCCGCCAACGACGGAGCGTCGATCCTCACCAGTACCTGTTCCGCGATGTCTCGCGAGGACGACCCGACGGCGATCTCGAACTCGCCGGCCTCCACGGCCCACCGGCCGTGCCGCTGCGACCAGAAGGAGAAGGCGCGTTCATCGAGGACGATGCTGACCAAGGTGGACGCACCGGGCTCCAGCCCGACCCGTGCGAACCCCTTGAGCTCGCGGATCGGCCGCGCGACCTCGGACTCCAGATCGCCCACATAGAGCTGGACCACCTCCGCTCCGGCCCGCTCGCCGGTGTTGGTCACCACGGCGTTGACGGTCACGGTCAGGTCGCCATCGGTGACCGAGCCGACCACGATCGCCTCGATGTCGGAGATCGTGAACGTCGTGTACGACAACCCGTAGCCGAACGGATAGCTGACGTCCTGCGCCGCCTTGTCGTACCCCCGGTAGCCGACGAACACGCCCTCCCCGTAGCGCACCACTCCGGGATCGCCGGGGAAGTTGAGGTAGGACGAGCTGTCCTCCAGGCGCAGGGGGATGGTCTCGGCCAGCTTGCCGGACGGGTTCGCCGCCCCGGTGAGCAGGTCGGCGACAGCCCCACCGGAGGCCTGGCCGGACAGCCAGCAGTTGAGGACCGCCGCGGCCCGATGGTCCCAGGTCGACATCTGCACCGTCGAACCACCGACCAGCACGACGATCAGGTGATCATGGACCGCCGCGACCTGGTCCAGCAACGTGAGCTGGTTGGCCGGCAGGGCCATCGTGGTCCGGTCATAGCCCTCGGACTCGGCCTGCGCCGGAAGACCGAGGAACACCACGACATGATCAGCATCGCTCGCCGCCCGGACGGCCTCCTCCACCAGCACCGGGTCGGAGTCGGCGGTGTCCAGTCCGAATCCGGGCGCGAAGTCGACGCTGACCTCCGACCCGAGGGCAGCGGCCAGCGCGTCCAGCGGGATGTCGATCTTGGTCGGGTTCACCTGGGAGCTGCCGGCTCCCTGGAACCGTGGCGTACGGGCGAACTCGCCGATCACCGCTACCCGGGCTCCGGCAGCCGGGAGCAGCGGCAGCACGTTGCCGTCGTTCTTCAGCAGCACGGCGGACTCGTGCGCGATGGTCCGGGCCAGCTTGTGGTGCTCGTCGACGTCGAACGTCCCGCTCTCGGTCAAAGCGGGCTGCGACTGCAGAACCAGCCGGAGCACTCGCCGTACGGCCTCGTCCAGCAATCCCTCGTCGAGGGAGCCGTCGTGAACGGCCTTCACCACGGCCACCTCGCTGTAGCCGAGCGCCGGCGGCATCTCCAGGTCCAGGCCGGCGGCCAGAGCGGCGACCCGGTCGTGCACGGCACCCCAGTCGGAGACCACGAGTCCTTGGAAGCCCCACTCGTCGCGCAGCACCTCCGTGAGCAGCCAGTGGTGCTCGCTGGCGTACGTGCCGTTGAGCTTGTTGTACGCGCACATCACCGTCCACGGCTGGGCGTGCTTGACCACCGCCTCGAAGGCCGGCAGGTAGATCTCCCGCAGCGTCCGCTCGTCGACCTCGGCGCTGACCCGCAGCCGGTCGGTCTCCTGGTTGTTGGCCGCGTAGTGCTTCACCGAGGTGCCGATGCCGAGGCTCTGGGTGCCCTGCACGGTGGCGGTGGCCAGCACGCCGGCGAGGTAGGGGTCCTCGGACAGGTACTCGAAGTTGCGGCCGCACAGTGGCGAGCGCTTGATGTTGACGCCGGGCCCGAGCGCGACGGAGACGCCGCCTGCCCGGGCCTCTCGGGCGATCGCCCGGCCTACGACGCGGAAAGCCTCGGGATTCCACGACGACGCCAGTCCGGAGGCTGTCGGGAAGCAGGTGGCCGGCACGCTGTGGCCGAGGCCGACGTGATCGCCGCCCCCGGTCTCCGGCTGAGCCCGCAGTCCGTGGGGACCGTCGGAAACCAAGATCTTGCCCACCCCCAGCCGTTCCACCGGCACCGTGTACCAGAATCCGGAGCCGAGCGTCAGGGCCGCCTTCTCCTCCAGGGTGAGCTGGGCGACGACATCATCGACGTCGAACGGGTCGGACATGGATCGGCTCCTTCGTACGGGTGGTGGTCGAGTCTGGGAACTGGTCTAGCAGACGACTCTCCGACCCTGCGGGTGGGCGGTCGCCCCGGGCTCGTCGAGATCGGACCAGTGGTTCATCGAGAGGATCCGTCGGGTGCAGCGCCCAAGGGACGCGAGGGCTCGCGCTCACCTGCGGCAGCCGGCAAGGACTACGCCGCTCGGTCATCGGCATCGATCACTGATCGCGATCATCAATCCGGACAACCGGTCATCCCAGCGCGCCGCAGAGGCGACCGGGGCAGCCGGAGGAGAGCGGCGTGCGCAACGGGACGCGCCAACTCATCTTCGGTCTTGGTCATTTGGTGAGGATCCGACGAGCGACTGAGAAGCGAACCAGGTAAAGGAATACGCAACCCCTGGACTTGTATTCGCACCTGTGTTCGACTACGATTTCGCCATGTTCGATGATCGGTTGGAGGCGGCGCTGGGAGACCCGCGCGCCCTCGCTGATCTGGCCTGCGAGGTCGAACACGAGCAGCGACTGTGGGGCTGCCGCAAGCTGGTAATCGCCGCCGCCTGGGCCGACGCACATTCCGACGTGGATCATCCCGACGGTGGGATGATGGTCGAGCGGCTGGTCAGAATCGGTCCGGCCGGGACACCGGCGGTGGCGGAGTTCGCGCCGCAGGGCCTGGTCGGGCCGTTCGGCACCACGGTCAACTCGGCCAGGTCCTGGATGACTGACAGCCTGGCGATCCGGCACCGGCTGCCCCGGTTGTGGGAACGCGTGGTGGCCGGCGAGGTGCATCACTGGAAGGCCCGTCAGATCGCCGCCTTGACCGCTGACCTGTCGGTGGCCACCGTCGGTGAGGTCGATGAGCAGACCAGCGGCTGGGTGTGCCAGCTGCCGTGGACGAGCTTTCTGAAGACGTTGGACGCCACCATCTTGCAGGTGGATGAGCAGGCGTACCGGCAATGGGAACGGCTGGCGGCGGCGAAACGGGAGGTCCGCGCCACCCAGTCCGAAGAAGGGCTACGGACCCTGATCGCCCGCGGTGAGGCCGGCGATGTGGCGATGATGCTCGCGTTGTACCAACGAGTCGCGGAATGCCTGGCTGAGGACGGTGATGAGGATCCTCTGCCGATACGGATGTCGAAAGCGATCGGGATCATCGCCCAGCCGGCCAGGTTGACTGACCTGCTGGCCCGGCACGCTGATGACCCAGATCCGCACCAGGAGCCGTGGGAGCAGGTCGCCGCCCACACCGCGGATGAAACGGACCCGTGGGCCGACGATCTGCCCCCGGCCGGCTGGGAAACCAGCGCGCACGGCAACTTCTATCAGCCCAGCTTCGATCAGGATGAGTGGTGGGACCAACCCCGCCCCGACCAACCGAACGAAACCGACGCAGAGGACTGGCCGGTTGATCCGCCGATCGACCCCGAGGACCTGGCCTGGTACCTCCGCGGCGGAGATGACGTGGCCGGCGGTGACACCGGTGATCAGCAGCAGTCCAGCGAGACTGCGCACGGGGCGTCCGGCGCTGACGGTCACGCCGAGGATGATTACCAGCTGATCGGCGATCCGGGCCCGTCTGATGCTTTCGGGCCAGCTGATGATCATGGGCCAACCGATGACCGCGACCAAGCCGACGATGTGAGCGCCGAGGAGCGGACCGCCGTCCCGCCCTCGGCCGATCAGTCTGCAGCAGCGCGTCGCTGCGGCGGTGCCGGTGCGATCCAGCAGCGGTGGCCGACTGCGTTCCGGCCACCCGGCTGGCGACCCTTGACTCCGGCCCAGCTGGCCGCCTGCGCACCGACGGTGGTGATGCACGTCCACCTGACCGACCAGACCCTGCGCGACAACCACGGCGTGGTCCGCACCGACGCCGGCCCGATCCTGCTCGAACAGCTACACCGCTACCTGATCCAGCACGACGCGAAGATCAAGGTCTACCCGGTCATCGACCCGGCCGCCACCGCGTCCGCGGACTCCTACGAGATCCCGCTCCGGCTGCGCCGCGCCATGGAGGTTCGCCATCCTCGGTCGGTGTTCCCACACTCCCCGACCATCAGCCGGATGGATCTGGACCACACTCCCGCCTACCAGCAGAACGGGCCACCCGGGCAGACCGGGATGCACAGTCTCGGACCACTGGCCCGCGGCGAACACCGCCCCAAGACCGTCGGACAGTGGCGATCGAAACAGCCCGAACCCGGCACCTACCTGTGGCGAGACCCCGAAGGCTGGATCGCGATCACCACCAACCAAGGCACCCTCGTCCTCGGACACTCTGACTGGGCCCATCAGCTCTGGAACATCGCGCCCTGAGCACCGGGTCGAGTAGCC
>DASQLI010000135.1:0-8959 GCA_035630075.1 Microlunatus sp.
GTTCAGTCTCGCAGCCTCGACGATGGCTGACCCAGGAACGATCAGACGCGCGCCCGCCAACTCGTGCAGGCGGTTTGCCGCCTCCGGTGAGCAGAGACGGCAGGTAGCGATCACTTCTGGTGGCGCGGCTCGCAGCACACGAGGTGCGCGGCCTGCCGGATCGGCGATGCGGCTCCGGCTACCAGCAGGCCAGCGGCGACCCCCGCTACCAGCAGGGATACAACGCGCGTCATCAGAAGCGGAAGAAGCGCTCGTTCCTGAATAACCTCTTCGACTGATCGCGAGCGCCCCGCCACAGCTGTCGTCAACTGCTGGTCGCCTCTCGAGCCCCGGCCCACAGGTCGACGCCTGAGTCCACCGCGTGCTCGTCGATGGCGGAGAGCTCGGCGTCGGTGAAGTCGAGGTTGCTGGCGGATGCCACGTTGTCCTCGAGCTGCCTCACGCTGCTCGCCCCGATCAGGGTGGAGGTCATCCGCGAGTCACGCAGCACCCACGCGAGCGCCAGCTGCGCCAGCGTCTGGCCACGACTCTGGGCGATCTCGTTCAGCGCCCGGATCCGCGCCAGGTTCTCGTCGTTGACCATCTCGGTGGACAACGACTTGCCCGCCGCAGCCCGTGAGTCGGCGGGAATGCCCTCCAGATAGCGGTCGGTGAGCAGCCCTTGAGCCAGAGCGGTGAAGGCGATGCAGCCGACGCCCTCACGATCCAGCACGGCGAGCAGATCAGTCTCGATCCAGCGGTTGAACATCGAGTAGGACGGCTGGTGGATCAGCATCGGGGTGCCGAGGTCACGCAGGATCCCCGCGGCTTTGGCGGTGTGCTCGGCGGAGTAGGAGGAGACACCGACATAGAGCGCCTTGCCCGCCCGGACGATCGCGTCCAGCGCCCCCATCGTCTCCTCCAAGGGCGTGTCCGGGTCGGGCCGGTGGTGATAGAAGATGTCGACATAATCCACTCGGAGACGTCTCAGCGACTGGTCGAGGCTGGCCGTCAGGTACTTCCGGGATCCGAGGTTCCCGTACGGGCCGGGCCACATGTCCCAGCCGGCCTTGGTGGAGATCAGCAGCTCGTCGCGGTACGCGCCGAAGTCCTCGGCCAGGATCCGCCCCACATTGCTCTCGGCCGACCCGTACGGCGGGCCGTAGTTGTTGGCGAGGTCGAAGTGGGTGACGCCGAGATCGAAGGCCCGCCGCATGATGGCTCGCTGGGTCTCGAGCGGTTTGTCATCCCCGAAGTTGTGCCAGAAACCGAGGGAGACGGCGGGCAGCAGCACCCCGCTGCGTCCACAACGGCGGTAGGGCTGGACGTCGTAGCGGTCGTCGGCTGCGGTGTAGGACATGTTCCGGACCCTATCGACCAAGCTGGCGCACTCCCTACCTACCCGACGCACCCTCTGCATGACGTGGGCGGTGGGAGCAGTGCGTCAGCGGGCTCTATCTGGGTACGCGGGTGACAGCGCGTCGTCGGGCAGCGGCGGACGTCCCGGCGCCGGTACCGGACCGCGGAGCAGCGGGTCGTCGGTGCGCTCCATCCAGGCGGCCAGCCGACGGCGGAGGTCGGCCAGCACCTCGGCGTACGCCGGGTCGTCGACCAGATTGGTCTGCTCCAGCGGATCGAGCAGCAGGTCGTGCAGGCGCTCAGCCGGCAGCGACCGGTTCGCCCAGCCGCCGGCCACCCACTCGGCCTTGCTCGCCGAGTCGTCCACGTTGGCCAGTCTCGGTTTGCGCCAGTCGCCGAAGTCGGTGATCAACGACCAGCGCTGAGTACGGATACACCGCTGCGGTTGGTAGCTGACGTGATACGTCGACTCGGTGAAGACCGCCTCGTTCACCTCCACGCCGTCGCGAACGGCCGGCAGCAAAGAGCGTCCCTGCAACCAGGCGGGCCGATCGAGATCGAGCAGGTCGCACAGGGTGGAGAACAGGTCGATCTGGCTGACGAGCGCGTCACACACCTGCCCGCCGGAGAATCCACCGGGCCCACGCAGGATCAACAACACGCCGGTGCCGGCTTCGGTGAGCGTCCCCTTCATGCCGGGCAGCGGCAGACCGTGGTCGGTGGTGATGATCACCAGCGTCGACCCCCGCAGACCCGCGTTGTCGATCGCGTCCAGGATCTGTCCGTACGTGTCGTCAGCCACCGTGGCCGACGCGTGGAAGCTGGCCAGGTCGGACCTGGTCGCCGGCGTCGACGGGAGCGGGGCCGGCACGCCGACATAACGATCGTCCTCACCGGGATACCCGAACGTCCCGCCACCGTCGGTCATCGTGTGCGTCTCGAACAGACCGACCGAGCAGAAGAAGGGTCGGTCATGATCGCGACCCAGGAAGTCGAGCACGCCGGGCAGCAACTCGGCCGCGCGCGGGCCGGTGCTGGGCAGGAGCTCGGCGTAACCCAGAGCCGTGTGGTCGAGTGGCTCGGTCACATGCTGCTGGCCCACCATCGCCGTGTGGTAACCGGCGGCGCCCAAGGTGTGCGCCAGATGCTGACGTACGTCGGCCAGGCCGAAGCCCCAGTGGGCAAGGCCCATCATGCCCGCGCTGTGCGGCGCCTGACCGGTCAGCAGGGCCGCCCGACTCGGCGAGCAGGTGGGCGCTGCCGAGTGTGCGTGCCGGAACAGCACACCTTCTTCCGCGAACCGCTGCAGGCGTGGCGTGGATACCGGCGCCCCGTACGGCTGGATGTAGCGGCCGGTGTCGTGGGTGTGCAGGTAGAGGATGTTCGGGCGCATGGTTCCATCCTCGCCCGTCACCCGATCACCGTCGCTGAGAGGTGCGCGCGATCGTCGGGGTGACTCGTTCCGCGCGCGACCGGGACGCCTGCCGTTCCTCCTCCGGCACCACTGTGGTGGACAACACCACCATCGAGTGCGGCTGGATGGAGTGCTTCGTCCGGGCTCGCCAGGGCCTGGCCTCGACCGGGTCGACCGCTCCGGTCGAGGTGTCCAGCCGCACCGCCCAGTTGCTCCCCCACGCCTTTCCCGGCAGCGTGAAGCTGATCGGCTCCGACCACGCGTTGAACAGCAGCAGGAAGTGATCATCGCTGATCGACCGTCCCATGGCGTCCAGCTCGGGGATCGCGTCACCGTTGAGGAAGACCATCAGACTGCGGGCGAAGCCCGAGTTCCAGTCGCCCTCGTCCATCTGGTTCCCGTCGGGGCGGAACCACTCGATGTCGCCCAGCTCGCTCTTGCCACCGTGGGCCGCGTCGCCGGCGAAGAAGCGGCGTCGGCGGAAGACAGGGTGCTTGCGGCGCAGCTCGATGGCCGCCGACGTGAAGGCCAGCAGATCCTTCTGGTCGGCGTCCAGATCCCAGTTCACCCAGGAGATCTCGTTGTCCTGGGCGTACACGTTGTTGTTGCCGCCCTGAGTCCGGCCCAGCTCGTCGCCGTGGGCCAGCATGGGCACGCCCTGGCTGAGCATCAGCGTGGTGATGAAGTTGCGTTGCTGCCGCAGCCGCATGGCGTTGATCTTGGGGTCGTCGGTCGGCCCCTCGACTCCGCAGTTCCAGGACCGGTTGTGGCTCTCGCCGTCGTTGTTGTTCTCGCCGTTGGCCTGGTTGTGCTTCTCGTTGTAGGACACGAGATCGCGCAGGGTGAAGCCGTCGTGGGCGATCACGAAGTTGATCGAGGCGGTGGGCCGGCGGTCGGAGTGGTTGTACAGATCCGACGACCCGGTCAGGCGCGAGGCGAATTCCCCGAGGCTCCTGGGCTCGCCACGCCAGTAGTCGCGGACGGTGTCGCGGTACTTGCCGTTCCACTCCGTCCACAACGGGGGGAAGTTGCCGACCTGGTAGCCGCCGTCGCCGAGATCCCACGGCTCGGCGATCAGCTTCACCTGCGAGACCACCGGGTCCTGCTGGATGATGTCGAAGAAGGCCGACAGCTTGTCGACCTCGTGGAACTGCCGGGCCAGCGTCGCGGCCAGGTCGAAGCGGAAGCCGTCGACGTGCATCTCCTGCACCCAGTAGCGCAGCGAGTCCATGATCAGCTGCAGCACGTGCGGGCTGCGCATCAGCAGGCTGTTGCCGGTGCCCGTGGTGTCGTAGTAGTGCGACTTGTCGCTGTCGACGAGCCGGTAGTACATGGCGTTGTCGATGCCACGGAAGGCGATCGTCGGCCCCATCTGGTTGCCCTCGGCGGTGTGGTTGTAGACCACGTCCAAGATCACTTCGATGTCGGCGGCGTGCAGCGCCCGGACCATTCCCTTGAACTCGGTGGCCTGCTGCCCGAGCGTGCCGGTGCTGGAGTAGGCGTTGTGCGGAGCGAGGAAGCCGATCGTGTTGTAGCCCCAGTAGTTGGACAGCCCCTGCTCGACCAGGTGGGAGTCGTTGACGAACTGGTGTACCGGCAGCAGCTCGACCGCGGTCACCCCGAGTGACTTCAGGTGCTCGATGATCGCCGGATGACCGATCGCGGCGTAGCTTCCCCGGACGTCGTCGGGGACGCCGGGATGGGTCATCGTCAGTCCCTTGACGTGCATCTCGTAGATGACCGACTCGTGGTACTCGTGGCCGGGCGGGCGGTCGTGTCCCCAGTCGAAGAACGGGTTCACCACCACCGAGAGCATGGTGTGGTCCTTGGAGTCGGCGTCGTTGAACGCGGTCGGATCGCCGAACCGGTACGAGTACAGCGACTCGTCACCGTCCACCATGCCGTCGATCGCCTTGGCGTACGGATCCAGCAGCAGCTTGGCCGGATTGCAGCGGTGGCCGTTCATCGGATCGTACGGACCGTGGATCCGGTAGCCATAGCGCTGCCCCGGCTGGATGCCGGGCAGGTACGTGTGCCAGACCGAGCCGTCCACCTCGCTCAGCTCGATCCGGGTCTCCTGGCGATCGTCGTCGAGAAGGCAGAGCTCGACCCGCGAGGCAGCCTCGGAGAACAGGGCGAAGTTGACTCCGCTCCCGTCGAACGTGGCGCCCAGGGGATAGGGCTTACCCGGCCAGCTGTCCATCAGCTCGGTCCTCTCGGTCTGTCGAACGCACCATTCTTACCCGGAGGCGACAGTGCCACGAGCAGCGGACGAGAAGATACCAGCCGGTAACGTGAACAATGTAAACGTCGCTTCGAACGACGACGAAGTAGCCGGGTCGAAGGGTGATCCCAGCGAGTGCGGGAAACTTCTTCGGTGCGATCCCAGTCCTCCGTGCTGCATCTGGACCTGGACGCGTTCTTCGCGGCGGTGGAGCAGCGCGACAAGCCGTCGTTGCGCGGCAAGGCCGTCGTGGTCGGGGGGATCGGGCAGCGTGGCGTCGTGGCCACCGCATCGTACGAGGCTCGGGTGTTCGGTGTCCGCTCCGCCATGCCGGCGCACGAGGCCCGACGACGCGCGCCACACGCGGCGTTCCTGGCCGGACGGTTCGACGCCTACCGTGCGGCCAGCCGGGTGGTGATGGGCCTCCTTCGTGACCTTTCGCCGGCGGTGGAGCCGCTGTCGCTGGACGAGGCGTTCGTCGACCTGGCCCAGGCGTCGCGGCCGGTCGAGCTCACCGATGCCGGGCTGCGTCGGCTGGTGGCCGAGCTGAAGGCCGAGCTCGCGGCGGCGACCGGCGGCCTGACCGCCTCGGTCGGGATCGGCAGCTCCAAGTTCATCGCGAAGCTGGCCACTGAGCTGGGCAAGCCGGACGGTCTGGTCGTCGTCGCACCAGGCGCCGAGGTGCCGTTGATCGAACCGCTGCCGGTCAACGTGATCCCCGGGGTCGGCCCGGTGAGCCGGGAGAAGCTGCAGCGGATCGGTGTCCGCTCCGTCGCCGATCTGCAGCGGGTCTCGACGACCGAGCTCGCCCAGATCCTCGGTAAGGCGCACGCCCAGGGGCTGACCGAGCTGGCGTACGCGCACGACGACCGCCCGGTGGAGCCGGAGCGTGAGACGAAGTCGATCTCGGTCGAGGACACCTTCGAGACCGACCTGGTCGACCGACACACCTTGACCGCGATCTGCGACCGGCACGCCCGCCAGGTCGCGAGCAGACTTCGCGCGGCGGGCCTGTTCGCCCGGACCGTCACCGTGAAGATCCGCCGCCACGACTTCTCCACCCACACCCGCTCGACCACCCTGCAGTCCCCCGTCGACTCCCCCGACGCCATCGCGGGGCTGGCTCGGGGCCTGCTGGACAGCACCGAGCTCACCGGCGGCATCCGGCTGCTCGGGGTCGGGGTCGCCGGTCTGACAGAGGCTGTGCAGGACCTCCTCTTCGATCTTGATGATCCGCCCGCAGCCCCTGCAATCGAGGCGTCGGAGACGGCAACGCCGAACGACGAGCAGGTGCCGGTGGCGGGCGTCACCGGTCGCCGTGGCCACCGATGGCTGCCCGGCGCGGACGTGGAGCACACCGAGCACGGCCGCGGCTGGGTGTGGGGCGCCGGCCTGGGTCGGGTGACCGTACGGTTCGAGACCTGGCAGACCGGTCCCGGACCGGTCCGCACCTTCGCCGAGGACGACCCGGGGCTGAGCCGGGTGGAGCCGCTGCCGTACCGATCGGGCGGCGTGCTCTACAGCCCGGACCCGGCCGCGGCTCCAGATCGGCTCGCCGAGACGAGGCCGCGGAACAGCCCGTAGTCGTCGCCGTACTCGGGGTGCCACTGCACCGCCAGCCAGAACGGCCGCTCCGGATCCTCCATCGCCTCGATCGTGCCGTCGGCGGCGCGAGCGGTCACCTCGAACCCCGGGTGCTTGGCCACCGCCTGGTGGTGGGAGCAGCTGACCTGGACGTGGTCGCCGACCAAGGACCGGACCAGAGATCCCGACTCGGTACGGATCGGGGTCCAGCCGAAGGCACCCGGGGCCGGGGCGTGCTCGCTGTGTCCGACCACGTCCGGCAGGTGCTGCTCCAGACTGCCGCCGGCCCGGACGGCCATCAGCTGCATGCCGCGGCAGATCCCGAGCACGGGACGTTCGGCGGCGTCGGCTGCGTCCAGCAATCCCCACTCCCACGCGTCCCGGTCAGGACGCCAGGTCTGGGACCGAGGGTGCGGCAGTGCCCCGTACCGGGCGGGTTCCACGTCGGCACCGCCGGCGATGATCAGCCCGTCCAGCCTCGGTACGATCTCGGCCGCACCGCTGGTCTGCGGCGGCAGCAGCACCGCGACCCCGCCGGCGGCCTCGACCGACCGGGCGTAGGTGGCGTGCAGCAGGTCGGCTGAGGTGTTCCACGCGCCGAACCTGGCCTGCTCGCGATAGGTCGAGATCCCGATCACCGGTCGGCTCATGCCCGGCATTCTGCTGTCTGGTCCCACGTCATGCGTGGCTGGCCCTCCGACGCCGCCACACCAACGCGCCGGCCACGGCCAGGTTCAGGGCCAGCACACCGACGGCGACGAGCACCGGGCCGGCCGGCAGCCCGAGGACGGTGCGGGTCCGGACCACGTACGTGCTCCGACGGTAGGGGGTGTCGGAGGGGGCCTGCTCGAAGGTGAAGTCCGAGACGATCTGACCGCTCGGGGCGCTGAAGTACTGCTCGGTCACGGTGAGGTACGGCTGCTCGCCGACGATCGAGACCAGCGCCGAGGACGTCACGGCGGTCGGGTCGATCCGGCCGGCGAACCGGAGGTCGGCGTGGCCCTGGTCAGCGGTCGGGTCGGTGCGACGCACCCGGTGGTCGGCGAACACGAAGGTCCGTACGAACTGCGACCCGGGTGCCGCAGCGGACAACCGCATCGGGTAGACCAGACCATCGGAGGAAAAGGTCAGGTCCAGCGGCTGGAGCGCGCCACTGAGGTCGTCGGCGTCGGTGGTCAGCCGGATGGCCGTGTAGAACCAGCCCTCCGACACGTACGGCTGCAGCGCGGTCGCGAACCCGTCCCGCATCACGTAGCCGTGCGAGTCCAGCCAGTCGGACAGCGCGGTGGCGTCGCTGGCCGCGAGCGTGGTGACCTCGAGGTCGCCCAGCTGCCGGACCTTCAGCACCGAGACCGGGGCACCGCCGGCCGCTCCCGGCGCGCCCGCGGAGTCACCGCTGGTCAACCGCGGCCACCAGCGGTACGTCACCACCTGCTCCGGTGCCGTCAGCTGCTCGAGCTCGGGGAACAAGGCGGTCTCGGCCAGCGCGGCCTCGGCCGGAGCAGGGGTCGGGATCAGCAGCGCGGCGTCGGGCGTGCTCGCCAGCGTGCTCATCGACAGCAGCACTCGTTCGGTGCTGCCGTCGTGGGTCAGCACCGCGTACTCGGCGTTCGCGGCGACCTGCTCCCCGTCAGCGGCGACGAAGCCGCCGCAGGCACAGGCCCGGGCCGGGGACGGGCCGAGCAGCCCGACCAGGACCAGCAGCACCGTGGCGAGCACCAGACGACAGACGGTGAGCCGAGTCATGCCGGTCACCGTAGGCGGTGGCAGGGGCGGCACATCGTTCACAACGGAGTCACGTACGCGGCGGAGATGCCGCCGTCCACCAGGAACGTGCTGGCGGTGACGAAGGACGACTCGTCGGAGGCCAGGAACAGGACGGCGGCGGCGATCTCCTCCGGCTCGGCGAACCGCCCCATCGGAACGTGTACGAGTCGCCGGGCAGCGCGCTCGGGGTCGGCGGCGAACAGCTCCTGGAGCAGCGGCGTGTTGACCGGGCCGGGACACAGGGCGTTGACCCGGACCCCGGTCCGCGCGAACTGCACCCCCAGCTCCCGCGACATCGACAGCACGCCGCCCTTGGAAGCCGAGTAGGAGATCTGAGAGGTGGCTGCTCCCATCACCGCCACGAACGAGGCCGTGTTGATGATGGAGCCGCGCTGCTGCTCGAGCATGTACGGCAGGGCCGCCTTGCAGCACAGGTAGACGCTGGTCAGGTTGACCTCCTGGACCTTGCGCCAGGCATCGAGGTCGGTGTTCAGGATCGAGTCGTCCTCCGGCGGCGCGATCCCTGCGTTGTTGAAGGCGATGTCCACCGACCCGTAGGTGTCGTGGGCCGTCCGGAAAAGGTTGTCGACGTCCTCCTTGCTGGTGACGTCGCAGTGCACGAAAAGCCCGGC
>DASQLI010000136.1:0-3490 GCA_035630075.1 Microlunatus sp.
CGAACCTCGCCGTGTGGTACGCGCACCAGGCCGTGCAGCCGGGCCTCCCCGGATTGCGCAGGATCCGGTCCAAGCAGACTCGCCGGGCGATCCGCAGGTCCTTCGACAAGGCCTACAGTCGTGATCATCTGGGCACCTTGAAGAACCTGACCGAGACCGTGAACGGTCGCCTCCGGTTCGTGAGCAACCCACCACTGGTGGTCCCCTCCCGGGAGCTCGATCTGCCCGCCGCGGCGGCCGACGAGCTCCAGACGTGGATGACCCAGCTGCTCTCCGAGTACGCCGAGAGCTTGTCGCGCGACCGACGCCACCTCGTCCGGCAGTACACGTTCGTCGACATCGCCCGCAAGGTGGTCGGTGTCGGCAGCGTCGGCACCCGCGCCTGGATCGTGCTGCTCCGCGGCGCCGATGACCTCGACCCGCTGATCCTGCAGGCGAAGGAGGCGACCAACTCGGTGCTGGAGGCCTACACGGCGCCGAGCGAGTTCAGCAGCCACGGCGAGCGGGTCGTCGAGGGTCAG
Source organism: Microlunatus sp. (assembly GCA_035630075.1). Lineage (GTDB taxonomy): Bacteria > Actinomycetota > Actinomycetes > Propionibacteriales > Propionibacteriaceae > Microlunatus. The sequence goes on from DASQLI010000136.1 coordinate 522, forward strand.
CGTCTGATGCAGGCGTACGGCGACGTGCTGCTGGGTTGGCGCCGTTCACCGAGGCGCCGCCAGGCCCCGCACTACTACATCCGTCAGCTGCGCGACTGGAAGGGCTCGCTGGTCCTGGACGGCCTCGACCCGCAGGGCCTCTCTGCCTACGCGGGCTACTGCGCCTGGACCTTGGCCCGGGCGCATGCCCGTTCCGGGGACCGGCTGGCCATCGGCGGCTATCTCGGTTCCAAGGACGGCTTCGACCAAGCCATCGCCGACTTCTCCGCGGCGTACGCCGACCGCAACGAGGCCGACTTCGGGCTGTTGGAGAGTGCGGCGGCCGAAGGACGGATCGAGGTCGCCCAGGGCATCTGAGCCGGTCGAACTCGATCGAGCTCTGGCGACCCTGCATCGTCTGGTCGGAATCGCTATCCCATGGCCCGGGCGGGGTTGACGGCGTGCTGGACGTCCGGAGCAGGCCTGACGGTATGACGGCGCCGCCGGATCGCCTTGCTGGATTCGACCACGATCGGCAGCGCAGCAGCAAGCGCCAGGCAGACCAGCCACTGGCGCGGACTCAGGCCGGTGGTCAGCAGAGCCTGCTGCAGCATCGGCAGCTCGGTGGCCAGCAGCAGCAACGTCACCGGGATCAGTGCGATCAGCAGCGCGGTGGCAATCGGCGCCCCGAAGCCGAAGGCCGGATCCCGACGGTTCACGAGCGCGTTCAGCGTCGTGCCCAGGCCCATGATCACGAAGGTCATGGTCAGGGAGATCGAAGCGGCCGTGGGACTGGGCTCGTCGGGTCCCAGGACCAGCGGCAAGAAGGCCGCGACGAACAGGATCGCGGCATAGCCGATCCACGTCAGCACCGCGGCTCGGTTGGTGATGGTGACCCCGGGATCACGTGGGCGCCGATGCATCACATCAGGGTCACCCGGGTCGATCGCGATGATCGCGACGCCGATCGCCGTGGCGAAGAAGAGCAGGAACAACACCATCGGCGGGGTCATGGCCACCCCGTCATTGATGTCGAAGACGGTCGCCGCCAGGAACAACAAGATCAGCGCCAGCAGCTGGGTCATCTGATAACGCACGTAGCAGACGATCTTGTCGTAGACCCGGCGACCGATCTCGACCGCGTGCACCAGGGTGCCGAAGTTGTCATCGGTGAGGATCATCCGGGCGGCCTGCTTCGTCACCTCGCTGCCACTGCCCATCGCGACCCCGATGTCGGCCTGCTTGAGGGCTGCCGCGTCGTTGACTGCGTCGCCGGTCATGGCGACGATCAGACCGCTCTCCTGCATCGTCCGCGCCAGCCGCAGCTTGTCCTCGGGAGTCACGCGCCCGAAGACATGGAGCTCGGGCAGCCGTTGCCGCAGCTCGTCGTCGGACAGCTCCCGCAGCTCCGTCCCGCTGATCGCGCCCGGCCCCAGACCCAACGAGGCTCCGATGGCCTGCGCAGTGACTGCATGGTCACCGGTGATCATGCGGACGTCGATGCCGGCCGCCAGCGCGATCTCGACCGCACCCTTGGCCTCCATTCGCAGCGGGTCGATGATCCCGGCCATGCCGACGAAGCCCAGGTCGTGGATCAGCGACATCGGATCGGTCGCCATCACCGTCAGGTCCTCGTCGGTGATCAACCGGATCGCGAAGGCGAGCACCCGCAGCCCGTCCCGGCCCATCTGCTGGTTGGCGGCGTCGATGCCACCCGAAGCCTGCGCGATGGGCTCCTGCGAGCCGCTCAGCGCGCCGCCGGACATGCTGCACCGCGTCAGAACGACATCCGGTGCGCCCTTGACCAATGCCACAACGTGCTCGGAGCCCTCGAGCTCGATCCGGTGGAAGGTGGCCATGAACTTGTAGTCGGAGTCGAAGGGGACCTCGGCGATCCGTGGATAGGCTCGGCGGGTCTGCTCGACGTCGACGCCGATCTTGGCGGCGAGCACCACCAGTGCCGCCTCGGTCGGGTCACCGATGACACTGCCGTCGGCGTTGACGACCGCGTCGGTGTCGAGAGCGAGACCCAACCCGAGCCGGGTGAAGTCGGGAGCCGGCGCACCGGCGACGGAGGTGATCATGCCTGTCGTGGAGTATCCCTCGCCGGTGACGGTGAACCACGATCCGCCCGCATAGAGCGTCGACACCATCATCTCGTTCAGGGTCAGGGTGCCGGTCTTGTCGGTGTTGATCGCGCTGGTGGCCCCGAGGGTCTCGACGTCGGTCAGGTTCTTGACCACGGCCTTGGCCTCGGCCAGCTGCTTGGCCCCCATCGAGAGCAGCCCGGATACGAAGGCCGGCAGCCCTGTCGGTATGGCTGAGATCGCCATCGCCGTGCCGAGCAGCAGCAGCTCCTGAATCGGCGTACCGCGGGCCATCCCCACCACGATGATCACCGCGACGGCACCCCAGGCGACCAGCCCGAGCACCTTGGTCAACGTGTCGAGCTCACGCTGGAGCGGAGACCGGGTCCGCACCACCTTGGTGAGCATGGAGGCGATCTGACCCATCTGGGTCTGCATCCCCGTCGCCGTGACGACCAGAGCTCCGGTGCCTCGCGTGACGGAGGTGTTCTGGAACAGCATGTTCGTCTGATCGCCGAGCCCCACGTCGATGGCGTCGATGGCCTTGGCGTCCTTGGGGATGGGGGCGCTCTCCCCCGTCAACGCAGCCTCCTGCGTCTCCAAGGTGGCCGACCGTAGGATCCGGCCGTCGGCCGGGAGGATGTCTCCGGCCTCGACGGCGACCACATCGCCCGGCACCAGATCGATCGCCGAGACCGTTCGCAGCTGTCCGTCCCGCACGACCCGGGCCTGCGGCACCTGCAGCTTGGCCAGCGCGTCGACGCTGGCCCGCGCCTTGAGCTCCTGGCGCGACCCGAGGACCACGTTGAGCACGATCAGCAGGCCGACGATCACGCCGGTGGAGATCTCGCCGATCAGCAGGCTGACCAGCGTGACCGCGATCAGCATCAGGTTCATCGGGTC
>DASQLI010000137.1:0-6934 GCA_035630075.1 Microlunatus sp.
GGCCTGGGTGAGGCGGTGGGCGACCACCACCGCCGTACGGCCGGCCAGGGCCGCTCGGGCGGACAGCTCGAGCTCTCGGGCACCCGCCGAGCCGGCCTCGGCGGTGGCCTCGTCCAGGATCACCACCGGCGGGTCGGCCAGCACGATCCTGGCCAAAGCCACCTGCTGGGCCTGGGCCGCGGTCAGCTTGTGGTGCCCTTCGCCGACGTGGGTGTCCAGTCCGTTCGGCAACGCCCGCACCCACCGATCGGCGCCGACGACCGTCAACGCCGCGTGTAGCTCGTCGTCGGTGGCGGCCGGCCGGACCAGCAGCAGATCCTCGCGGAACGGTCCGGAGAAGACGTGCACCTCCTGGGTGACCACGCCGATCCGCTGCCGCAGCTGCACCGGGTCGAGGTCGTCCACGGGTACGCCGCCGATCATGACCCGGCCCGACGTCGCCGGGAACACCCCGCCGAGGATGGCCGCCAGGGTGGTCTTGCCGGCGCCGCTCTCGCCGACCACGGCCAACGAGCGTCCGGCCGGCACGTTCACCGACACCTGGTGCAGCACCGGCTCGCCACCGACGTAGGCGTGGGAGACCCCCGAGGCGACCAGATCTGCCGACGCCGGCTTGGCCCGCGGCGGAGCAGGCGCCGGGACCGGAAGATCGGCCACGCCGACCAGCCGGGTCAGTGCCGCACCCGCGGACTGGATGTCGTTGAAGGACATCAGCAGGGTGCCCAGCGGCCCGAACAGCCGATGGAAGAGCAGCGCCGCCGCGGTCACGGCGCCGACGGTCACCTGGTCGGCCCGGACCAACAGGAACCCGGCGGTCAGCACCGACACCAGCCCGACCGCCTCGGCGATGTTCATCGTGGACGCGAACCGGAAGAAGGCCCGGGTCGCGGTCAGGATCGCGTCGACGGCCCGCCGGGAGAACGTCTCCACGACAGCGGTCTGCCGGGCCTCCATCCCGTACGCGTGCACGGTCGGCGCCCCGTGCAGGACGTTCATCACCTGCTGCGTACGCTGCCCGGCTGCGGCCCGCTCCTTCGCGTACAGGGGTCCGGCGGCAGGCAGGAACCGGCGCAGGCCGAACGCGTGGACCGGGAAGACCAGCAGAAAGGCCACCGCCAGCCGCCAGTCGAGCGAGGCGAAGCCGACGACGGTGAGCACCACCGTGACCAGCGAGGTGAACACTCCCGACGCGACCCGGACGGAGGTGTTGACCAGCTCGACGTCCTCGGTCACCCGCGACGTGACGTCCCCCGTCCCGGCGCGCTCGAGCGTCGCCGAGTCCATCCGCAGGGCCCGATCGATCACGTGCTCGCGCAGGTCGGCGGCCATGGTCATGCCGAGCTGGTCGCTGTAGCGCCGTGACACCGCGGTCAGCACGCCCGAAGCGAGGGCGGCGACCACCAGCAGCACCACGAGCCGGGCCAGCCGGGTGCCGTCGTCGTCCAGCACGATGTCCACGACCTCGCCGAGCAGCAGCGGTACGACGACGCCGGCGGCCGCGGCCAGCACGGTGAGGAGCAGGGCGGCCCAGGCCAGCCGTCGGAACTTCAGCACCTGGTGCCACAGCTTGGCGGCCGCCCGACGCCCGGTGGCGATCGGCAGGGCGGTGCGGTCGACCACGTCGCCGGCTTCCGCGGCGCTCATCGCAGCACCGCCGCCGCGTAGTCGGCCCGGTCCAGCAGCTCGGCGTGGCTGCCCCCGACCACCTCGTCGTCGGCCAGGAACACCACCCGGTCGCAGGCTCCGAGCAAGGGTGGGCTGGTGGTGATGATGACCGTCGACCGCAGCCGACCTATCTCGCTGACGCTCCCCTTGCTGCTGTCCCGCTCCCTCTGCATGGGGAGCGTGGGCGCAGCAAACGGAGCGTCAGCGGGCTTGGGGGTTGGGGGATCAGGGTCAGCAGGCTTGGGTGCGGCACCATCGGGATGGCGCAGGGCGCGGATGCCGGCGGCGATGGAGTTCTCGGTGACGGCGTCCACAGCGGTGGTGGGATCCCGTAGCACCAGCACCGTACGGTCGGCCAGCAGCGCCCTGGCCAGGGCAATCCGCTGCCGCTGACCACCGGAGAGGTTCAGCCCGTGGTCGAGCAGAGGCCGGTCCAGGTCGTCGGCCAGCTCACCCACCGCAGCCGCCTGCAAGGCGACCGCGCGCTGCGCCGGCTCTCGCCCGTCGCCCACGTCCACCGCCTCGGCCAGGGACCGACCGAACAGATCCACCGCGTGCGGCTCCACCAGCAGCTCCGACCGCAGCGAGGCGGCCGACAGCGACGTCAGCGGCTCTCCACCCAGCAGCACCTCGCCCGACTCCGGCCGGACCATCCCGGTCAACAGCCCGTTCACGGTCTCGGCAGCCACGACATCGGCGGCCACCACCCCGAGCGTCTCCCCCGGCGCCACGGTCAGCGACAACGAGCGCAGCGGCCCGGCGGTGACCGAGACCAACTGCAGCGGCCCCGGCGACACCGGCAGCTGCCCGTCCGAGGACCGGACCGGAGCGGTCAGCACCTCGGCCAGCCGTCCGGCGCTCGCCCTGGCGACGGCGAGGACGAAGACCGAACCGGCCAGGTTCAGCACCGGGTCGGCGATGAAGGCGGCCAAGCCGACGACGGTGATCAGCTCACCGACGCTGATCCGGCCCGCCAGCGCGAACCAGCCCGCGACGCCGGCGACCGCGGCCAGCAGGATCCCGGAGGTGAAGGTGGTCGCCCCCAGGAACGCCGCCTCCGCCCGCAGCGCCCCGACCTGGGCCCGCAAGGAGGTCTGGCTGGACCGGGCGTAGCGCAGGGTGCCTTCCGGCACCCCGCCGAAGCCGCGCAGTGGACGCAGGCCACCAAGCAGGTCGGCGGCGACGCCGGCGGCCAGCCCGACGGCCTGCTGCTGGTCGGCGGTACGCCGCTCGACCAGCGGGCCGAGAGCGTTCAGGGCCAGCACCAGCAACGGCACTCCGACCAGCACGCCCAGCCCCAGCACCCAGTCGATCCGCAGCAGCAGCACCGCCGACACCGCCAGCCCCACCAGGGCGGCGACGACCCAGCTGCCGCTCTCCAGCACCTCAGAGGCCTGCGTCGCATCCGAGGTGGTGATGGACAACACCTCGCCGCTGGTCCGGTCGGTCTCGATCCCCGACCCGGAGAGGATCCGGCGCACGGCCTGCAGCCGGAACTCGTGGGACTCCTCCTGGACGCCCTGGGCGATGAACCACGCCCCCGTACGCCAGCAGGTGGTCAGCAGGATGAACAGCGCGAACGTCGCCACGGCGGCGATGATCATGGCCCGCCAGTCCGACGTACGGACCGCGTAGTCAATCGTCAGACCGATGGCGACGGGAACCATCGCCTCGCAGGTCTGGTGACCGGCCCAGAAGAAGGCGCCAGGCACCACCCGGCGGCGTTGGCGGGAGAAGACGCCGGCCAGCAGCCGCCCGCCGGTCAGCGGGCGGTGGTCGACGACAGTCACCTCAGCGTCTCGCCCGCCCACTCGCCGGAGACCACGGAGATCTGATCAACATCCGGCTCCTCCTCGGCGCAGTGATGTCGACCGATCGGGATGATGGTAGGTGTCTTCGAGACCGGATCGGTGATGATCTCGGCGCGCAGCCCGAACACCTCGTGCATCGAGGTGCTGGTGATCACCTGGTTCGGCGTCCCTTCGGCGCTGATCCTGCCGTCCCGCATGGCGATCAGGTGGTCGGCGTATCGGCAGGCGAGGTTCAGGTCGTGCATCACGATGACGATGGTCGTGCCCCGCTGCCGGTTCAGGTCCGTGAGCAGGTCCAGCACCTCGAGCTGGTGGCTCAGGTCGAGGTACGTGGTCGGCTCGTCGAGCAGCAGCAGATCGGTCTCCTGGGCGAGCGCCATCGCGATCCAGACCCGCTGCCGCTGGCCGCCACTCATCTCCTCGATCGGCCGATCGGCGAGATCCAGCGTGCTGGTGGCGGTCAGCGCCTCGGCCACTGCTCGGTCGTCGTCAGGCGACCACTGCCGGAACCAGCCCTGGTGCGGGTAACGGCCTCGACCCACCAGATCGGCGACGGTGATGCCCTCCGGGGCGATCGGGGTCTGAGGCAGCAGGCCCATCACCTTGGCGACCTGCTTGCTGGGGATGGCGGAGATGGCCTTGCCGTCGAGCAGCACCGTGCCCCCAGTCGGGGTGAGCAATCGGGCGAGGCCGCGCAACAGCGTCGACTTGCCGCACCCGTTGGCGCCGATGATCACCGTCACCTTGCCGGTGGGGATGTCGACGGTCAGGTTCTCGACGATCTGGCGGTCGCCGTACCCGAGACCCAGGTCGACGGCACTGAGGGTGTGGCGGGTGACGGGAGCGTCGCTGAGCACCATGTCGATCAGCCTCCGTGACCGATGCGGTTGGACCTGACGAGCAGGTAGAGCAGGTAGGGGGCACCGACGGCTGCGGTCAGGATGCCGACCGGTAGCTGGACAGCTAGCAGGTGCTGGCCGACGAAGTCGGCGGCGATGACCACGGCGGCACCGACCAGGGCCGCCGGGACCAGCGCGATCCCGGTGCCGTTGGTCAGCCGCCGAGCGATCGGACCGGACACGAAGGCGACGAAACCGATCGGTCCGGCGGCCGCAGTGGCGATCGAGGCCAACGCGACCCCGATCAGGATCAGGAAGAGCCGAGAGCGCTCGACCCGAACGCCGACGCTGGTGGCCGCGTCGTCGCCGAGCTGGAGCCCGGCGAGCGCACCACCGGCCCACAGGGCCAGGGGCACCGTCATGATCATCAACACCAGCAAGGGCCTCATCTCGGCGGCCGACGCGCCGTTCAGGCTGCCGGTCAGCCACAACAAGGCAACCTGGGCGTCCCAGATCTGGGCGCGGGTCATCAGGTAGTCGATGATCGCGCCCAGCATCGCGGCGATGCCGATGCCGACCAGCACCAGTCGGTAGCCGGCGACGCCCTGTTTCCAGGCCAGCAGGTAGATCAGCAGGGCGGTGATCAGGGCCCCACCGAAGGCGAAGGCCGAGATGGCGTAGCCGCTCAGGTGCAGCATCAAGATCGCGATCACGGCCGCGGCGCTGGCGCCGGAGGTGATCCCGATGATGTCCGGGCTGGCCAGCGGGTTGCGCATCATCGACTGGAAGATGGCACCGGAGAGTCCGAAGCAGGCGCCGACGGCGATCCCGATGACGGCGCGGGGCAACCTCAGCTCGTGCACGATGAAGTCGGTCGCGCGGGTGCCGCGGCCGGTCAGCGACATCCAGACCTGCTGCACCGAGATCGGGAAGTCACCCACCGTCAGGGCCAGACAGAACATGATCAGCAGGAAGCTCACCAGGGCGACGACCACGACCACCGTCCGCTGGTGCTGTTTCGTCCGTACGGCCCGGACCCGCTCGACACCGATGGTGTCGGCGGCGTCCCGAACGGCCCGGCGACTCGGCAGCAGGGCGGTCACGGGTGAAGCCTCTCGACAGGGTGATCATCGACCCCGGTCACGGCGGGAGCCCCTCGGGACACCAACACCGTCTCCGCGCGTGCTGCACGCGCGGAGATGTGCTTGCACGCCGGCTCGATCACAGCTCGGCCAGCTTCTTGCGACGCACCAGGGCGATGAACACCGGCGCCCCCAGGAACGCCGTGACGATGGCGACCTGCAGCTCACCGGGCCGAGCGATCACCCGCCCGACGATGTCGGCGGACAGCAGCAGGATCGGCGCCATCACCATCGAGTAGGGCAGCACCCAACGGTAGTCCGGTCCCACGACCATCCGGGCGACGTGCGGGATGGTCAGCCCGACGAAGCCGATCGGGCCGCAGGCCGCCGTCGCCGCGCCGCAGAGCAGGACCACCGCAGCCGCCGAGATCGCTCGGGAGAAGAAGACGTTGGCACCGAGACCGCGGGCGACGTCCTCGCCGAGCGAGAGTGTGTTGAGCACCCGCCCGAGGCAGAGTGCCAGCAGGCAGCCGGCGATCAGGAACGGCGCGATCTGCACGACGACGGTCATGTCCCGCCCGGACAGGGATCCGACCGACCAGAACCGGAACTGGTCGAAGGTGGCCTGGTCGAGCAGCAGCATCGCACTCGTGAGCGCGCCGAACGCCGCGCTGATGGCGGCGCCCGACAGAGCCAGCTTGACCGGGGTCGCCCCCTCACGACCGAGAGCGGCGACGGAGTAGACGATGGTCGACGCGACCGCGGCCCCGGCGAAGGCGAACCAGACGTAGCCGAGGATCGAGGTCACACCGAAGGCCGAGATGCCGACCACGACCATCAGCGAAGCCCCGGCATTGACCCCGAGGATGCCGGGATCGGCCAGCGGATTGCGGGTGACGCCTTGCATGACCGCACCGGCGAGCCCCAGGGTTGCGCCGACCAGCACCCCCAGGATGGTCCGCGGCAGCCGCAGCTCGCGGATCACCAGGTGATCGGTGTTGTTCGGGTCGTACGCGACGATCGAGTCCCAGACGGCGTGCAGCGGGGTGACCCGGGCGCCGACCGCCAGGGACAAGAAGCAGAGCAGAGCGACGACGGCGGCGCAGGCGACCAGCCCGAGCACCCGGGTCGGAGTGCGTCGGCGGACCACCGGCTCCGCCGGAGCAGCAGAACGCTGCGGGATCGCCATCACCGCCATAAGGGGAGCCTAACCTAGGATCTCCCCGCGCCGTAGCCCCATCGGAGGTGACTGGCGGCACAGGCACGCGCCCGGGATGACCCCGTGGATGCAAGTCGCTCAGTGACCTACTGCGGCGGAAGACTCGGGGCAGCGGACAACGGCGGCCGGAACCAGCGCTCCACGCCCGCCTGTCGAGCCTGCCAGAGCACCAGGGCAATGGCGCTCGCGTACATCAGCAGCGACACCCCCAGGGAGATCAGGGTGCTCTCGGTGTCAGCGCCGACGAACGACTCCGCGAAGCCGCCGACGGCGTTCCCGATGATGCCGATGCCCACGTTGTTGACCGTGTGCAGAACG
>DASQLI010000138.1:0-2247 GCA_035630075.1 Microlunatus sp.
TCTCCGTTGTTCTTGAAGCATTATTCTCATAGCGCTATGCTTTGAGAACCGACACCAGCATAACTCGAACCGAGCTCGCGCCCAGCGCGACCAGCCGACAGGACGTACGCCATGCATCTCTCCGCTCATCTCGACCTCGACGTGCTCGCCCACGAGACCGACGACCAGCTCTCCGTGCTGGTGGAGCTCACCGCCCCCGAGCAGCAGCCGACCACCGGCGACCGGGCGCCCAGCACTCTGGTGATCGTGCTGGACCGCAGCGGCTCGATGGCCGGACCTCGCCTGGACCAGGCCAAGGCGGCGGTCACGGCCCTGGTCGACCAGCTCGACCCGAACGACCGCTTCGAGCTGGTGACCTTCGACCAGCATCCCGCCGTCGCCGTTGCTGCCGGTCCGCTCTCCGACAAGGCGGCGGTCAAGCGGGCCATCGCCCAGGTGCATCCCGGCGGGTCGACGGATCTGTCCGGCGGCTACCTGCGCGGCCTGCAGGAGGCCCGACGGGTCGCCGGACCGACCGGCGCGACGGTGCTGCTGATCAGCGACGGGCACGCCAACGCCGGAATTACCGATCCCGGCCAGCTGGGCGGCCTGGCCCGACAGGCCCAGACGAGCAAAATCACCACGTCGACGGTCGGCATGGGGCTCGGCTACGACGAGCGCCTGCTGTCCGCGATCGCGTCCGGCGGAGTCGGCAACGAGCACTTCGCGGAGACCGCCGACGAGGCCGCCGAGCTGATCGCCGGCGAGGTGGACGGGCTGCTGGCCCTGGCCGTCCAGGCCGCGTCGTTGACGGTCCGGATGTCGCCGTACGTGCAGGCGGTCCAGGTGATCAACGACCTGACCGTGGCCGGGTTGCCGGACGGGGTGATGATCGAGCTCGGCTCGCTGTACGCCGGCGAGACTCGCAAGCTGATCATGACTCTTGCCGTGCCGGGTATCCCTGCGCTCGGCCTCGCTGAGATCGCGACCCTCGAGCTCGGCTACGTGGCGCTGCCTGCGTTGGAGCAGCAGACCATCACTCTTCCGCTGCACGTGAACGTGGTTCCGGGTGACCAGGCGGCCGGCCGGATCCCGGATCCGGTGGTCCGCACCGAGGCGGCCTTCCAGCGGGCGCAGCAGGCCAAGCGAGAGGCGTCCTCGGCCTGGTCGGCCGACGACCCGCGTGCCGCAGCCGCCGCCCTGGGCAATGCGCGGAGACTGCTGCGCGCGGCCGCCGCGGCAGCGCCGGCTCCGATGGCCGCCGAGCTGACCGACGAGCTCGGCCTGATCGAGCAGCTGGCGCACGAGTCCTCGTACGGCGACGTCACCCGTGCCGCGAAGATCAGCTCCGCCGACGCTGCCCTGAAGTCCCGCAGCCGGGGGCGCCGTCGTTGACGCCGGCCGGTTCGCCCACGCTGGGTGATGTGGAACCTGCGGTCGATTCGGTGATACTGAACCACCGACCGGCATCGGCGAGCGAGAAGAGGTGGCCCGATGGGCAAGAACAAGGACAAGAGGAAGCACGACCAGGTGGAGGTCGCGACCTCGGACGGGCCTCCGCCGAAGATGAAGACCAAGGCCTACGAGGCCGAGATGGAGCGCCTGCAGGGCGAGCTGGTGGCCCTGCAGGAGTGGGTGAAGTCCTCCGGCGCCAAGGTGGTGATCGTCTTCGAGGGGCGTGACACGGCCGGCAAGGGAGGCACGATCAAGCGGATCACCGAGCGGGTCAGTCCTCGCGTCTTCCGGATCGCCGCTCTGCCGGCGCCGTCGCCGCGGGAGCAGACCCAGATGTACATCCAGCGCTACATCTCCCACTTCCCCGCCGCCGGGGAGGTCGTGATCTTCGATCGCAGCTGGTACAACCGGGCCGGAGTCGAGCCGGTGATGGGCTTCTGCACGAAGCAGGAGTCCGAGGAGTTCCTGAGGCTGGTGCCGCTGATCGAGGAGCAGATGGTGCACTCGGGCATCCACCTGATCAAGTACTGGCTGGAGGTCAGCCCGGAGGAGCAGACCAAGCGGTTGAAGTCGCGGATCAGCGATCCCCGCAAGTTCTGGAAGCTGTCCGGCATGGACCTGAAGTCCTACAGCCGCTGGTTCGACTACTCCCGAGCCCGGGACACGATGTTAGCGAGGACCGACACCGAGATCGCGCCCTGGCACGTGGCGGTGACCGACGACAAGAAGCGGGGCCGGCTCAACATCATTACCCACCTGCTCAGCCAGCTGCCGTACGAGCCGCTACCCGAGCGGGACATCAAGCTGCCACGG
>DASQLI010000139.1:0-2754 GCA_035630075.1 Microlunatus sp.
GGCGGCGACCAGCACGATGATCGCCTTGGCCGGCCAGCCGAAGGCGCGATGCCGGGCCTGGGCCAGCACGATCAACGGCAGGAAGGTGAAGACGAAGCCGTACAGCAGACCGATCAAGATGCCGGCGCTGATCCGGCCGGCCACCTGCCGACCGACAGCCTGGGACCACCAGCGGGGAATGAGAGCCGACAGCAGGAAGTACAGCAGCACGGTCAGCCCGGCCCCGACCACCACGAACACCGTGAACCTGATGACGGCCTTGCGACGCTCCAGCTGCTCGGGCGTCGCGGGCTCCTTGACCTTCGCCGGTTTCTTGCCCTTTGCCGGCTTCGACTCGGTCACCGGGGCGGTGTCGCCGGAGGGCTTGGCCGGGGTGGTCGTCGGCTCCGCGGGACCCGTGCTCTCGCTCACAAGCCGATCATCGCAGCATCAGCTGGGGTCGTCGTGTACCGCAGCATCAGCTGCGGTCGTCGTGCTGGTCGCCGTCGCGTCCGGTCTGCCACCAGTCCCGGACCCGACCGGCCGCCGCGTTGCCGACCCCGCCGACCACGGTGCCGACCGTGCCGACCACGCGGAACAGCGGGTCGGAGGAGCTGCGGAAGGCGTTCGCGTACGAGGCCGCAGCGGCCTTCACGTCGTCGCTCATGGGCGCGTCGGCATCCTCGGATCGCCGCGGGTACTCACCGGACAGGATGGCGCGATACTCCGGCCCAGCCGCCCACCGCTGCAGCTCGGCCGCGCGGAGGGCGGCCAGCGGGTGGGTCTGGGCGCTGATCTGCACGATCTTGAGCAGACTGTCCCGGACGTCGCCGGTGGTCGTGTACTCCGTGGCCTGATCCAGGAACCCGGCCACGTCCATCTCGTCGGGGTTCTGCGCCCCGGCGAGGGTGGCGTGCACCCGCAGCGCCGCCTTCGGGTCCTGACCGCAGAGCAGCCCGGCGCGGTCGCAGGAGAGCTCGGACTTGCGGTACCACTCGTTGAGCCCCTGGATGATCGCCCGGATGCCCCAGTACCCGATCGGCATCCACTGGATCGACGTCGCGATGTTGATCAGCTGCAGCAGCATGGTGCGGTAGACGGCGTGCCCGGACAGCACGTGACCCACCTCGTGCCCGATGACGAACCGGAGTCCGTCGTCGTCGACCAGATCGAGCATCGCGGTGCTGATCACGATCAGCGGCCGGTCCAGCCCCACGGTCATGGCGGTGGGCAGCGGACTCTGCTGCACGTAGAGCTCGGGGACCGGCTGCACGTCGAGCGCGGTCGCGCACTCGTTGAGCATCTGGTGCAGCAGCGGGTACTGCCGGGGCGAGACCCGGATGGCCGAGGCCAGGAAGAGCAGCCGGACGCTGCGTTCGCCGATCGCGGCCGAGACCGCCTTGAGCACGGCGTCGAACCCGGGGATCGCCCGCAGCGCCACCAGGGCACCGCGATCGGCCGGGTGCTCGTACGCTCGCGGGCTGATGTCGGGGAACCGGATCCGACCGCCACCGATGGCCCAACGGGACGACCCGGTCATGGGCGGAGCCTCTCAGGAGCGCGACCACCAGTTCTCGTCATGGTCTGAATGTAGGCGTGCCGAGGGGCGGCCACCCCGTACGGAGTGACCGCCCCTGGAAGCGGCTTCGGTCTAGCCGCCCTGACGCATCATCGGCATGTACACCGTGAAGTTCAGGATCAGGCCGACCACGAACAGCACCGCACCGACGACGATGCCGGCCAGCGCGATGTTGTTCTTGAACCCGGCCTGCTTCGACTTGTTGAAGGCGATGATGCTGACCACCATGCCGACCAAGCTGCAGAAGATCGCGAGCACCAGGCCGACGATGCCCATCGTGCGACCGGGGTCCTGGGCGGGTGGTCCGCCGTACTGGGGGGCGCCGTAGGGATTGCCGCCCTCGGGCGGTTGCGGCGGCTGATCGTAGGACATGGCCTTCTCTCCTTGGGTAACCCTGCGAGCGTCTGGTGGCGCCTACCCTAGCGAGCGAGGGGCTCGCGCAGGGGACAAAGCGGACGAACCGCCGTAGGCTCCCGAGCATGAACGTGATCTTCGTCGAGCCTGCGTTCCCCGCCTACCAGCGCCAGTTCGTCCGTGGCCTGCACGCCGTCGGTGCCACGGTGATCGGCATCGGCGAGCGACCCGGTGACTGGCTCGACGAGGAGCTCAGGAGCTGGCTGCACCACTACCACCAGATCGGCTCGGTCACCGATGTCGGTGCGCTCCACGACGCCGTCCGCTGGGTCCAGGACAAGCTCTGGGTCGACCGGCTGGAGGCGACGATCGAGGCGCACATCCTGCCTACTGCAGAGGTGCGCGAGGCCTGTGGCATCCCCGGCACCAGCCGCCGTACGGCCTGGCTGTGCCGGGACAAGCCGGCCATGAAGGACGCACTGCGCTCCGCCGGGGTCCCGACCGCGGCGTCCGCTGCGGTCGACTCGCTCGACGAGGCGCACGCGTTCGCGGCCGCGGTCGGCTACCCCTTGATCATCAAGCCGCGGGCGGCGGCCGGGGCCTCGGGCACCAGCCGGGTCGACAACGACACCGAGCTGGACGCGGCCCTCGCCCAGTTCGGTGCCGAGGGAGTGGGCTCGGTCGCGTTGGAGGAGTTCGTCGAGGGCCACGAGGGCTTCTACGACACCCTGTCGATCAACTCAGGTGCGGCGTACGACTTCGTCTGCCACTACTACCCGAACGTGCTGGAGGCGATGCGGACGCGCTGGATCTCACCGCAGTTCGTCTCCACCAACCGAGTC
>DASQLI010000140.1:0-40029 GCA_035630075.1 Microlunatus sp.
CTGTCGTGCCGCCGGCCAGCCGCTCCCGCTCCCGCTGCCAACCGGCCAGCTGCTGCTCGGTGGGACCGTACGGACTCGTCGAGAGCAGGCACAGACCGGTCACCCGCTCCGGCGCGGTCCTGGTCAACGCCATCGCCACGATTCCTCCGAGCGACAGACCGACCAGGTCGAACCGCTCCGGCAGCTCGTCGAGCAGCCGGTCGACCTGGCCGGACATCGTCGGCTCGGTGAGCTGCGGAGTCAGCGCCGGACCGAGATGGAGATCCGTCCACAGCCGCGCCGAGCAGTTCATCCCCGTCAGCAGGACGCGCGGCAGCAACTCCGACTCGGCCAGGAACACGGCATCCCCCCTTGGTCTCGGAGACAGTCGCGAATCACGATTACGTATTCACCGTAGAGTTGAAACCGACGGTCGCTGTGACGGTCAGGTGCCGGCGATCAGGTCCAGCCGCAGCTGGGCACTGTCCCGGTGACCGGGCATCTCCTCGAAGTCGGCGATGGTGACCACCGGACCGGCCTGCACATGCGTCGCTTCCCGGCTGGCGCGCTGGTAGGTGAGCTGCTTCAGGTAACCGGTGACGGACAGCCCACCGGTGTAGCGGGCGCCGCGGGCAGTGGGCAGCACGTGGTTGGTGCCCGACATCCCCTTGTCCGCGTACGCGACGGTGGACCACTCGCCGAGGAACAGCGAGCCGTAGTTGTGCAGATTGTCCAGGTAGAAGTCCACATCCTCCGTGAGGATCTCCAGGTGCTCCGGGGCGAGCAGATCCATGATCTCGACCGCGGTCTTCGGCGAGTCCGCGACGTAGATCGAACCCCAGTCGCGCCAGGCCGCCCCGGCGATCTCGCGGGTGGCCAGGCCCTCCAGCTGACGAGCGATCTCCACCTCGACAGCCGCGGCGAGCTCGGCCGAGGTGGTCACCAGGCACGCCGGGGAGCTGGGGCCGTGCTCGGCCTGAGCGAGCAGGTCGGCTGCCACCATCTGCGCGGTGGCGGTCTCGTCGGCTATCACCGCAACCTCCGACGGGCCGGCCAGCACGTCGATGCCGACTTTCCCGTACAGCTGCCGTTTGGCCTCGGCCACGTAGGCGTTCCCGGCGCCGACGATCATGTCCGAGCCGACCCCGTCGAGCAGTCCGAAGGCCATCGCGGCCAGTGCCTGGACGCCGCCGAGGGCAAACATCCGGTCGGCGCCGGAAGCTCGTGCGGAGTAGAGCACCGCGGGATGCGGGCGACCGTGTTGACTGGGCGGCGTGGCACAGACGATGTTCGGCACGCCGGCCGCTCGAGCCACCCCGACGGTCATGAAGGCACTCGCCAGCAGCGGGAACCGGCCCGCGGGCAGGTAGGCCCCGACGTTCTGCACGGGCACGTACTTCTGCCCGCAGACGACACCCGGCACCACCTCGTCCTCGAAGTCCTGCAGGTGCGCACGCTGCATGTTGGCGAATCGGTACGTCCGCTCAGCGCCCGCGTCCAGCGCCGCCTTCAGGTCAGACGGCAGGGGCTCCGTCAGCTCCTCGACCTGCTCGGGGGTGATCTCGAAGTCGAGGCCACCGGTCCAGCCGTCGAGTCGCTCGGCGTAGGAGCGGACGGCGTCCAGGCCACCGGACTCGATGTCGGCCAGCATGGCCGAGACGGTCTTGCTGACCGTCGGGTCGGACTGGGCGGCGACGTCGGGACGGTCTGGCTCGCGCACCACGGTGAAGGAACCGGAGATCCGGGCTCGATCGGCGGAAGTCAAGTGCATACGTATAACCTAGAGGCTTCTGCGACGGTTTGGCAACCCCGGCCTGGGACTCGCTCCGCTCCGCTCTGGCGTCCGATCGCCCTGGCCGCAGGTGCGGCGAGCACGTCGGAACCGGCTGCCGCGCACTAGCCTGGCCGCCATGCCGCAGCACCACCAGGACAAGGGCCACAAGCACGGCCACGGCCATCAGCACGGGATCATGACCGGCTGGGTGGTTCCCCTGTACGACTGGTTCGTGAGCGGAGTCCTGATGCGCGGCACCTACCGTCGGATCGCCGCCGGTCTCACCGCCGGTGTGCGCGACGGGGAGCGGGTGCTGGACATCGGCACCGGCCCGGGACGGTTGGTGGCCGAGATCGCCCGCCGCCGCCCCGGCCTGGAGGTGGTCGGCATCGACCCGTCGCCGGACATGCTGCGTCGAGCGCGATCGCGGACCAGCAGGCTGGCGAACGCCCGCGCCGTTCTCGCGTCGGCCGAGGACCTGCCGTTCGAGGACGAGTCGGTCGATGCCGTCGTCTCCTCCCTGAGCTCCCACCACTGGGCCGACTCCGCCGATGCCCTGGCCGAGCAAGCCCGGGTGCTGCGCCCCGGTGGGCGGCTCTGGGTGCTCGATCTGGCCAGTCATCTCGACGACGACCTGAGTGCCGAGGTGACCGCCGCGGGTCTGCGGCTCACCGACGAGGACGCCGCCCCGCGGGGCGTAGTCGGTCGCCGGCTGGTGCTCATCTCCGCGCGCAAGCCGCTCGCGGCCGCCTGAGCCATACATTGCCCGAGCCACGCGCTGCCGAGCCACGCGCACGGTAGGGCAGCCACTCGAAAACCGCTGGACGGAGGGTGTATCACAGGGCAAGCGGGATGGTCCTTTGGTAGAGGATCCAACGCCCTCGGCTGCGGGAGGTGGTCATGAGCGAGGCCGAACGCCCAGGAGTGGCACAGCTGGTGAGATCGGCAATGGGAGGTTCACGGGATGCGTGGGACCAGCTCGTCGAGCGGTTCACCCCGTTGTTGATCGCGACCGCGCATCGCTACCGGCTCTCCGACCACGACGCGGCCGACGTCGCGCAGACGGTCTGGCTGCACCTGATCGAGCACCTCGGCGAACTGCGGGAACCTGCCGCTCTGCCGGGGTGGTTGGCCTCCACCACGAGACACGAGTGTTCCCGGCTGCTCGGGCGTCGGGCCCGCCAGCGACCGTACGACCCGTTGATCCCGTTCGAGGGGGACCAGGTGACACCGGACATCGCCGGCGACGTCGCCGAGGACCTGGAGCGGTTCGACCGTCAGGAAGCCATGCTGGCCGGGTTCGCCGAGCTGTCGGACTCCGACCGGCGGCTGCTGGTCCTCCTGGTCGCGGATCCACCGCTGACCTACGCGGAGATCAGCGAACGGCTGCAGATCCCGATCGGCAGCATCGGCCCCACCCGAGGCCGAGCCCTCAAAAGACTTCGAGCCACGGCACCAGTCAGCCGGCTCGTCGAGAGCGACAAGTAGAAGGAGGTGCGCGACATGGATCCGATGACCCCCGAGGAAGAGCGGCTTCTCTCCGATCTCCGGGATGCCCTGCTCGCCGCGCAGCATCCCCAGGCGGAACTGATCATCGCGAACGCCCAGGACGCTTTCAGCTACGCGACGCTGGAGGACGAGCTCGCTCATCTGGTGTACGACTCGGCGCTGGAGAATGACTTGGTCGGAACGGTCCGGGCCGCCGACACCAGCCGGATGGTGATCTTCGAGTGCCAGGCGCTGACTATGGAGCTGGAGATCCGGGGCCGCGACATCGTCGGGCAGATCGGACCACCCGGGCCGGCCACCGTCATCGTGGAGACCTCCGACGGGGCGATGGCCGAGGTGCATGCCGACGACCTGGGCTGCTTCACCGCGCGGGTCAGTGAGCCGACCGGTCCTCTGCGCTTCCGGGTCTCCCGCCCCGGCAGCTCAGCCATCACCGAGTGGACGTACGGTCAGCGCCCGAGCTGACGACAGACCGGAGTGGCTGCTGCGGATTCTGGTCGCCGACTCCGAGGCAGAGAAAGGCCGCCGCGGTGGCCCGAGACCGCGGATCACCACGACTGTGTTCGGCCTGGACCTCGGCGAGCGCCTCGGCCGGACATCGACCGGCGAGCAGCAGCCGGTGATATCCCACCATCAACGAGGTCGTCTCGGCGTCGTCGATGGCGACGACCGGAGCCACCACGGTCGCCGTCTGGCGACTGAGCAGCGCTGCGGTCAGACCGAGGATCTCCTGACCCGGCGTCACCTTGGACACCCCGCTCTCACAGGCGGCCAGCACCACGTGGCGGGGGGTCGCGCCGAGCTGCTCGAGGTCGAAGACCGTGAACGGCCCGTCGTCCAGCAGCAGCGAGGAGAACAGCGGGTTGTCCGACCGGACGGTGCCGTGGGCGGCGATGTGGCAGGTCGCCGCTTTGCCCATCCTCGCGCCGACCTGGGCAGCGACGGCCTCGGATCCCTCCAACAGGATCGCCTCCGGATAGAGCGCAGACACCTCGCGCGCCTCCGTCGCCGCACCCGGGAGCTGCGGCCCGGCGATCGCGACCACGGAGCCGTCGTCCTGCTTCGGACGATCACGAGCAGTACGCCACAACATCACGGAGGGGGCGACAGTGACCGGTCGCCCACGACACGACGGCAGCAGCGACCACGGCAGTCCTTGCAGCCAACCGGCCGGCGCCACCAGCAGCGGGCGATCGCCGACACTCCGCCCGATCGGTGCCAGCAACCGGCGCTCGAACACCTCGACGGCGTGGTCGACGACGGCGATCGCGGTCTTTTGAGGCCGGGGCCCGTGCGGCTGCACCATCCGGCGGAGGGCGAACGGAACATGCCGTAGGGCATGCTGGATCTCCTCCACGCTGCCCAGCGGATGCAGCCGGCTCCGGCCGTCGACCAGGGTCAGTGCGAACAGCTCGGAACCGTCGTCGACGTACTCGATCAAGGCAGTGCCGCGCAGCTCCTCGGCCAGCTCGGCGAGTGGTGGCGGCGTGACCGACGTCGCCCCGACGGCCGGGTGCAGCCGAGCGAAGTCGCGGATCGAGCGCTCCAGCTGTACCTGACGCGTCACCAGTCCCTGCGCCGGCTTTGCCTTGCCGCGAGCGTCGGCGATCTCGGTCATGGTGCCGCGCAGATCCGCCAAGAGCCTGGCCAGGGTGGGATCGGCCGGTGGCAGAGCCGATCGCACCGAATCGGCGCTGGCTCGCCGCTTCTCACCCCACCAATGCACGCCGGCAGCGTCGTGCTCGTGCAACGCGAACATCAGCCCGGCCTCGCAGATCGCGCCACGGTGCACCGAGACGTGGGCCCGAAGCTCAGCAGCACCGAAGCTGAGACGGTGCTCGTCCAACACCCGCAAGCCGGCCCGAAGCGCTCGCTTCGCACCGCCACGGGACCCCTCCGCATCGCGGAGCATCGCCTCGGCGAGCCAGGCTCTCGCCCGCGCATCGGCCGGTCCTGCCCGGCGCGCCCGGGCGGCCAGCTCGAGGTCGCGCCGGGCAGCCGTACGGCGGCCCTCCTCCAGGGCGGTCCGGGCGGCCAGGATCCGCGCCTCCAGGGCAGGCACGGTCCACCCGGCTGCCTCCAGCTGTTCGGCTGAGGCGCGGACCCGAGATGAGGGGATCACAGCTGGTCCGGCTTCGGCGGCGACCTCACCGGAGCTACGAGCCGGGGCAAGGCGAGCCTGCAACCAGGCGTACCTGGCCAGCGGTAACCATTCGGTGCGGCCCAGCTTCCGCAGAGCGACGGTCGCTGCGGCGGCGGCCTCGGCGGCCACGTCAGCCTCTCCCTGAAGCAACGCCGTGGTCGACAAGATCAGCTGCGCTTCGGGCAGCTCGATCGCACGATGTTGAGCCACCAGGGCGGCGACCGCACCTCCAGCACTATCGCGGGCCTCTTCGAGCAGCCGGACACTGAGCAGCGCAGTGGCTCGATCGACCAGCAGCGAGCCGACCTCCAGGCCGAGGGCCGAGTAGCGATCTGCGGCCCGATCGAAGCATTCGAGGGCGGCTGGGATGTCACCGCGGGCCGCGTGCACGCAGCCCAGATTCTGCACCGCGTACGCGCCGGCCAGCGCCAGGCCGCTGGCGTCGCACAGCCGCTGGCTGCGTACCAGGTCGGCCTCAGCGAGTGTGAGCTGACGCCTCGCGACGTACACGTTGCTGCGGTTCGACAGTGCCCGAACCTCCCACTCGTGGTCGCCCGCACGTCGGAGGACCGGCAGCGCAGCGCGTACGTCGTCGAGTGAGCCGTCGTAACGCCCCAGCTGTTGCAGCATGGCGGACCGCTGCACCCTCGCTCGAGCGGCGAGGACGCCGCGCAGACCAGCGATGGCCCGGCCGACGGCAGCCAACCCCTGGTTTGGCTGACCTCGCAGCATCAGGGCCGGACCGAGGCTCATGTTGGCCTGACCTACGAGCTCGACATCGCGTGCTCGCCGGGCAGCCGCGACGGCCAGCCGCAGGTCGGCCACGGCGTCGTCGAGACGACGCAGCTGCAGCTCTGCGACGCCGCGCGCACGGGAGGCCACGCTGACGGCCCGCCAGTCACGTCTCGTACGGGCCGCCACTCGTGCGAGCTCCGCGGCCACGACGGCCTTCTCAGGGTCCACCGTGGCCAGAGCGAGCGCCGTAGCCGCCAGGTCGGAGGGTGACTGCCCCGCAGTCGTGCTCGTCGGAACGGCCCTGGCGACATGGTCAAGGGGATCGAGCGTGGTTGCCGCCTGAGTCATCGGCTACCGCCGGGATCGCCGCGATCCCCGCGCCCACCCCTTGGTGTGAAGACGGAGTCGCCGAGGAGAGTCGACCTTCAGCTTCTTGCCACCCGCCGGATCGACTCGAGCGACCGCCAGCAGATCATCCCAGGCTTCGGTTGCTGAGTACCGCTCAGCGTCGGTTCCCGCCGCGATCGCTCCGCTGACCAGGGCGGTCGAGAACGAGGTACCACTCCACTGCGCCCAGCTGCCGTCGGATCGCTTGCCAAGTCCGAACCCCGGGATGTCGGGAAATGTGCTGCGCAGATCCACGCCCAGGGTCGCGACGTCGACCCAAGGCCGGTCCGGCGAGAAGCTCGCCGTGCGGCCGTCACCGTCGAGCGCTCCGACGGCGACCACGTCGTCCAGAGCCGCAGGCCAGGCCGGGAGAGCAGCCAGCTCACCCGGTGCGGCGTGGTTGCCGGCCGCTGCCACGACGACGACACCGGGGTCGACCCGATCGATGGCCCGCGCCAGCACCAGCGGAGGCTGGCCGTCGCCGGTGTAGCAGGAGAACGACAGATTGAGAACCGAGACCCCGCTCTGACCCATGGCGGCGATCGCCTCGGCGACGTCCCACGCCTGACCCTGACCTGCCAGATCGAGCACGCGACGGACATCGATCGTGGCACCTGGGGCCTGGCTCAGGACGAGTCCGGCGACGAACGTGCCGTGTCCGGCCACCAGACCGAGGTCACTCTGCGGCGGCAGTACGTCCGAGGGCCTGGCCCGCCAACTGCCGGCCAACCAGGGATGTGGCCAGATTCCTGTGTCGAGAACACCCACCCGGATTCCGCCGCCCGGTTCATCGACGGGCTGCGACGGGGGTGACCACCGCTGGGAGCCCGGGATGGGTCGGGGCAACCCGCCACCTCCGTAGGACGTTTCACCGGCAGGTCCTACCGAACCCCGAGCGCGAATTCCGTACGACGTCTCTCCGGTGATCCCGATGGGAGAGTCGGGAAAGCTCACCAGCCTGTTTCTGCCAACGGTCGGCATCCAGCCGCCGTGCCGGATAGCCGCCAACGCCCTCAGGGCTGTCGAGATCTCCGCAATCGGATCGCTTCGATCACCACCGTCTCCCGATGTCGTCAGGTTCCTGCTGCGCTGCCAGGGGGTCGACAACGCCCGCTGTACGTCATGAGCCGCCGGAGTTTTCCTGAGTACCTTACGAAGCTGCTTCGCTGCTGCCGCAGTCGAGACTTCTACTCTGGCCAACCCCAGTCGCCGGCTGGTCGTCAGCACACGAATGTGAGAACCAATCATTTCCTCGACGAAACCGACGTGCTCTGTGGCCACGATCAGCTCATTCGCTGCGCTGGTATCGGCGTCGAGAAAGGGCGGCAGGCCTCGATCAGCCATGGCGAGATCCTAACGTTATGGGGAATTAGCGGCTACTCGCTTTCACGGAAGGCTGATCACTTCGACCACGGTTTGATACCTCCGGTTGTCCCCATTCCCATAACAGTTCGGACACGGCGGGGCATTTCCATATCCAAAACGGGGGCAGAGATTCTCCTGCCGCTCCATTCGAAGCAATGTCGTAGCGCAACTTCAGGCGAGGACCACCACCAAACCTGCACCGACCAGCGCATAGACCACGGTGACCCAACGGGAGCGACTCGCGGGCAGCCGCGGCCAGCGTGCGACCAGCCCGGCCACGCCGACCCCGACAGCGACGACGGCCGCGACCCACAGCCAGGACGCCCAGCCGGGCGGCGGGAAGAGGGCTCGCACCAGGGCCAGGAGGACGACGGCGTCGACCCCCGAGCGCACCACCTGGTCCCGGCTGCGCACCGACAACACCCGGTCACGCACGCGTGATTGCGTGTGCGCACGTGATGCAGGACGTGCGTCGGCAGTGTCGGACGTACGTGAGCGGGCTTGGGGTGGCGCGGACGCTGACCAGGCGCGACCGACGAACAGGGCCACCACGACCAGGGTCAAGAGCCAGAACACCGCGGCGATGATCACGCGCAGCTCCCGACCTCGTGCAGCAGCTCAAAGCCCGCGAGCGTGACGTGGTTCGGGGTCTCGCCCCTGGCTGACATGATCACCACGCCCACCCGACGCTCCCGGTCCAGGCCCAGGAACGCGGTGAATCCACCGGTGCCTCCGTTGTGCCAGGTGATCGTCCGCTGATCGGTCGGCGACGGCATGGTGACCCACGCCCAACCGGTCGACTCGTCCTGCTCGGTGACCTTGGGCTCGAGAGCGTCCACCCCCGGTGCCTGATCGGTCAGCAGCCGCTGGGTGAACAACGCCATCTGGTCGATGTCGGCTCGGACGCCACCGGCGGGCGCCATCGCCTGTCCCAGCCAGGCGTCGTTCGTCCGGCCTCCCCCGGTCTGGCCGAGCAGGTCGCGGTCGGTGAGCTCGTTGTCGGCGTACGGGATGCTCGCCTCGGTCAGCCCGACCGGCTGCAGGATCCGCTCCCGGAGGAGGTCCCGGAAGGGCCGGTCGGCGGCCGCCGCCAGCGCCGCACCGAGCAGCTCGAAGGCCAGGTTGGAGTACGTCCCAGGCGGCGCGGATGACGTCACGCCTTTCAAGGCGTCCAGTCGCTGTTGCACGGTGCCGTCGTACGGGTTGCCGGCGGTGAGGGCGGCCCAGTAGTTCTTGCCGTACTGCCGCGGAGTGGGAAGCTGCGGCGGCAGTCCCGACGTGTGGGTGGCGAGCTGGCTGAGCTGGACCTGGCTGAGCTCGCCGCTGACCGGCAGCAGCTCGCCGAGTCGGGTGTCGGCGCGGACCTCGCCTCGCTCGATCATGTCGGCGAACAGCAGCCCGGTCAGCCCCTTGCTGATCGAGCCGATCTCGAAACGATCCGTTCGTGCGGCACCCATGGATGCGGTCCGGATCTGCGTAGGTGTGACGCAGGCGACGGCCAGGGCTGGGCGGTCCTCGCCCACGATCCGACGACCGCGCTCCGCCAGCCCTGCGTCGCCACTGTGCGTGGAAGGCAACGGGGTCGGAGCGGGTCGCCACGCCACCCCGGCGACGAGAGACACAGCGGCACAGATCGCGACCACCCCCAGCGTCACCCATCGCGACTGCCGAGAACCAAGACTCGCTGGCACGAGCACTCCTCTCGCGTCTACGTGATTTCGTAATATCGTACCATGAGCACCGGCAGGTCCAGCGCGCCAGCGGTCACTACGCTCGCTTCGTGACCGAACAGCGGGAGATCGTCTGGCGGCAAGCCCTCCCTGGAGAGGCGCGCCCGGCTCGGCCGAGCACCGCCGCTGAGGCCCGGCTCCGGTTGGAGGACGGGAACGCCGACTTCGCCAAGCTCGGCGATCTGGGCGGCCGTCAGGTCATCTCAGTAGGTCCCGAGGCCTTCGGGTTGCCTCCGGTCGAGGGCGCCGGGCTGGCTCAGCAGCCGTTCGTCGCCGTCCTCGCGTGTGCTGATGCGCGCGCGCCTGTCGAGCTGCTGTTCAACCAGGCCGGTAACGCGATGTTCGTGGTCCGGGTCGCCGGCAACGTACCCGGCCGTGAATGCCTCGGCAGCCTGAACTACGCCGTGGCGAATCTGCCGACGGTGAAGATGATCACCGTTCTCGGTCACACCAGCTGCGGTGCGGTCTCCGCTGCCGTGGACGCTCTGCTGTCGCCACAGGTCTACCTCGACGTGATCCACGATCCGTCACTCCGAGCGATCGTCGACGCGCTGCTGGCCGGCGTCCGGATGGCCGACCAGGCGCTGGTCGACACCTACGGACGAGACATCCGCCAGGACTCCGGCTTCCGGGACGCCCTGATCGACCTCGCGGTGACGGCCAATGCGGCCATCACAGCCGTGGTGCTGGCCCGCGCCGTCGACTGCGACGTGACGTACGGGGTGTTCAGCCTCAACAACCGCACCGTGGGTGTGACCGGTCCGAACGGCTGGCAGGCCGGGCTGCAGGATCCGCCCGCCGGCGACCGCTCACTGACGGAGGTGTTGCGCTGGGGGGCGGCCAACGCGGGTCTGTAGTCCCGCCTCCTGCCCGACGACACCAGCGTCGATCCGAGTCGGAGCGAGTCCGCTGATTCCGTACCAGTGACCACAGTGGTTAGATGCTGCCCGAACGATCCTTCCCCGATCGAGGAGTGTGGCCGTGACCGTATCTTCCTGTCGCGCTCCGCGCTCCGCGGTCACGAAGCTCCACGAATCTCACTCGTTCGTCCCGTGTCGCACCGACGGAAGAACGTGTCGGCACGAAACGCTCCTCACTCCCGAGAGGCTCCGCCCGTGACCGACACCGTGGCATCACGCGAACATCCGCCGACCAGCATCGACGTCGCCGCTCAGGACGAGAAGCAGGCCAGGTGGACCCCCAAGAGGGTCATCATCTGGGGCGCGATCGCCCTGCTGGGCGCGATCGCCTGGGCCATGATCGCGATATTCCGCGGGGAGACCATCAACGCCGTCTGGTTCGTCTTCGCAGCCGTCTGCAGCTATCTGATCGGGTTCAGGTTCTACAGCAGGTTGATCGAGCGCAAGATCACCAGACCGGACGACACCCGGGCGACACCTGCGGAGTACAAGGAGAACGGCCTGGACTACCTACCCACCGACCGCAGGGTGCTGTACGGCCACCACTTCGCCGCAATCGCCGGTGCAGGCCCCCTGGTCGGACCGGTGCTGGCCGCCCAGATGGGCTACTTGCCGGGCACGATCTGGATCATCATCGGCGTGATCCTCGCCGGTGCGGTGCAGGACTACCTGGTGCTGTTCTTCTCGATGCGCCGAGGCGGTCGGTCGCTGGGTCAGATGGCACGTGATCAACTCGGCCGGATCGGCGGAGTCGCGGCGATCCTGGCCACCTTGTTGATCATGCTGATCATCATCGCCATCCTGGCACTTGTCGTGGTGAACGCCCTCGGCGAGAGCCCATGGGGTGTGTTCTCCGTCGGCATGACCGTGCCGATCGCGCTGTTCATGGGCTGCTACCTGCGGTTCCTGCGGCCGGGCAAGGTCGGGGAGGTCTCGATCATCGGCTTCGTCTTGCTGATCGCCGCCATCGCGTTCGGCGCGGTGGTCGCCGAGAACCCGTTCTGGTCGGAGGTGTTCCACCTCGAGCGGCTGACCATCGCCTGGCTGATCGTGGGGTACGGCTTCATCGCCGCGATCCTGCCTGTGTGGCTGTTGCTGGCACCCCGTGACTACCTGTCCACGTTCATGAAGATCGGCACCATCGTCATGCTGGCGCTCGCGATCATCGTGGTCCGGCCGGTGATCACCGCACCGCCGCTGAGCGAGTTCGCCGGACGCTCCGACGGCCCGGTCTGGCCCGGATCCCTCTTCCCCTTCCTGTTCGTCACCATCGCTTGCGGTGCGCTATCCGGGTTCCACGCCCTGATCGCCTCCGGCACCACTCCGAAGCTGATCGAGAAGGAACGGCAGACCCGGGTGATCGGCTACGGCGGCATGCTGATGGAGTCCTTCGTGGCGATCATGGCGATGGTCGCCGCACTGAGCATCGACCGCGGCATCTACTTCGCCATGAACTCCTCGGCCGCGGTGACCGGCGGCACCCCGGAGACCGCCGCGGCGTTCGTCAACGGGCTGGGACTGGTCGGGGTCAACCTGACACCGGAGATGCTCACCTCGACGGCCGAGGCCGTCGGGGAGGAGTCGGTCATCTCGCGCACCGGCGGTGCCCCGACACTCGCACTCGGCCTGGCCCAGATCATGCAACAGATGACCAGCACCGGCCTCACCTCATTCTGGTACCACTTCGCGATCATGTTCGAGGCGCTGTTCATCCTGACTGCGGTGGACGCGGGCACCCGGGTGGCCCGCTTCCAGCTGCAGGAGTCGCTGGGCAACTTCGTCCCGAGGTTCCGTGATACTTCCTGGCTGGTCGGGTCCTGGCTGTGCACCGCGGTGATGGTGGCCGGCTGGGGCGCGATTCTCGTCCTCGGCGTCACCGACCCGTTGGGCGGCATCAACACCTTCTTCCCGCTGTTCGGGATCGCGAACCAGCTGCTGGCGGCGATTGCGCTGGCGGTCTGTCTGGCCATTGCCGCGCGCGGCGGGGTCAGAGCCTGGCTGTGGATTCCGGCGCTGCCGCTGGCGTTCGCCTCGGTGGTGACGATCACCGCTTCGCTGTACAAGATCTTCTCGCCGGTCCCGGCCGTCGGCTACTGGGCGCAGAACAAGCTCTACCGGGACGCGCTCGCCGCCGGGAAGACCAGCCAGGGCACGGCGAAGACTCCGGAGGCGATGGAGGCGGTGGTGCGCAACACGACCGTGCAGGGCACCTTGTCGATCATCTTCTTGACCTTGGCGATCATCGTGATCACCGCAGCCATCATCTCCACCGTCCGTACGCTGACTGGAGCCGACACTCCCGAGACGGAGGATCCCCGGCAGGAGTCGAAGATGTTCGCGCCGGCCAACTTCATCCCGACCCGCGCCGAGAAGGAGCTACTGGAACAGTGGGCCGAGGTCGAGCAGCCCAGGCGCCGAGCGCACCACTGAGCATCGGATACCACTCGTGACCACCCCTCAGCCGACCACTCCCGGATCCCGCGCCACGACCACCGCGCGCGGGGTCTGGGCCGGCCTGCGCTGGTACGCCCGCGGCGTGCTCGGTGGATCCAAGTACGAGGGCTACCTCGCCTGGCACGGACGCCACGGCGAGGGTGAGCCGATGTCAGAGAAGGAGTACTGGCGACACCGTACGCAGCACGAGGAGGAGCACCCCGAGGGGCGCTGCTGCTGAGGTGCTGGTCCGTTGTCGGCTGACCTGTCTCGGACGCCGCGTTCTCCGTCATTCGACGGAGGCCGGAGGCATCAACCGGTTGCGACGTCGCGATCTCCTCGAGTGACGGAAAGCGCAGGCCCGAGGCCGGCGGACAGCCGCCCCGCGTGACTCAGTGGGGGCTCGGGTCCGCCTCCGGCAGCTTCAGCAGCTCGACGACCTCGTCCCACAGCTGCCCGAAGGCGAGGGCGGCCGGCGACTTGGCGGCGTAGGCCGGCAGCGGCTCACGGCGTACGCTCATCTGCTCGACCGCGCTGGCTGACGGGATGGCGATCGGGCTCACCTGCCGGTTCTCGGCCGGCAGCTCGGCCAGGATCTCTTGATGCAGCTTGCGTCGCCGATCGAGCATCGAGAAGTAGCCGCGTAGCTTGGGCTTGCGGCCCTTCAACTCGGCGGTGAACTGCGCCAGCTGCTCGAAGGTGCGCACCGACAGAACCGTGGGAATGAGCGGCACGAGCACCAGGTCGGAGGCTCGCAGCACGTTCTCCGACACCAGCGACAGGCTCGGTGGGGTGTCCAGGATGACGACGTCGTAGTCCGTGGCCAGCGGGGACAGCAGCCGGCGCAGCGTCCGCTGCGGTTTCGGACGGTCGTTGAGGTCGATGTCCATGTGCCGGTACGTGAAGTCGGCGGGCAGCAGGTCGAGACCGATGAAGTCGGTGGCCTTGATCGCGTCCAACATCGGCCGCGACCCCCGGACCAGCTTCGGGCTGCCGCCCTTGACCCGCGGCTTGACCCGGAACAGGTAGGTCGCCGCCCCCTGCGGGTCGAGGTCCCACAGCAGCGTCCGACGACCCTGGCGGGCCGACAGGTAGGCCAGGTTGACCGCTGCCGTGGTCTTGCCGACACCGCCCTTGAGGTTGTAGCTGGCTATGACCTTCATCGACCGCCTCCGGCAAGGACCTTCATCCGAGGTCACGCCGACACGAGCCGGTCGACGTGCTTGGCCGCCTTGGCCCCAAGGTAATTCTCGTGGTGCGCGGTCAGCGTCTCGCGCGCGGCCCGTTGGCGCGCCTCGAACTTCCCCGACAGCTCGCCCATCGCCAGGATCGCGTTGGCGTCGACCTTGCCGGCGTCGACCATCTCCTGGGCGAACTGGCGCAGTGCCACCGCCTGCACCTCGCCGTCCTGGAACTCCCCCAGCAGATCCTGCAGCTCCTTGAAGTCGCCGAGCACGGACTTGTAGGCCGACTTGTCCAGCAGCGGCTTGAAGACCTCCATCAGGTAGCGCATCTCCTTGCACGCCTTGCGCAGGTCGTGAATCAGCTCCGACTCTGACTCGGCCGTGATCTTGGCCGCGCGCCGCCGGCACTTGCGGAAGTTCGTGTGCAACCGCTCCTCGGCCAGGGCAGCTGCAGTCATCTCCGCATGGGACGGGTGCGCGATCACCTCGGACAGAGCCCTGCGCCAGCCGGTCACCAGATCGGTGTAGCGCCGTGATCGCAGGGCTTTGGCCAGCGCCTTCTGCGCGGTGGTCCGCTTTTCCCGGACGTACTCCCCGAAGGTGGTCAGATCGTCGGGATGGGTGACGGTCGCGGCCAGCGAGTCGAGCTCGAGAAGGTACACATCCAGGTCCCGGGTCGGGGTGGTGACTTCACCGAGCCAGCGGAACTCGGGAACCACCTGGTCGGCCAGTCCGGCCGGCAGCACGTCACCGAGCAGCTTGAGCACCGAGCGGGTCCGCCGGACAGCGACCCGGAAGTCGTGCAGGAACTCGGAGTCGACATCGGCCACGATCCCCTCGACGGTGGCGTCCAGCTCGGCCAGGTAGCCCAGCAGCGCATCGGCCACCGCGAAGTCGGCGGCCTGGTCCGGGCGCATCCCGAACCGCTGGGTGACCGCCGGCCGCAGCGCCGGCAGCCCCCTGACCAGGGCGAACCAGGACAGGTCGGTCGGCGCCAGCGGAGTGTTCCTGACCAGGGCCCGGCGCACCCGCTCGGACTCGGCCCCATACCCCCGCAGCGTCTCGATCCCCACTCTGACCGGAAGCTCGACCGAGGCGGGCTTGGTCAGCGACCCGGTCGTCCAGTGCGCTCGTACGACGGTCTTGCCGTCGCCGTTGCGGATCGCGTACGTCGTCGTCTCCGCCTGGGTGGTGGCGTACGGGATCAGGGCCCGGATCCAGCTCGGCTCGGCCACCAACGACGTCACCTCACCCGCAGGAAGCTCGGTGGCGAGCCGCGGCCACGTCCCGGTGACTGGCTGCTCGAGCCGCTGACCATCGGTCAGGGCGAGCAGCCGACGTCGACGCGGGAGGTGAGCGAGGTCGATGCCGGCGGCGTGCAGCCGTCCGTCGACGGTGTCGAGATGGGTGACGATCTCGGTCCGGGTGGACTCAGCCGCCACGGTGTAGCTCGGTGCCAGCGCCTCGGCCAACAGGGCCTCGGCCTGAGGCGCGCCGCGCCTCTCATCGGCCGCCGACAGCGTCAAGATCGGGGGGTCGAAGATCACGTTCAGGGGCATGGTGCGATGGAACGTATCAGCAGGATGTGAACAGTTCGCCGGTACGACACCGGCTCGTCACCTGATGGTTGCGTGCTCACCCGGTTCAGGTGAAACGGTCCGCCGGCTCAGCGTTCCCCACCGTGCCGGGCGACCGGATCGGTCGCCTCCGCCCACAGGGCAGCGTCGGCCAGCTCCTTCTGGTTCTTCCGGTACGCAGCCCAGACAACCCCACCGGCGACGGCCCCGAGGGCCAGTACCCACGTCCACTTCACGACCGCAGCCTAATCGCACGGCCGGGACACGTCCGATGGTCACCCGGCCAGGGATGCCGAGCGGGCTACCGTTCGGCTATGAGAGGGCCCGAGGATCGCACCCGACGGCCGGTGCTTCCCGGCGCTCGGTGGGCTGTCGTGATCAGCTCGACCCTGCTGGCACTCGCGGTGCTGTCCGCCGGCTGCGGACGGATGCCGACCGGAGACGACTCCTCGGCCACTTCGGGGCCGTCGAACGGCACCCTGACGGGCGCCGAGAGCCTGGAGAACCCCTCTGCCAGTTCCAGCAGCGGGGACGAGGACTCCTCCTTCGGCTTCGACGACATCGCCAGCTACGACGATGGTGTCGAGGTCGAGATCGTCGGCACCGTCGCGCAGCAGGCGACCACCGGGACGACCGGTGCCGAGACCACCCACGGCCAGATGGTGGTGGCGTCGGTGCTGATCCGCAACGGCTCCGTCACCGCCGTCGATGCGGCTTCGGTGCTGGTCACCGCCGCGTACGGAGCCGACGACACCGACGCCCCGCTGGTGGTCGATCCGACCGGGGAGCTGGCCAACGCCTTCCTCGGCCACGTCACCGCCGGCGAAGAAGCCACCGCCGGGTACGGCTTCGCGATCCCGTTCACCGCGCTCGGCCGAGTCATCGTCACCGTCGACCTCGGTGACGGTGAGCACGAGCCGGTGAGCTTCACCGGCGCGGTCGCGCGCGGCGGCTAGCGCAGCGCTGGGTCATCGCGATCCGACAACACTGATCTCAGGCGGGGCGCAACGCGATCACCGTGGCGTCCCTGCCTTGGTCGTCGAGCAGACCATTTCGGTGCGCGATCGCCGCTGCCTCTCCCCGCGAGCTCACACTCAGCTTGGCCAGGATGTTGGATACGTGCACGCTCGCCGTCTTGGTGCTGATGAACAGAGCTGAGCCGATCTCTCCGTTCGTGCGACCAGCCGCGACCAGCCGCAGCACTTCGACCTCCCGGGCGGTGAGGCTGGCGAGCGGGCTGCTCGGCGCAGCGGTCGCCGGGATCGCGTCGCCCAGCTCGACCCCGGCGCGTTGGGCGAGCTCGTGGATGGGATCGATGATCAACCGGGCACCCAGAGCTTCAGCCCGCTCCAGCGCCAGCCGCAGCACGTCACCCGCCTCGGCACGCTGACGCATCGCGACCAGATGCTGTCCCAGTCGGAGCCCGACATAAGGCCGGAGATAGGTCGGCGCCTCGGTCTGCTCGAGCTGGGCCAGCGCGGCGCGCCAGCTGAGCAGGTCGTCGGTGAGCTCGGCCCCGATCACCGCATCCCAGATCTCTCGGTTGTGCACCGGCTCCGATGCCGCCAAGAGCTCCCTGACCCGCGCCGACCGGAAGGCGACGTTGACTCGGTCGGACATCCTGGCCGCCCGGGCCGCGATCCACAACGTCGGGCGGTGGTGCGCCGCATGGTGCAGATCCCAGTGGTCGAGCAGCTGGGCGGCATCGGTCCAGGCGCGCTCCGGGTCACCGGTGGCCAGGGCGAGCATCGCGTCGCCGCAGATCGCCCCGTACGCGTACTGCGGGGCCACCTGGGGTCCGTTGATCAGCCCGCGGAAGTCGGTGAGGATCTCCTCGGCCTCGGCCAACCGTCCGGTCCACAACCGGAGCCACGCCAGCAGCAGGCGAAGGTGGGCGTCGTGGTGTGCCGGTGGGTCCAGCTCCAGCGACCGCTCGATCAGCCTCGTCGCCCGGTCCCACTCGCCCAGCGCGATCAGCGGCTCCGCTGCGTTGCCGGCGAGCATGGCTCCCATCGACCGCTCCAGGCCCAGCTCCGCCGCCACGTCGACGCCGGCCAGCGCCTGGGCGGCTGCCTCGGCGTACCGGCCGGCCAGGCAGAGCGCGTCGGAGTAGTTGACGTGATAGCGCAGCAGCAGCGTCAACCGCCCGCCCGCGAGCTCGCCGGCGCGGACCAGCTCGGCCAGGCCCGCGTCCTCGTCGCCGCGCGCGACCAGACAGACCCCCAGCGTGTTGCGAGCGTTCGACTCGGTCGCCGGATCGTCCAGCCGCTCCGCCAGTGCGACCGCATCGCGCGCGATCTCGTACGCATCGGAGCCGGCCAGCACGGACACGGTCGCCAGATGGTTGAGGATCCGCGCCCGCTGACGCGGAGGAGCGGTGGCAGGCAGCAGATCGAGCGCCGTCTGCAGCGCGTCGACGGCGCCGGGCCGCATCAGGCTTGACAGCCGCTGCCCCTTCTCCGACCATCGGACGGCGACGTCGGTCAACGGGGTGGCGTCGGTCGTCTCGGCGATCGCCTGTTTGGTGAGGGCCAGCGAGCGCTCGATCTCCCCGGCGTCGCGCGCGGCTTGCGAGGCGGTGTCCAGGAGGGCGAGGTGCGAGCAGCCGGCGACGGTCTCCGGGTCGGGCAGCCGGTCCCACAGCTCGAGCGCCCGCTCGTACTGCTTCAGGGTCTCCACGTGAGCCGACGATCCGGACCGGGCCGCCGTCAGGGACCAGCTGAACGCCTTCGGTGCGTCGTGCGCAGCGGACCAGTGGTGGGCGATCTCGAAGGACGCCGTGCCGGGGGCCAGTTCCGGCCGCGACTCCAGCAGTATGGCGAATCGTGCATGCAAACGGGTGTGCTGGCCGGGCAGCATGTCCTCGTGGACCACCTCGCGCAGCAACGCATGGCGGAAGCTGTAACCCTCCTCGTCGACGGTGAGGATCGAGGCGTCGACGGCCTCGCGCAGATCGGCGTCGAGCTCGGCCGGAGACCGGTCACTGGCCAGCTCCAGCAGGGCGTGGTCGACCCGGTTGCCCGCGACGGCGGCCACCTGAACGGTCTCCTGAGCGCGGTCGGAGAGTCGCTGGATCCGAACGTTCAAGGCGTCGCGCAACGTGTCGGGCATGTCGACGCACCCGCGCGACGCCGAGCTGGCGAGCTCGGCCACGAAGTAGGGCAGGCCCTCGCTGCGGCGGTGGACGAGAGCGGTGGCCACCCCGCTGGGGGTGCGGCCGAGCAGCTGGGTCAGCAACTCGGCCACCTCACCGCGGCTCAGCCCGGCGATCTCCAGTCGCACCACGCCGGCCAGCCGACCGATCTCGGCCAGGAACGGGCGCAGCGGGTGGCGGCGGTCCAGCTCGTCGGTGCGATAGGTCGCGATCACCAGCACAGGAGCATCGGTGAGGGCGCCGGTGAGGAACCGCAACAGGTGCCTGGTCGACTCGTCGGCCCAATGCAGGTCCTCGATCACCACCACCAGCGGACCGGTCTGGGTCGCGCCCTCCCACAACCGGGCTACGGCCTCGAAGAGCTGCAGACGCAGGGTCGCCGGCTCGCTCGGCGGGGCGATCAGGTCGGGCAGGACCACTCCGAGACCGAGCCGGCTCGCGCCGGCCCAGTCGAGGGCCTGCTCGGCTCCATGGGCAGCGACGAGAGCCCGCAGGGCGCCGGCGATCGGCGCGTAGGGGAGGCCTTCACCTCCCAGCGGCACGCACTGGCCGCGGATCACCTGGGCCTGTCGGTCGGAGGACGTGGTGGCGAGCTCGTGCAGGAAGGCGTCGACGACGGTTGTCTTGCCAGACCCGGCGTCACCACCGACGAGGACCAGCTTGCTGCCGTCGACCAGGACACTGTCGAGCAGCTCACGCAACCGGCTGAGCTCCGCCACCCGACCCACGAGGCCGACTCCGCTGGAGCCGTTGCGGCTGGTCGCCGATGCCGACGGGCCGTCGGGTCGCGCGGACGTGCGAGCGCCGGCTCCGTCGCCGGCGCGCGGCGGGAGATGTCGGACCACGTCCTTCATCGTGCCACCGCCGTCCGACACCGCCGAGTCGATTCCGGTGGGGAGGTCGGCAGCGCTGCCTTCCCCGACCGCCGCCCCGGCACCACCGGTGGGTACGCCGCTCACCGCCGCCGCTCAGCAGGGGGATTCGCTGGCGGCGACGGTGGCGGCGGGCCGGTGAGCGCCCGTCACCTGGAAGGTGCGGAACAGCATCAGCCGCTCCCACCAACGCCGCTGCTGCGGCTGCCCGGCGCGGGCGAGTCGGCCCAGCCGGTCCTGCTCCGCCTCGTGGCGGAACCCGGCCAGGCGCTCTTGGACCAGCAGGCTGGTCACGTAGTCGTGGTTCATGAGAGGTGCCTCCTTGACGATCCGACACCTCTACAGTCGTTCTAAGGCGGCCCTCCCGACATCGTGCAAACTGCCCATCTTCTCGCACCGGCATGCCTACATATCAGGCCTTCTCTCGTCGGACGGGATCTGAGGTAGCTGAGGTAGCTCAGGCGGTTTGGGAGGTTGTGGGCGTAGGCCCGTGGTCAGGCGGTCAACGCCGACGGCGCGGTCAGCTCCACCAGCTCTGCCAGCACCTCGGCCGAGCTCGGCATGGCCGCGATCTCCGCCTGCAGAGCCTGCGCTGATTGCACGTAGACGTCGTCGTAGAGCACCGCCCGCAGTGCCGTACGCAGGCTGGCGGGGCTGAGCTCGTCCGGCAGCAACCGGATGCCGGCGCCGACCGCTCTGATCCGGTCTGCGTTGGCGAACTGGTCGGCACCGCGCGGCAGACAGACCTGCGGCAGGCCCGCGGCCAGCGCGCCCAGCATGGTGCCGGAACCGGAGTGCGAAACCACCGCCGAGGCGTACGGCAGGATCAGCGCCTGCGGGACGAACTCAGCGACCGCCACGTTGTCCGGCCGAGCGCCCAGGATGGCTGGGTCCACACCCGGACCGGTCGTCACCGCGATGGAGATCGGCAGGTCCTCGATCGCGTCCAGGACACTGCGGGCCAGCTCGGGGTCGTTGACCACGGTGCCCAGGGTGAGGTAGACGACCGGTCGCTTGGGTAGCTCGAGGAACTGCTGCGGCAGCCGATCCCCCGGCACGATCTGGCCGCTGCTCGGGCGGATCGGCCGGATGTCGAGGCCGTTCAACTCGTCGGACTGCAGACCGGGTGGGCACGGGTCCAGGTAGAGGCCGGTCTCGAAGACGTGCCGGCGGTTGGGGGTGCCCAGACCGGCGCTGACGTGCTCGAAGATCAGATTGGCGAAGAGCCGGGAATGGGGCACGTGGGTGCCGAAGCCGTGGGTGACCGACAGGGCCCCGGTGGCGATCGCTGCCTCCCGACCGGCGAACTCGGTGATCTCGCTGACCACCAGGTCGGGTCGCCAGGCGGCGGCGCGCGGGATCAGATCGAGCGCTCGCCGGACGGCCGGCCGGGCGAACAGGTAGACGGCGTCCTGACCGAGCTCCTCGCCCGGCTTGATCCCACCGTCACGACTCGCCTCGCGGAGCTCGGCGGCAGCCTCGTCGAAGGACGGGCCGACCGTCCAGGTGGTGAACCCTCGGCGTCGTACCTCGGCGATCATCTCCGCGCCGGTCGCCATCACGACCTCGTGCCCGGCCTCCTCGGCGGCGTACATCAGCGGGAACATCGGGTACACGTGTCCGACGAGCGGGTTGGCGGTGAACAGAATTCTCATGCTGACCATTGAGCCGGTCAGCCGTCGCGCCAGACATCGGTAGCCGTTACTGAACCCTCACCGGTCGGCTACCGACGTGACTGGTCGCATCCTGAGCCTGTCGAAGGACCAATGTCCTGAGCCCCTCGAACGCGTCCTGAGCCTGTCAAATGTGTCCTGAGCCTGTCGAAGGACCGCGCCCTGAGCCGTCAAATGTGTCCTGAGCCGTCGAAGGACACCTCGTCGCGCAGGCAGCCAGTCCAGCAGATCGGGATCGGCTGAGATCTACGGCGCGGCGGAGCGCAGCGCCTCCAGCAGTGGCCCGGCGGCCTCGTCGAGAAAGCGCTGCTGGCCGTCGTCGCCCACCTGGACCAGGGCGATGTCGGTGAAGCCGGCCTCCCAGTAGGGCTTGACGGCCTCGACGATCTGATCCAGGTCGGGACCGCACGGGATGGTCTCGGCCACGTCCTCGGGCCGGACGAACTGCGAGGCACCCGCGAAGCCGGCCGGAGTGGGCAGGTCGGCGTTGACGGCCCACCCACCGGCGAACCACCGGAACTGTTCGTGCGCCCTGGCGAGCGCGGCGTCCCGGTCGGGATCCCAGCAGATCGGGATCTGCCCGATGGCCCGGGACGTCTCCCGGCCGACCTGGGAGTGCCAGCTCGAGACGAGCTCGGCGTCGGGCTCGACGGCGATCAGGTGGTCGGCCAGCGGCGCGAACCGCTCGATCGACTTCTCACCGGACACGGCGACGCCGAGCGGTACGCCACCGTCGGGGCAGTCCCAGATCCGGGCCGAGTCGACCCGGAAGTAGTCGCCGTCCCAGGTGGTCAGCTCGCCGGTGTGCAGCTCGCGGATGATCTCGATGGCCTCGACGAGCATGTCCTGACGCTGGTCGATCGGTGACCAACCCTCGCCGGTGACGTGCTCGTTGAGGTTCTCACCGGAACCCAGGCCGAGCAGGAACCGACCGTCGGCGAGCACCTGCAGGGTCGCCGCCTTCTGGGCCACAACGGCCGGGTGGTAGCGCTGGATCGGGCAGGTCACGTAGGTGGCCAGTTCGACCCGGCTGGTGGCCTGCGCGACCGCGCCCAACACGGTCCACGCGTACGGAGCGTGTCCCTGGGTGGTCAGCCAGGGCGAGTAGTGGTCACTGGAGACCAGCAAGTCGAAGCCGATCCGCTCGGCGTCGACCGCGTACGAGACGAGCTCCTTCGGTCCGCTCTGCTCGGTCATCAAGGTGTAGCCGAACCGGATCTGCGTTGCAGTCATGTTTTACAGCGTAAACACTCACCACCCACCAGCTCCGCGCGGGCTGCAGCGCGCACGGAGAGAGAACAGGGCCGCGCCCTGAGACCGTCGAAGGGCCCCGGTGCCGGAGGTCCTCCCCCTGAGCCTGTCGAAGGGCCAAGATCCGCGCCCCTTAGCCCGTCGAAGGGCTTGGTGCTTCGACAGGCTCAGCACGCGTGACTGTGCTTCGACAGGCTCAGCACGACTGTGCTTCGACTGGCTCAGCACGCGTGATGGTGCTCCGACAGACTCAGCAGGCGCTTTCAGACCGGGGTCCAAGCGGAGGAGTTCTCCGCGCTGGTCTCGACGGCGGCCAGCACCCGCTGGACCTGCAGACCGTCGTCGAAGGACGGGGTCGGCTGTCGGCCCTCGGCGATGTCGGTCACCAGGTCCACCACCTGGTGAGTGAAGCTGTGCTCGTAGCCGAGGCCGTGACCGGGCGGCCACCAGGCGGCCACGTACGGGTGGTCGGGCTCGGTGACCAGGATCCGGCGAAAGCCCTGCTCCGCTGCCGGCTCGGTGCCGTCGAAGAACTGCAGCTCGTTGTTGGACTCGAAGTCGAACGCGAGCGAGCCTTCGGTGCCGTTGACCTCCACCCGGAAGGCGTTCTTGCGACCCAGGGCGAAGCGGGACGCCTCGTACGCCCCGATCGCTCCGTCGGCGAACCGCGCACTGAAGACCGCGGCGTCGTCGACCGTCACGTCCGCCCGCGGAGCGTCGGCCGAACCAGTCCCGCCGAGCCCGGACCGCTCGCCGGCCACCGGCCGGGTCTTGACGAAGGTCTCCAGCAGAGCCGACACGCCGGTGATCGACTGCCCGGTCAGCCACTGGGTGGTGTCGACCAGGTGGGCACCGATGTCGCCGAGCGCACCCGAGCCGGACTTGGACTTGTCCAGACGCCAGGTCATCGGCGCGTTCTCGTCGTGCAGCCAGTCCTGCAGGTACTGCCCGCGGACCTGCCGGATGGTGCCCAGCCGACCCTGCTCGATCAAGCGTCGGGCGTACGCCAACGCGGGGGTGCGGCGGTAGGTGAAACCACACATGGCGAACACCCCTTGCGCGGCTGCCTCACGGGCAGCCGCCGCCATCTCCTCGGCCTCGTCGACCGTGTTGGCCAGCGGCTTCTCGCAGAGCACGTGCTTGCCGGCCCGCAGCGCCGCGATGGCGATCTCAGCGTGCGTGTCACCGGGAGTGCAGATGTCGATCAGGTCGATGTCATCCCGGTCGAGCAGCTCACGCCAGTCCGTGGAGGTCGACGCGAACCCCATCCGGTCGGCTGCGGCCTGAACCGCCTCGGCGTTGCGGCCGGCGACCGCTGTCAGCTCCACACCGACCGGCAGGTCGAAGAACCGCGGCGCATTGCGCCACCCCTGGGAGTGTGCCGCACCCATGAAGGCGTACCCGACCATCCCGACCCGCAGCACGTTGCTCATCAGACCCCTCCTGTTCCGGCCGACACCGCCGTCGGCCGCCCACCTTCTCGTCCCGTCGCCGGCAGGCCCACCTTCTCCTGCACCGACGACCATCCTGACAGCACCTCACGGACGGCCGGATCCCGCTCGGCGTCGAGTGCCTGGGCGTGCGCGTCCTCGACCACGCCGGCCAGCGAGACCCGCTGCCCGGTCTGTGCCGAGCGGACAGCCGCCTCCACCATGGCGACGCTGAGCACGTTGCTGTGCACCTCGCCGTTCGGGACCCCACCTCGGCGCAGCACCCGGATGAACTCGGTCAACGACCCGGCGATCTGCTCCGGCTCGTCGGGCAGAGCGTTGGCCAGCGGCTGCCCGTCACTGGTCTCGGCGACCGGTGCGTGGTCGCCGTCCCAGCTCACGGTCCCTCGTGCCGTCCCGAACCGCCAGTCGCCGTTCCAGGACGTCTCCAGTCCGGGCGCGCACCACGAGCCGTCGAAGGTGAAGGTCGCGTCGTCACCGAACTCGAAGATCACCGAGGCGGCGGCATCGCCGGCGTACCAGCTCCAGACCGGGTTGAAGGAGCGGCAGAAGACCGACGTGGGCTCCGCGCCGATCAGATGACGGGCCAGGTCGAACTGGTGGATCGCCATGTCGACCAACAGCGGGTAGGCCATCTGCTCCCGGAAACCGCCGAAGTGCGGAGCTTTGAAGAACCGGCAGGACGCCGACGCGACCGGGCCGAGCTCGGCGAGCTGGCCGCGCAACGTGGTGACCGCCCGCCAGTAGCGGCGGGACTGCGACACCATCAGCAGCTGCCCGGACAGCTCGGCGGCGGCAACCATGGACAAGGACTCGGCGACCGACTCCGCCAGCGGCTTCTCGCACAGCACCGGCAGCCCGGCCGCCAGCGCCGCGGTGTTCACCGGGTGGTGGGCGCGGGGGACGGTCACGTTGATCACCGCGTCGATCACCGACCCGCCGGCCAGCAAATGGGCCACCGACGCGGCGACCGGCACGTCGCCGAAGCCGGCCTCAGCTGCCGCGGCGGTGGCTACGTCGGTGTTCAGGTCGACCAAGCCGACGAGCTCGACGTCGGCGTTGGCGGCGATGGTCGCGAGCCAGGCCCGGCCCATGCCTCCCGCCCCGACCTGGACAAGCCGCAGTGGGGCCTCACTCACCGTCGTGGTCCTCGATCGGTCCGGTGTAGCCGTGACCGTGGAAGAAGTCCTCGGTGTTGTAGCGCAGCAGGGTCGGGATGGCTCGCTGCGGCAGCTCGCTGCGCGCCCACTGCACGCCGTTGGCGATCACGCGGCGTACGTCCTTGTGGTGGTACACCGGGTAATCCTGATCACCGGGGGAGAAGAAGAAGATCTTGCCGTGACCACGCCGGAAGGTGCAGCCGGAGCGGAACACCTCGCCCCCGGTGAAGGAGGAGATGAAGATCAGCTCGTCCGGGGCGGGGATGTCGAAGAACTCGCCGTACATCTCCTGGGCGTCGATGATGATCGGGTTCGGCACGCCCTGGGCGATCGGGTGGGTGGGGTTGACCGTCCAGACCAGCTCACGATCCTGCTCGCTGCGCCAGCGCAGGGTGCAGGTGGTGCCCATCAGCTTGCCGAAGATCTTCGACCAGTGGCCGGAGTGCAGCACCAACAGGCCCATCCCGGACAGCACGTGCTGATGCACCCGCTCGACCACCTCGTCAGCGACCTCGCCATGGGCGGCGTGCCCCCACCAGACCAGCACGTCGGTGTCCGCCAGCACCTCCTCCGTGAGCCCGTGCTCGGGTTCGTCCAAGGTGGTGGTCGCCACCGTGGCCCCGGCCAGGAACTCGCCGATGCCTTCGGCGATGGTGGTGTGCATGCCGTCCGGGTAGAGATCGCGGACGTGCTGCTCGATCTGCTCGTGGCGGTTCTCACCCCAGACGAGGACGCGCAGGGTCGAGGTGTCGGTGCTGGACATGGGTGTTCCTTCGGATTGTCGGTGATCCGGGTGAATCACAGAGGCGGCTACTTGACGGCGCCGCCACTGACGCCGGCGGCGATGTACTTCTGAGCGATGACCAGCAGCACGATCGCCGGGATGGAAGCCAGCATGGCGGTGGCCATCACCGCGCTCCAGTTGGAGATGTGCGCTCCCAGGTAGGTGTAGAGACCGAGCGTCACCGGCACGATGTCGCCCTTCGTGGTCAGGGTCAACGCGAAGATGAAGTCCCCGAACGCCCAGATGAAGGAGAACAGGCCGACCGTGATCAACGAGTTCCGGCTGATCGGCACCACGATGGACAGGAAGGACCGGACCAGACCGGCCCCGTCGACCCGGGCCGCCTCCACGATCGAGGGCGGCAGCCCGAGCATGAACGAGCGCATGATCAAGATGCCGAAGGGCACGGTGTTGGCGGCGTTGGCGATGATCAGCCCGGGAATCGAGTTGAGCAGTCCCAGGCTCTCGTAGACGGAGTAGAGCCCATTCGCGATCACGATGCCTGGGATCATCTGCGAGATCAGGATGGCCAGCAGCGCCCAGTTGATCCACTGGAACCGGAACTGCGCCAGCGCGTACGCCGCCGGCGCAGCGATCAACAAGGTGAGCAGCACGGTCCCGGAAGCGATGATCAAGCTGGTGACCAGGTTGCCGCCCTGATCCTCGATGGCCACCCGATAGCCGTCGAGGCTGGGATCGGCCGGAAAGAAGTTGGAGACCAGCGTGCCGCCACTCGGCTGCAACGAGATGTTGAACATCCAGTAGACCGGGAACAGCAGGATCGCGAGGAACACGATGGCGAGCGCAGTGCGGAGACCCCGCCGCGCGGGGGTGTTGTGAGCACCTGCAGACATGTCGCAGCTCCTTACTCATCGACCTGACGCCGGGTGGCGCGCAGGTAGACGATGGCGAACACGAGCGAGATCAGGATCAAGATGTTGGACAGAGCGGCGCCCTCGCCGAACTTGAACTCCACGAACGAGCGCTGGTACGACTGGGTGGCGATCGTCTGGGTGGCGTTCGCCGGCCCGCCCTGGGTCAGACCGAGGATGATGTCCAGCACCTTGAGGGTGTAGATCACGCCGAGCATCAGCACCACGCTGACCACTGCTCGCAGGTTCGGCCAGGTGATGTGCCAGAAGGCCTTCCAGCCGGTCGCACC
This sequence comes from Microlunatus sp., assembly GCA_035630075.1. Taxonomy (GTDB): domain Bacteria; phylum Actinomycetota; class Actinomycetes; order Propionibacteriales; family Propionibacteriaceae; genus Microlunatus. Next base: position 27,244 of record DASQLI010000140.1, read on the forward strand.
GTCCAGCTCGCCTGCTTCGTACAGCTCCTCGGGAATGTCCTGCAGGCCGCTGTACAGCAGGGTCAGGTTGAACGGGATGCCCAGCCAGATGTTGACCAGGATCACCGAGACCAGGGCGACGTCCGGCGAGGTCAGCCACGGGACGGGGCTGTCCAGGATCCCCACCCGCTCCAGCGCGAGGTTGACGATCCCGCTGTCCTGCTCCAGCAGCGCCCGCCACGCGGCGGTCCCGGCGATGATCGGGATCAGCCACGGAAGCAGGAACAGAGCCCGCAGCACGCCGTTCAGCGGGAAGTTCTTGTGGAAGAACAGGGCCAGCAGCATGCCCAGCACGAACTGTCCGATGATCGAGCCGATCGTGAACAGCGCGGTGTTGGCCAGCGCCTTGCTGAAGACGTCGTCGGACACCACCTCGGCGTAGTTCGCCAAACCGACGAACGGCGCCTTGCCGGTGAAGAACGTCCGGAGCGTGTACTCCTGGAAGCTCATGGTCAGGTTCTTGATCACCGGGTAGCCGAACAGGGCGACAATGGTCAGTCCAGCGGGGACCACGAACAAGACCTTGGCGATCTGCTCGCGTCGCCGCCCACCCCGGCGGCGGGGCGGCGACGGAGCAGTGGCGGCGGTGGTCGAGGCAGCGGCGAGAACGGGGGTGTCCGACATGTCGTCGACTCCTTTCGCTACGTCACCGATCAGCTGGCGCCAGCCTTGGCCATGGCGTCGGCGGGAGCTGCCTGTCCGGTCAGGACGAGCTGCATACCGGTGTAGATGGTCTTGGCGGTCTCCGGCCACTTGGCGCCGAGCTTGCCGGTTCGCGCCCGAGCCGTGGCCACCGCGTCGACGAAGCCGGCCATCTCAGGAACCTCCGCCTTGTACTGGTCGGCGAGGGCCAGCTTGGTGGGCACCAAGCCGCCCTGCTTGGCCCGCAGCATCTGGTTCTCGTCGGTGTTCATGCACGCCACCAGCTCGGCAGCCTTGGCCATCTTGGCCTCGTTGCCTGTCACCGGCACCGTCCAGGCCTCACCACCCAGCGGCGCGACCGACGTCTGGCCCGCGGTGTTGATCGGGAACGTCGCCACGCCGTAGTTGATCTTGGCCTTGTCCAGCGAGGGAATCTGCCAGGGACCGTTCAGCATCATCGCCGCCTTGCCGGCGATGAACTGGTCGTTCACGTCGGACTGCTTCCAGTTGATGGCGCTCTTGGACACCGAGCCCTCATCGACCAGGTCCTTCCAGAGCTGCAGGGCCCCGGCCACCTCGGGAGACTTCAGATTCGTCTCATCGCCCCCGTTGGTCCACATCGGCGGCAGGAACTGCCAGGCACCCTCGTAGTCGGCTGTGGCGTTGAAGGCGAAACCGTACTGCTTGTCGGTGGTGAGCTTCTTGGCCGTGGCCTTCAGCTCGTCCCAGGTCTTCGGCGGCTCGACACCGGCCTTCTCCAGGACGTCCTTGTTGTAGAAGATCGCCAGCGTGTTGGCCCCCGGCTGCAGGCCGTACAGCTTGCCGTCGTACGTGGCTGCGGCCACCGGGCCCTCGGCGAAGCCCTCGGCGTTGAGGTCGTAGTCCTCCAGCGGAGCCAGCGCGCCGGTCTCGGCGATCTGCTGGATGTCGGGGTTGTCGAGCATCAACACGTCCGGCAGGGTCTGGGAGGAGGCCTGCTGCAGCACCTTCTGGATCAGCGTCGGACCCGGCACGGACTGATGGTCGATCTTGGCGACGCCGATCGTGGTGCCGCACTTGGTCAGCTGGTCCCCGGTCTGGGTGTGGCCTGGGTCCTCGGTGTAGTAGTCGAGAACGGTCAGGCTGTCGACGGTCTCGGTGGTCTCGCTGCCGCTGGAGTCGGAGTCCCCGCCGCCGCAGGCGGAGAGCGCCAGCGGGGTGAGGGCGGCCAGAGCGGCGGCGGTCAGCAGCCGTCGTCGGAGGGTGGGCATCGCGGTCATCAGTGCAGCTCCTTTGCTGTGGTCGACACATCTCGGTCAAAGCGGTTAACCGGCCCCTGACCTGGGTGGACGAAGACTTGTGGGAGAGGCGGTAAAGCGATTAACTGCTACCGGTGCACGAGTTTGTCTGGCAACTCGGCGCAGTGTCAAGACCTGTGCCGGAGAATTGGCCCGATCGATATCGAGGAGTCAGGGTTCGGGAGCGGAGGACGGCGATGCCGACCATGCGGCAGGTCGCTGACCACGCCGGCGTCTCGATCGCCACCGTGTCGTTCGTCGTCAACAACACCAAACCGGTGACCGCAGCCACCCGGGCGCGGATCGAGGCCTCGATGGCCGAGCTCGGCTATCGGCCGAACGCCGTCGCTCGGGCCCTCGCCAGCCGCCGGACACGCATCCTCGCCCTGGCCTATCCGGCGCGAGACCACCGGCTCGGTGGGTCGGGCATGGAGTTCATGAACGCCGCTGCCCAGGCCGCAGGGGAGCACGGCTACCACCTCATGATCTGGCCGGGGTCGAACGATGGACCCGAGCTGACCGAGCTGGTCGGGCAGCAGCTCGTCGACGGGGTGATCTTGATGGAGGTCCAGCTGGACGACCCCCGGGTGCCGGCCCTGCAGTCCAGCGGGACGCCCTACGCGCTGATCGGTCGCACCGCCGACCCGAGCGGCAGTCTGCACGTCGACATCGACTTCGAGCAGACCACGCGGGATGCGATCGAACACCTATCGGGCCTCGGGCACCGACGGATCGTGTTCGCGACCGGTAGCCAGACCTCGAAGAGCTACTACAACTACGGCCCGTACGTCCGGTCCGAGCGCGCCTTCCGGGCAGAGGCGGAGCGGCGGGGCCTGGAACCGGTGGTGGTCGAGTGCGGCCAGGACGCGTTGGCCGGACGTGCATTGGCCGAACGACTGCTCGCCGAGCACCCCGACACCACCGCGGTGCTGCTGCTGAACGAGTTCGCCGCTATCGGCTTGCTGTCGGGGCTGACGCAGCAAGGCGTCGCCGTGCCCTCGGACGTCTCGATCGTCTCGATGCTCACCTCACGGGAGCTGGCGGGCTACACCCAGCCGTCGTTGACGATCATGAACTCACCCGGTGTCGGTCTGGGGCGGTTGGCCGTCGAGCACCTGGTCAAGGAGATGCTCACCGGCGAGCGCCCGCCGCCGGTGATGCTGCCGTCGACGCTGGTGGTGGGTGACTCGACCGCTCCCCCACCGACCCGGGCCCCGCTTCGGTCAGCCCGCCGCCACGGCTGAGGCCCGCACGTCATCACAGGGTGCGACGGACCACCGCCCGTCCCGTCGTCGACAACGGCTCGCAGTGACGCGCCACCACCTCGAAGCCGGCCGCCTCGAACAGTCGTACGGTGCCATGCCAGAGCGCGGCACCCGGGCGCTTCTGCCCCTCGGTCTCCACCGGATAACCCTCCAACACGGCGATCTGCTGCTCAGCGGCCCAGTCGACGACGGCTCGCAGCAGGGCCGTCGCCACTCCTCGACGACGAGCTCTGGTCGCGATCACGAAGCACACGACGGACCACAGCGGCCCATCCACCGGCGCCAGGGTGCCGGTCGCCGAGACGAGCAACCGGGAGTGCTCCAGCCGGGGGAAGTCGGACCGCGGACCGATACTCACCCAGCCGACCGGGCCGTGATCGTCGAGCGCGATCTGACCGGCCTTGGAGCCCGCCCGGTGGGCGGACCGGATCGCGTCCAGGTGGACCTCACGACGGGCCGCAGGTTCGGCGGCATCGAAGTCGGCGGCGGTCATCCGCAGGAAGGCGCACTGGCAGTTCCGCGGGTCGCCGCGACCGAACAGCTCGTCGAGCGCCGGGACGTGTCCGGGAGTGACCGGCTCGATCCGGAGCGCGCCGATCGCCATGGGTGACAGCGTAAGCACTGTGGCCCTCCGCTGGGGAGGGCTCCAGGGCCCTCTTCTCGACCGGCAGCGGGAAAGTGATCATGGTCCAGTCACGAGCCGCCGTGCAGGCTTGTCGTCGTGCGGGTCGACGCTCGGCGATCAGGCCACGGATCCGAGGATCGTCCGGGCGATGGCGCGGTCGAACAGGTCGAGCACCTGCTCGCTGGTCCGGCGCGGGTCGTCGTTCCAGGCGGTCAGGCTACGCAGGTGAGCCCGCCTCTGGGCCACGGCGTAGGCACGCCCGGGTGGAGCGGAGACATGACCCAGCGTCTCGTGCATCGCCTCGTGCAGCTCGTCGACCGCCCGCCAGACGTCGTCGACGGTTGGCACCCGATCGGGGTCGTCGGCGAGCCGGATCATGATCGCGACCAAGCAGGCTCCGGCCACCGGAGCAGCCGGTGAGCGCAGCGCGAACGACTCCGCCAGCGACGCCTTCCGGACGCTGCCGTCGACCTCGCGAACCGTGAACCAGGACCCGCCGCCCGCCCAGCCACCACGCGCGACCACCTGGCGGGCCTGCTCGAGCAGGTCGCGGGTGCGGGTCAGCTGGCGCAGCCACTGCTCCCGGGCCTGCTCGGGTGCCTCTGGGCCGTAGTCCGGTATCCGCAGCCAGCTCAGCGGTGAGAACGTCCCCCGGACCCGCGCGAACACGTTGCGCCAGTGGGTCGATCGGGCCTGCCGGTCGGTGTCGGCCATCGGCTCTCCCCTTCCTCGGATCTTGTTGACGAGCATGCGCCCTCGGCCGCATTCCGGACAAGACCTCCGGCACGCCTGACGGTTTACAGCGTCAACAGCGGAGTACTAATAGGACATGGTGCGGCTGCGGACGGTGTCTCCCAAGGATCGCGGCTGGACGCGGCGGCGCGCCGGTCGCGGCTTCATCTACCTGGACGAGCTCGGCGCTCGGCTCGGACCGGAGGACATGGAACGCTGTCAGCGCCTGGTGATCCCGCCGGCCTGGGAGGAGGTGTGGATCTGCCCCGCTCCCAACGGCCACCTGCAGGCCGTGGGGACCGATGACGCCGGGCGCCGGCAGTACCTGTACCACCCCGAGTGGCGCCGCAAGCGGGACGAGTCCAAGCACGACCGGGTGCTGCAGGTCGCTGCTCGGCTGCCCCGGGCACGCAAGCGCGTCGCCCTCCACCTCCAGCAGGAGGGCATGCCGTACGAGCGTGCGCTGGCCACCGCCTTCCGGCTGCTCGACCTCGGCTTCTTCCGGATCGGCGGCGAAGCGTACGCCGAAGCCAACAACTCCTACGGTCTGGCGACGATCCGCAAGGAGCATGTGACGCTGCAGAACCGGACCGTCGTGTTCGACTTCGTGGCCAAGTCGGGCCAGGAGCGCTACGTCGCGCTGGCCGACGACCTCGTCCGGGCCTCCGTCCGCGAGCTGATCCGGCGCCGCAGCGGTGGTCCGGAGCTGTTGGCCTACAAGGACGGCCGTCACTGGAAGGACGTCACGTCGGCCGACATCAACGCCTACATCAAGGAGCAGGTCGGCGGCGAGGTGTCGGCCAAGGACTTCCGCACGTGGCACGGCACGGTGATCGCCGCTGTCGCCCTGGCCCAGGCCAACAGCCGGGCCACCACCAAGGCAGCCCGCAAGAAGGCGGTCTCCTCCGCGATGAAGGAGGTGGCGGCCTACCTCGGCAACACGCCGGCGGTGGCCAAGAGCTCGTACGTGGATCCGCGCGTGGTCGACCTGTTCGACGACGGCGTGACGATCTCGCCACGCCTGGCCTCGCTGGACGAGGATCTGTCCGACGGCACCACGCACGGCAAGATCGAACGCGCCGTACTCAACATGCTGAAGATCTGATCATGAGCTGGGCGTGGTGCCACCGTCACAACCAGCTCAGCTTGCCCGATCGATCACCTCCTCGTGACCGAGTCGACGGCGCGCCGCGAGGATCTGGCTTCGCCGCTGTGACGTCAGATACCGGGGACTGCGCAGGCTCGTTCCAGCCGAGCATCGACGACCACCCGTCATGGCGTACCGAAGCGTGTCTGCGCGGTGGACCGGGGAGCTCGACAGGTCGAAGTGCCCCGCGAAGTCTTTGGCCGGCATGCTGCCTCGTGGTCCCAGCACGTGGTTCGCCTGCACGACGGCGAGGCAGGCTCCGGCGCCGAGAGTGTCCAGTCGACCGCGGCGGCGGAAGATCGCCGGATCCACCACCGCGCTGTCCACCAGGAGTCGACGCACGGCGGTCCGCACCTCCAGCCCGAAGACCCGCTCGGTGACCGGGTCGGCGTAGTCGATCGCCGCCTGCACCCGATCGCGGATGTCCTCGGCGACCTCGGTCAGATCGACTGCCTCGTCCGGAAGCGGCTCGACGGTGAGAGCTTCGAGCGCTTCCGCACCGCCGACCTCGTCGGCCAGCCGCTCCAGCACCGTCGGCTCGGGTGGCGGCTCCAGATCCGGAGCGGTTCGTGATCGCACTGGTCCCAACGGCTCGTCGGATCCCAGAAGCCCCGGTCGAGGTGGCGGTCCACCGACGCCAGGTAGCCGCTCCGGCACTGCTCGATGACCGCCAGCGACGAGGCCGTGTCGGCCGTCGGCAGCCGGCGCAGGGCATGCGCGTACGGCACGAAGGCGGCGACCATCTCCGGCAGCAGGCACAGGTTGTCGGAATCGGACGGCAGACGCGGAACAGGTCGGTGCCGAAGGCCGCGGCCAGATCCCGGGCATCGAGCCGGAGCGGGTCGACGGTCAACCGGTCGGCGATGAGCTGGAGGGCGTCGGCGACGCTACGACCGACCTCTGACAACCAACGGGGCTCGCTGCTCGCCAGCGCTCGCTCACCTGGTGGCCGTCACAGCGGCCCCAGCACCGCCTCGGTGGTGGCGTCCAGCTCGAGGTGCTCCAGCACCGTGAGCAGCTGCGCCTCCTCGTACCGGAAGTGGTTCTCCATCAGCGCGGCCACCCCGTCGAGATGGCGACCGAGCTGCTCGGGCGTCGCGGCTGCGTCCGTGGCGGCGGCCCGCAGTCCGTGCAGCAGGTGGGCGATCATCGAGTGGTCCTGCTGGAGAGCGCGGAGCACGGGCGCCAGCTGCGGGTGGGCGGCCTCGATCGCCGGGAAGAGCCTCCGGTCCTCACCTTGGTGGTGTCCGTCGAGCGCTGCACAGAAGCCGCGACAGTAGAGCAGCAGATCGGAACTCGCAGCAGCACCTGACTTCCCGTCGATCAGTGCCTGCTGGATGGCTCCCAGCGCCTCGCGCAGCCGCGCATGCATCCGGCGTAGCTCCGTGCTCCAGGCGATCAGCCTGGTCGCCTCGCGCTCAGTCACGCGAGGACGAAGGGGGTGACGAGGTCATCGCCAGCTCCTTCGGTCCGGCGCCTCCATGCCTGACACGGCCTGTCACCGGCACGCGACGCTGCCGACAGGCTACTCGCCAGCCGCGGCTCAGTCGTCGTCGCCGAGCAGCTCGGTGACGTCGCGGATGAACTCCGCACCCTGGTGAGCGATCACCGCGAGCGCCACGTCGGTGTCGTCGGCGGGGATGCTGCGTCGGGCATGAGCCCATCGCACGTACGCCCGCAGCGTGTCCAGCAGCCCGACCAGCCGGTCGAGGTCGTGGTGCAAGGTGGTCAACCACAACAACCGCAGACCCAGCTCGAGTCGTACCCCGCTGAGCAGCAGCGGGTCGGCTCCGGTCTCGTCGGCGATCACGACCAAAGCATCCCGGAGCACAGCCCGGTCGGCCGGATCGCCGACAACGTTGCCCTCGGGCGAGGCGGCGAACTCGGCCACGACACGGTCGACGTCCTGCTTGATCGCCACCGGCGCCTGGTCCGGACGCTGCCAGCCCTGGCCGCCTGGTGGGCACTGTCGAGCCGCCCACTCCAGCAGCGGACGCGCCTGCGGCCAGCTGTCCGTGGTGTACGGCACCGGCGCCGCGCGGCCGACGGCGATCGCCTCGGTCAGCCAGGTCCGCGCATCCGCAGGGCTGAGCTCGCGGTTGACCATCCCGGTCTCCCCGCTCGCGGCGAAGGCCTGCTGGAACTCCGACAGCCCAGCGGGCACAGCGAAGCCGTCCTTGAGCGCGCCGTCGCTGTTGAAGTCGACGAGACCGACCACCGCCAGATCCTCCTCGCCGATCCGCAGCGAGATCACCACGTCGGAGGAGTCCTGCAAGGGGTCGGTGGTCTGCCAGCCGGCCACCACCTCCGGGGCCGCGAGCCCGGCCAGCCAGTCCGGGACAGCACTGGACGCGACCGCCGCGGCGACCTCGGACCGCAGCCGTCGGTCCGGCAGCAGCTGGGCGACGGTCCAGGCGAGGGCTTGCAGCCGTTCATCGTCGGAGCCGAGGAACATCCGGACGAACTCCGCCGGGGGCGGCAGCTCCTCGGCACCCGCGCTGGTAGCGCTGTCGTCGGGCTCCAGGCCCGCGATCATCGAGCTGGCCAGCATCGCGATCTCGAACGGATGGCCGGAGTCCAGGGCCGCCGCGACCTCGTCGTCCAGCTGCGGCGTCGCCTCCGCGACGCTCAGCTCCGTTTCTGGTTCGCGCTCCGCGGCCCGTTTGCGGGGATCGCCGCTGCGTCCGTGCGGAGAGGGCTTCTTGCGCTTGGCCATGGCGGTCGAGCCTAGGGCATCTGCCAGCGAAGAATGGGGGTGCTTGTACTCCACAACTCGAGTGACACGCTGGCCAGGTGGCGCGGCAGGGTCGCTGTCCACGTCGGCTGACTGCCATGCTGGCCGGATGGCAGCTGCCGAGCTCTTGCACCGCCTGTCCTCCGCGATCGACGAGCATCGCTGGTCCGATCTGCCACGCCTGCTGCATCGTGACTTCCGCTGCCGGCTCGTGCACACGGGCGAGACATTCGACCGGGACTCCTGGGTCCGCTTCAACGCCGACTATCCGGGCTTTCAGCGTTTCGAGCTGCAGGACTGCATCGCCGAGCACGACCGGGCGGCGGGCCGAGCACACGTCACTGGTCTGGCGGAAGGGGACGTACAGCACTTCGAGGTGGCGTCCTTCCTCACTGTTCGAGACGGCCTGGTCGTCGAGCTCATCGAGGTCTGGACTGACGTCGACGTGGCCGTTCCGACCCGTACGAGACCGGCCTAGTTGGGTCCCGATTGCTGACGGTCGAGCTGCACGACCTGTGATGACCGGCCGCCGCTGAGCGCAGTCTCTGCCCGAAAGGGGGCAGTGGAATCCGAACCGGATTCGGACCGGATGCCACAACCGCGCCGGCCGTCGGCCCTAGGGCGCGGCGAGATCGACCCTCAGGCTGGCTGCTGCGGCGACGTCGACAAGGTGGCATCCACAGGTGCCCAGATGCTCTTTCGCCTGGGTCGAAACGAAGTCCAGGCACCTCTCGATGCAGAAAGGAGGGTCTGGCCGTTCTAGGAGTCGAGTGGTGACGCCGACATGGGTGATGAACCCGGCCATGCCGTCCTGGTCTCGCGATCAGGCGGCCCGATCGCCGCAGACCCAGATGAGGTAATCCGTGGACGAGCGCCGGTCGATCGAGAAGGAGGTTCTGCAGATGTCATGTGGGTTCTGGTTGCACTGGCTCCTTCTCGAGGACGGTGGTGCCGGGGACGACGACCGGACTGCTGGGACCTGCACGGCTGGAGATCTCCGAAGTCGTGGATCGGATGTGGATATTGACCGAGAAAGTTCTGCGGAGGTGTCGATTACCCGCGACCTCGGACGTAGTGGGGGTGTCAGAATCACTCCGAGGTGAGGAGCACCACCATGAAGTACGTCCTGATGTACACCAACCGGCCCGACCTCGACGCCGCCATCCCGGCGGAGCGTCAGCAAGAGGTCTACCAGGCCATCTACGCCTGGTTCGGGCAGAACGCCGCGGCGTTCGCCGACGCCGGCGTTCAGCTGCTCGGGCCGGAGACGGCCACCACAGTCCGGTCCGGGGAGAAAGGAACGCCGGTCGTCGTCGACGGGCCATTCCTCGAGGCGAAGGAGAACATCGGCGGGTTCAGCGTCATCGACGTGCCCGACATCGATGCCGCCATCGCGCTGGTCAAGTCCTGGCCCTCACTGGAGTTCCCCGGCGTCGCCATCGAGATCCGGCCGATTGTCGAGGACTACAGCCAGTACGACAGCTGAGGCTGAGCTCGATGGTCGACTCAGCCTTCGTACCGGTCGACGAGCGCGTCCAGCGCGTCCCGGATGTGACGCTCGCGCAGATCGTCCGGGACGAGGCCGGCCTGATCGTGGCCTCCCTGTACCGGAGGATCGGTGACTTCGACATCGCGGAGGAGTCGGTCCAGGAGGCAGTGGTCGCCGCGCTGCGGAGCTGGCGGATCGACGGCGTACCGGCCAACCCGGGCGGCTGGCTGACGCTGACCGCCAAGCGGTACGCCATCGACCGGCTGCGCCGTTCGGTCCGCGAGGAGAAGGCGATCGACGCACTCACGCTCGCCTCGAGCGGGGCTCGCCGGCTCGCGGAGGAGGACGCCGACCCCGCGCTCGCGGCGGCGACCACGGGTGAGCCGCCGAGCGATGCGCTCGATGACCGGATCCCGATGTTGTTCGGCTGCTGCCATCCGGCACTGCGGGTCGAGGCACGGCTGGCCTTGACGCTCCGGGCCGTCGTCGGTCTGACGACACCGCAGATCGCGCACGCGTTCCTCGTTCCGGAGCCGACATTGGCACAGCGGCTGGTCCGGGCCAAGAGGAAGATCACAGCGGTCGGGATCGGCTTCGAGATCCCGACCGGGTCGGAGCGAGCCAGTCGGCTCGACGACGTGCTGACCGCCGTCTACCTGACGTACAACGCCGGCTACCTGTCGCAGCAGGACAGCAGCCTGGCCGACGACGCGATCTGGCTGGCCGAGCTGGTCGCCCGGGCGCTGCCCGACGAGCCCGAGGCCTGGGGACTGCTGGCCTTGATCACGAGCCTGTCCGCGAGGGCGAGTGCCCGTTTCGACCGTCGCGGTCGGTTGGTGCTGCTCTCCGACCAGGACCGCTCGCGCTGGGATCGGGTGCGGCTGGCCCGGTCGGAGGGCTATCTCGCCCGGTCGGCGGAGCGGCGCCGACCCGGCCGCTACCAGCTGCAGGCCGCCATCGCTGCCTGCCACGCGGAAGCCGAGAGCTGGGCGGCGACGGACTGGCTGCAGATCTTGACCTTGTACGACCTGCTGCTCCGCCACCAGCCGTCCCCGATCGTGCGCCTCAACCACGCCATCGCCCTGCGTCACGTCTCCGGTCCCGCGGCGGCGTTGGCCGAGGTGGACTCGGTCGCCGAGCGGTTGGCCGACTACCACCTGCTGCACGCGACCAGGGCGCAGCTGCTGGCCGAGCTCGGTGATCATGACCGGGCGCGGGAGGCCAACGTACGGGCGCTGTCGTTGACCGACAACCCGGCCGAGCGGGAGCTGCTGCACGCCCGGATCGTCGCGTACGAGGGCTGAGCGCCCAGGTTGCTCGGCCATCCGTCGCTATCGGCATGGAGCAACCCGAGCATGTCCGCACTGGTGACCTCCAGCTGATCCCTGCTCTCCAGGTCCGCAGCACCGCCTTCAGCAGCAGCCCCAGCGCCGGCGCGAAGACCAAGATCGCGAGGATCGACAGGCCGGAAGCCCTTCGGCGACCGGCTGATCACGCCAGCCGCATCAGCGCGGCCGGGCTCGGACCGGGACGAAGCTCAGCCGCTGACCAGGTCGGGCCTGGGCGACGACCGAGAGGTCGGCCTCACTCACCACGCCGATCACGGGATAGCCGCCGGTGATCGGGTGATCGGCGAGGAAGACGACCGGTTCGCCGCTCGGGGGCACCTGGATGGCCCCCAGCGGCATCCCCTCGGTCGGCAGCTCGCGACTGTCGCGCCGGGTGAGGGCCGGCTGGTCGTCGGGTCGCTCCAGCCGGACGCCGACGCGGTCGAGCCGATCGGTGACCTGCCAATGACCCTCGAAGAGGTCCTCGGGCCTGGTGAACCAGTCGTCGCGAGGGCCGAGCCGGACCCGGGCGGACAACGGTCCGGTGGTCACCGGGGCCAGCGGAGCGAGGTCGACAACAGGCCAGTTCGCGGGCGGTGGACCGATCGGTAGCTCGTCGCCCGCCTGCAGGGGCTCGGGTCCGATGCCGGCCATGGTGTCGCGGCTGCGTGATCCCAGCACCGGCTCGACGGCGACCCCGCCGCGGACCGCCACGTACACGCGCAGTCCGGCGCTGGCCAGGCCGAGCCGGAGTGACTGGCCCGGTCGCAGCTGGAGCACGGAGTTGAGCGCGACGGCGGTGTCGTCCACGGTGATCGGAGCGCTCGCGCCGGTCACCGCGACGACGACCTGTCTCAGCGCCTCCAGCTGCAGGCCGCCGAGGACGCACTCGACCCCGGCGGCTGCCTCGTCGTTGGCGACCAGCCGGTTGGCCAGTCGCAGCGACGCTGCGTCGGCCGCCCCGGACACCCCCACACCGGCCGAGAACCAGCCCGGCCGACCGAGATCCTGGATGGTGGCGCCGGGGCCGGCAGCCACCACCCGCAGCGCCCCAGTCGGCGTCGCAGGTGGCGGCGACGACGATGTGGGAGCTGACGGTGTGCTGGTCATCAGTGGTCCTCCGGCACGAACCGGACCCGGGTCCCGGCCGCGAGCAGGGCCGGGCGTGGCCGATCCAGGTCCCACATCACGGTGTCGGTGGTGCCGATCAGCTGCCAACCACCCGGGGCCCGGCGCGGGTAGACCGCGCTGTAGCCGTCGGCCAGCGCCACCGCTCCCGGCGGCACAGCGGTCCTGGACTCGTCGCGTCGCGGCACCACCAGCCCTGGGCGGTCCGGCTCGAGGTAGCCGAATCCGGCGGTGAACCCGATGAACCGGCAGCGCCAGGAGCGGCTGGTGTGCTCCTCGATCAGCTGGCCGACGCTCAGTCCGAGCAGCGCGGCCACCTCGTCGAGGTCCTCCCCGTCGTAGCGCACCGCGATCACCACCTCCTCGGACTCGTCACCGGC